>CAYJEZ010000043.1:0-15498 GCA_964369215.1 uncultured Eubacteriales bacterium
AGTAAATAAACTTGAAACCACTAACAGCTCTAAAGTAAAAACCACATAGATTAAAGCTTTTTCCTTTATTTCTGATGTGTTTTCTAAGTTAATTTACTATTATGTAAAACAAATTTAAGGAATTATTTATATGAATAAAAAAATATTAATACCAATAATTGCTGTATCTATTTTGCTTGTTGTTGCGGTTTCAGTTTTAGCGTACAATACTGTTATTTCTGCAAATTCATACAGAGCTAATTTAAGCAATATTTACACTCGCTCATTAGGCGATTTTACTGAACATTTAGGCAATATGGAAAATGCGCTAAAAAAGGCAAAATACACAAATACGCTTACCGGTCAAAGCAGTATAGCAGCAGTATTAATGGAGTCTGCAAGTGGTGCAAAAACCGCAATAAGCTACCTTCCTTTTTCAGACAATAATAACGAGGTGGTTGAAAAAAGTGTCTCGAAAGCTGCCGATTTTGGGCTTTATGCAGAGAGTAAAAGTGTTAGAGGTGAAGAATTAAGTGAAGAAGACTACGAAGTATTTGAGACACTTCTTGAGCAAATAAGCATGCTAAAAAAAGAGTTTGACGATATACGAGCCCGTTCAGAACAAGGCGAAATTCAAGTGGGAAACTTAAAAAACATTTTAGAACAAAGCCTTAATTTGTCTATCCCTGCTTCTTTTGACAGCGAGCTGAGCGACTTATCAAAAGAGATATCTGCCTTGCCTACAATGATATACGACGGTCCTTACTCAGACCATGTAGAAAAACGCGAACCTGAATTTTTATTAAATGAAAAAGAGATAACAGAGGACGAAGCCCTTGAAATAGCTGCCGAATTTTTAAAGATAGATGACGAGGAATTAACATTAAAATTCACAGACGAAGGAAGTTTAGCCGCATATCAGTTTGAGGGAGAGGGAGTTAGCATTAAAATTACTAAAACAGGCGGAGTTGTTAGCTATATGAAAAAAGATACAGACACGCAAGAGGCAAGCCTAAGCTATGAAGATGCCTTAGAAATATCGCTTGAGCATTTTTCTAACTCAGGCGATGACAGCATGAAAGAAAGCTACTATGTAATAAACGACAATGTTTGTACGATTAATTTTGCTCCTACCCAAGACGAAGTAATATTGTACCCAGACTTAGTAAAGGTAAGCATCGAGCTAGGCGAGGGCAACGTAGTAGCATTTAGCAACACAGGCTACCTGATGAACCATAGAGAGCGAGACGATATAAGCCCTAAAATAAGTGAAGAAGAAGCTCTAAATGGGGTCAGCCCTAACCTAGAGGTCAAAAATTCAAATCTAGCAATTGTTCCAACACCTGGAGAAAACGAGGTGTTATGTTATGAGTTCTCATGCATTGATAAAGAGAGCGAGCAAGAAGTGCTTGTTTATATTAATGCTGCAACAGGCTATGAAGAGAGCATTTTTCTTATAACAAAAAGCGATAGCGGTCACTTAGTAAGCTAAAAATCTTTTTACTTTATATTATAGTCAAAGCAATTCAAAAATCACAATAATCTGCTCACAAAACTTTTATATAATAGCTTTTGTGGCAGATTTTTGTTATGATTTCACAGTAGTATGACTATATATATTTTATTTTAGACTGAAATAATGCTTTATATTATTTTTTATGTATGCTATAATATTTTCACAAGGCGAATATTTTAAATTAACCTCTAACAGAAATAAAGAAATAAGCACATAGATTAAGCTTTTTATTTGTTTTCTAGGATAATTTATTATGTTTTCTTTCATATTGGTATAATAAAGAAAAGAGGCATTATTTTGAAAAAACCAAAAAAAGAAGCAAAACCCATAATATTATCGGTTAAAGAAGACAATACGCTAATGAACTTTCTTATAAGCGAGCTAACGGGCAAATCGAGAAACAATATTAAGTCTATGCTAGCTAGAAATGATGTAAGCGTAAATGATAGAAAACAAAAAAAGTTTGACCACCCTTTAAAATCAGGAGATACTGTTAAAATAGAAGAAAACAAGCCGGATAAATTTACCCCTGTCTGCCCTTTTGATATTATTTATGAAGACGAAGATTTAATAGTTATTATTAAACCAGAGGGTTTGTTGACTGTTGCAACAGACACAGAAAAATTTAATACAGCCTATAGACATTTGAGCGACTATGTTAAAGAGGTAAACAAAAACAATAAAATATTTATTGTGCACAGGCTAGACAGAGAAACCTCAGGGCTTTTGGTTTTTGCAAAATCTCAAAGAATGAAAGAGGCACTGCAAGAGAACTGGAGCGACCTTGTTACTCAGCGAGGCTACGTAGCGGTTGTTGAGGGACATGTGTCTAAAAAAAGTGATACTATTAAATCGCACTTAAAAGAGACAAAAACAGGCTTTATGTACTCTGCAAGCTCTGGACAATTGGCTATTACAAATTACTCTGTAAAGGCACAAAACAGCAGTTATTCTTTGCTTGATATTGAACTTGAAACAGGAAGAAAAAATCAAATTAGAGTGCATTTAAGCGAGCTTGGGCACCCTATAGCAGGCGACAAAAAATACAAGTCTGAAACAAACCCTATAGGCAGACTTTGCCTGCATGCAAAAACTCTAAAATTTAAAAACCCGCTAACCGATGAAGAATTTTCTTTCACTTCTCAAACACCAGCTGTTTTTAATGCACTTGCAAAGAGAAAAAAAGCTAAATAACATTTTATAATGAGGTGAGTGGCATGTATGCTAAAAAAAGAGATGATGAATACAAAAAAACTCTTCTAAATTTTATTTGTTCTAATTATGAAATTTCTGAGGCAAAAATAGAAGAGGCTAAGCGTGGCTTTTATGGAGAAACTTGGAAAGTGACTGACAAACACAATAGTTATTTTGTTAAAATTGTATTCTCTACTGAGCAAAAGCCTTATTACAAAAACTCTTTTGAAGTTATGAATAGGTTAATTGAAAGCGGAATAGATTTTATACCAAAAATAATTTATAGTAAGTCTAATTCTTTGTACTCAAAATTTTTAGCAGGTATTTTAGGTGTTTTTGAGTGGATTGAGGGTGAAAATGTTGAGACAGACGAAACCAATGATGAAAAAACAAGAATGCTCAGGCAAATTTATCAAATAAACACAGAAAATCTTGATATAAAAAAAGAGACATTCTGTGCAGAGATTATCGACACTTTTTATTCGTTATGTGATAGACTAAAAAAAAGGGGAAACACAGAAGACCTAAAAGTGCTTGATATTTTTAGCGAATATTCTGACAGAATTGAGAAGAGGATAAATAGTTTAAAGTATTTTTCAGATAAATGCAAAAACGACTATACTAATTTATATATAACCCATGGAGACGCAGGTGGTAATATGATAGTTACCCCTAATAAGCAGTATTTAATTGACTGGGACCACCCAATGATTGCACCGCCTGAGAGAGACGCTTGGTTTAACCTTGCATATAAAAACACCATTGAAGCTTTTAATTTTGAATTACACAAAATAGACTATAAGCTAAACAATAACAGGCTTGCTTACTACTGCTTTAACAGCTATATATCTTATTTATGCGAGTATTTAAGCGCCTATTTTGATTTAAACGAAGACTTTGGAATAAGAGGCTATTTTGAATCTTGGATAGAGGGAACTTGTAAGTACTATGAGAAAGAAATTCGGATACCATAAAAAAGAGTTGTGCTAAAATTAATAAAATTAGCAAAAATCATAAGGGCTATTCAAATGAAACTTGCATTTGAATAACCCTTACTTTATTTGTCTTATTGAAAAAGCTTTCGTGTATAGGTTTTGTAAGCAGAGATTTATTCTGATTTTGTAGCGGTTTAACTATATTTCATCATAGCACATTTTATCATGATACAATAATAATTATTTTAAGAAAATCTCAATTACAGGAACAATAACATCAGGCTTAACAACAGGAACTTCTATAACTGTTAAGTCGTCAGATTTCGTTCTTCCCTCGCTAAAGTGGTCTACTTCGTTTTCATAAAACTTAAGTTCACTAGCATCGTGTAAAAACTGCACATAGTCAATTTTACCCGTAAACCCTTTAAGCTCTAGTACGCTAAATGGATACTCAAACAGATGAATATATAGCCTTGTTCCGTCTTCGGTTTGTGTAAATTTACAGCCATTTGGGGCAGTAAACTCAGGCTCTGCCATAGTACAACCATAAATAGAGCGTCCGTTGTATTTCATCCAGTCTCCATATACTTTAAGCGCATTTTCTGCACGGCTGTCTAAATAACCTCTGGCTGTTGGTCCTACGTTCATAAGTAGGTTACCGCCTATGCACACTGTATTAATTAGCATTTGTATAAGCATTTCAGGAGATTTCCAAGTCATCTCGTCTCTATAATATCCCCAAGAGCCTGAAAATGTTTGGCATGCCTCCCATGTTACTAACTCTCCTGTTTCAGCGTGTTTTACCCACTCTTTTGGTTGGTACTGCTCCGGTGTCCAAAGGTCTTGCTCTAGCTCTGTTCTGTTGTCTATAATTATATGAGGTTGTAGGCTTCTTGCTAAGGCTATTAGCTCCTCTGCCTCCCAGTCTTCTTTTCCTTTGCCTTTCATCCAAGGGCATTTCTCGTAAGTTTGGGTAGAGTAAGAGAAGTCGAACCATAAAACATCTATTTTTCCGTAGTTTGTTAAAAGCTCTGTAACTTGGTCTCTCATATATTTTGCATATTTTTTAACATCTCTGTCTTTGCTTTGCTCAAATGCGTCTTCGTCGTCTCTTCTTGGGTGTAAATTGTCAAGTGGAAACTCTGGGTGATGCCAGTCGATTAAAGAGTAGTAGAACCCTACATGTAATCCCTCTGCCCTAAAAGCGTCTACATACTCACGAACTAGGTCGCGTTTAGCAGGAGTGTTTGTAGCCTTGTAATCGGTGTGTTTGCTATCAAATAGGCAAAAGCCATCGTGGTGTTTTGTTGTAAGTACTACATATTTCATACCTGCTGCCTTTGCCTGTTTTGCCCACTCAGTTGGGTCATAAAGGTCTGGGTCGAAATATTTGAAGTATTTATCGTACTTCTCTTCTGTAATTTTTTCACGAGTTTTTATCCACTCGTGTCTTGCTGGCATTGCATAAATACCCCAGTGAATAAACATTCCAAAACGGTCGTTAACAAACCAAGATGTGTCTCCGGGGGTGCTTCTTCTGATATAGCTTGACATTTAATACAGCTCCTTTAATTTCATAATTTTCTATAATATATCGTTCAATTTTATAACCTACAACAATTTTAATTCAACTTTTATATAAAGTCAATCTATTTTTATATTAATTCTAAAATAATATAAAAACTCTCACTTCAAAATAAAAGTGAGAGTTTTCTCTTTAATATTAAATAGCTACTAAGGCAACAACCCAATTAACTATATTTTTCTAATTTTAACAATGCAATCTTCTTTTAAGAAAACGCTCTCGTCATATTTTTCCATATCGCCTGTAACATCTAGAATAGTATAAGCATAATCTCCTCTTGCTTTGCTTATCATATTCTCAATATTTAAGCCCATACTACCACAAATAGCCGCAAACGAACCAATAGTGTTAGGTACATTTTTATGAACAAGGCATAGCCTTGTGCAGTTAAATGACCTTGGAAGCTGAACATTAGGCAAGTTAACTGAGTTAACAATGTTTCCTGTCTCTAGGTAATTTCTTAATTGGTCAACCGCCATAACAGCGCAGTTGTCTTCAGACTCAGGAGTAGATGCACCTAGGTGAGGAATAGCAGTAACTCCTCTAATACCTAATAAGTCATCACTAGGGAAGTCTGTAACATAAGCGTTAATTTGCTTATTTTTAAGAGCGTTAATAATATCTTCATTGTTAACAAGCTCGCCTCTTGAGAAGTTAAGAATTCTCACATGATTTCTCATTTTCTCTAAACTCTCATAGTTAATCATATTTTGTGTATGTGGAGTTAGAGGCACATGAATTGTAATATAATCACAATTTTTGTAAATATCATCAATTGATGGAGCGTATCTCACACTTCTTGACAAGCCCAAAGCAGCTTGAACAGAAAGGTAAGGGTCGTGTCCATAAACGTTCATACCTAAAGATTTAGCTACATTTGCAACACTTATGCCTATTGCACCAAGGCCAATAACACCTAAGTTTTTACCCATTAACTCAGGTCCTGCAAAGTTTGACTTACCCTCTTCGATAAGCTGTGGTACATCTGCACCATTACCTTTTAGGTTCTCTGCCCATGCAATACCGTCAATAATTCTTCTTGAACTCATTAATAGTGATGCTATAACCATCTCTTTCACAGCGTTTGAGTTAGCACCAGGAGTGTTAAAAACAGCAATTCCTTTTTCTGTGCACTCTTTAACAGGTATATTGTTAACACCTGCGCCTGCCCTTGCAATTGCAGCAAGCTCAGGGTTCATATATGTGTCGTGCATAGATGCTGAACGCACCAAAATACCGTCTGGCTTTTGCCCAGCGGCAGATACCGCATATTTGTCTGTAAAGCGTCTAAGCCCTACACCGCTAATGTTGTTTAAAGTTAAGATATTGTACATTTTAGTTTTCCTCCTCAAATTCTTTCATAAAATTAACTAATTTTTCTACGCCCTCAATCGGCATAGCATTATATATAGAGGCACGCATACCTCCAACACTTCTGTGTCCTTTTAGGTTTATAAAACCATTTTGCTCTGCTGCTTTTACAAATTTTGCATCAAGTTCTTCACTGTCTGTTTTAAAAGTAGCATTCATTAAAGAGCGATACTCTTTATCAGCACAGCCATTAAAAACTTTAGACCTATCTAAAAAGTCGTATAAAATAGCGGCTTTCTTTTTATTTAACTCATACATTTTATCAATGCCACCAATTTCGTCTCTAATCCACTCAAGCACTAATTTGCACATATAAATTGTGTATGTAGGCGGAGTGTTATACATAGAGTCGTTCTCGCTTTGAACTGCATAATTAAGCATTGTAGGCGTAATGTCTTGCGCATTGCCCATAAGGTCTTTTCTAACAATAACTATTGTTAAACCAGCAGGTGCCATGTTTTTTTGTGCGCCGGCATAAATAAGTCCGTATTTACTCACATCTATAGGCTCGCTTAAAATGCAAGAGCTTAAATCGGCAACCAAAGGAACATCGCCTGTGTTCGGCAAATCAATAAATTTGGTACCGAATATAGTATTGTTTTGACAGATATGCACATAGTCAGCATCTGCCCTTAATTCATCACTTTTAACCTCGGGTACATAGCTAAAAGTTTTATCTTTAGAGCTTGCAACCACTTTGCAATCACCATATCTTGAAGCCTCTTCATAAGCTTTTTTAGAGAACATTCCGCTGATTACGTAATCTGCCTTTTTATTTTTAAAAAGGTTTAAAGGCACTGCTGTAAACTGTGTTGACGCGCCGCCTTGTAAAAATAACACTTCGTAATTGTCGGGTATATTTAAGGTTTCAATAAGCAAAGCCTTACAATCTGTAATTATTTTATCATAAACTTTACTACGATGAGACATCTCAGCAACACTTTGACCACTGCCCTCATAATCTAGCATTTCGTCAGAAGCCTTTTTTAAAACAGCCTCGGGTAGCATAGAAGGTCCTGCAGAAAAATTATATACACGCACAGGTATCATCCCTTTCAATAAAAAATATATTAAGTTAAACAAAAGTTATTATACAATATTATGAAAAAAATTGCAAGTAGCTAAGTCACTTATGTTTATTTTAGTTAAATTAATCAAATTTTTTAACTGTTCATTTATTATTGTGCATAATACGTCAACAAATGTCTGTCACACGTGCACATAATTTGGTTTATTGTTTTTGCTTAAAATATAGAACCTTAAACCATTAATTAAAAAAACAGATTAACTATATTTAATCTAGCTGTCATTGCCATTCTTACAGTTTGTCCTGTTCCGTTTCTAACTTTTCCGTTATAATAGGCTATAACTTTGCTTGACTTATCTACCATATATTGGTTTCTTATTTTATAGCAATCTTTGCTATATGTTTGAGACAGCACTAATGTATTGTTACAAGCACACAACACCTCATCATATAAAATTTTGTTCTCAAAACTAAACTTGCTTGACTGCCCTTTAAAAGGTATTGCCGCTGTTAGCTTTATGTCGCCATATTCATTCGCTAACTCAAGTACTGTTTTTGCTGCTAATAGGTCAAACCCTTGTGCTCCTCCAAAAATAAAGTGATTATAACCTTCAAAATAACTGTTTTTTATCTCTGCCAGCAATTTTCCTTTTAGTTTTACAAGGTCTTCACCTGTAGGCAATTCTCTGTGCCCTGTAAAACAAAGAGTTTTATTTTGCATAAGTACCACTTGCCCCCATATGCATTCTATTTTTGAAGTTAAACTAAACAACTATAGTATAGTAAATTAAACCCCAAACACTACCAACTCCCAAATGAAAAACCGCATATATAAAGTCAAATTAATGTTTGACTTTTAGCTTATTTCAATTGTTTCTTGGTTTTTTTAACTTAATTAACTATAATAGTTTTACTGTATTTGGCTATAAATTTTATCTATACCCTACCTGTGGCAACAGTATATAGCAGTGCTCCTAAGTCGATGTCCGAGCCATCTTTTGACGCGCTCGACCTCAACTGAAACTCGCTAACTACGCTTAACTCGCCCAAAGCGCCTCTTAGCCTTGCTTGCTCTTTTACATATGTTCCTGCTTTATCTTTTGCATACTCTCTCGCCTGCTCAATATCATCAAACTTCTCGTTTCCGTCATCAGTGTATACAATATAGCCGTCTAAAAACCCTTCCGAGTAATCTGCCGCTATCTCTGTTGTAGTCTCAACGCTTATGTCTGCTACTATTGCGCCTACTGCATTTGCTACCTCTGCGTGTTCTGGCACTATGCATTCTGTATTAAGCACCTTAGCAACTCTAGGCAAAAACACATGTATTGGTGCACCAACGCCAATAAGTGCCGGCCTTGTTTTATAATTTATACCGAAGAAGTGATTTTCATCACTCCAATTTTCGCTTATAAGGGTTAATATTTGTGGGTCCATTCCTTTTTCAAACAAATTTGGATATTTGTCTTGAAGCAAGGTAATAACAATATTCTCATAAAGAGTTTTGCATACTAAGTCATAAACCTCGTCACAAAGCTTAGCTAGCTCTTCTTCGTTTTCTTCTTCAACACTGCCTCGGTTATTAAGCAAATAACGTGCACCTAGCTCTGCCGCCTCTTTATCATGTGCTGTAAAGTCGCCTTTTATATGCATAATATCGGTAGGTGTTAAACCACTGCGCATAACAATTCCCTCAGCCTCAAGTCTCTCGGTGTTCATGCTATATAAGTCAAAACTACTTTTACCAAGCATTAACGGTCCGCCTTCTAGCGCTTTAACAATGCTTAACTCTGCCCCACTGTAATTAGCTTTTTCACTTGGTTTTTTTACAAGGTACAAGAACTCATAAATAGGAAAGCCCGATAGTCTGCCGTTGTCTACAAGCCATTTTAAGTCTTCTTTTATTTGAGGGTATTTAACTGCAAGAGAAGAAAGTGGCTCTACTTTTCTGTTGTCTAAAACAAATTTATTCTCTTTTAATAAAACCCTTGTGTCTCCACCTAGTGAGAACGTGTCAATATAAACGCCTTTAATTTGAGTTTTATATCCGCCTATAGATATAGTGTTTGTCATAACAGGTTTTGAATTTTTTACTATCGATATATCTGTCGTAGTTCCTCCCATATCTACTATAAGGCTGTCTGCACTAACTGAAAGTTCGTTAGCACCTAAAACGCTTGCCGCAGGCCCACTTAAAATAGTTTTTACAGGATGTTTTAATAGTAACTCTTCGCTCATCAAGCTACCGTCACTTCTTACAACCATTTTTTTAATATTAAGGCCTAGTTCGTCAAACGCCTTACCTACCGCAATCATAAACTCCTCCATAACAGGAAGAAGCCTTGCATTAAGTAAAGCTGTCGCACCTCTTTCCATCATGTTTATGTTGCTTGCTATTTCATTTGCGGTTATAAAAGGCACCTTGTATTTTTCACTTAAAAAACTCTCAGCCGATTTCTCATATGCTCCACCGTTGTGAACCGCATTTTTCGCAACCACAGCCAAGGCTTGTGCGTCTGAAAACCACTCTTGGTTGTCGCTTGTAATACTTTCCCAGTCTACCTCGCCTACGTGTTTCTCGTCCCAGCCGTTTTCAATATCAACGCAAAATCTTGCGTCTTCTTTTATACCATATGCAGAGGTAGCGTCTATCCATTTTAATGTTTTCTCGTTCGTTCCCATTAAAACAAGCTTTGCCCTGCCACCTTTGTTCTCAACACAGGCATTTGTAGCAAGCGTTGTAGATACAGACAGAACCTCTGCTTTTGCTAATAAATCATTAGGCAAGCCTGATACAGATTTTTTTATTCCAATGCTTAGGTCTTCTTTTGTTGTTAAAGATTTATTTTTTGCGAGTACTTTATTTTCATCAAAGCTGTATATTACTGCGTCTGTATACGTGCCTCCGGTGTCTATTCCTAGTCCTATTTTCATAGTTATACCCGTCCCTCTATAATTTAAAATTAAAATAAATTACTTTTCATCAATTTCGCTAGAATAACCTGTGCTACCAAAACCTTTGTCTCCTCTTTCGGTAAAATCCAGCTCAGTTACCTCTATTATCTCAGGGTGAATTACAGGGCTTATCACAAGCTGAGCCACTCTGTCGCCTTTATTAACCTCAAAAATTTTATCACTAATGTTATGAAGCCCTACCCTAACCTCTCCTCTGTAGTCGCTGTCTATAACTCCTACTCCGTTTGTAACCCTTATTCCATGTTTAATCCCCAAGCCACTACGTGTGTAAATAAGGCCTGCTGTGTTATGTGGCAAATGCATGCAAATTCCTGTTTGTATCACTGCTGTTTTTCCTGGGTGGATAGTTACTGTTTCGTCATTACAAGCATAAATATCGTAACCCGCACTGCCACTTGTTGCTTGTTTTGGAATTATAGCATCTTCTCTGCATTTCATGATTTTTAATATGTAGTTCATTTTTTACCTCATTTTTTTATATTTTGTTAAAATTTTAGCATTAAAATGTGATGGTTTTCAACTTTTTCAACCGACTTTTCAACAATTATATAATACCTCTGTAATAAAGCCCCTTAGTGTGCTTATATTCTGGCTTTTTTCCCTCTACAAATTCATTCAATATTTTCTGAATTTCAACTTTGTTTTCCACAGTAAAACGCAGTATTCCAAAGTCTGCATTTGTGAAATCTTTTAACTTATCGCTTAGGCTTAAAACTGTGCTGTTTAACACCTCACTGTATTTTGATATGCCACTAAAACTACTGCACATTACAGGAAACTTCTCGCCCATTCTGTCTACCAAAACTCCTGAACCGTTGCAGTTATTACAGTTAGTATAACCATTTTTAATAGGGCAGTTTCTTGTTAGCATAAGTGTTTGTCTACCGTAAACGGACACACCTAAAGGCATATCAGTGTTAAGTTGGTTTATCTCTTTAACTGTAAGCTCAATAGATGCCTCTGTGCTCATTACCTCATATCCCTCAAGATTAGCTAGTGCAAAGCTGTTTGTAACATTTACTGAGTATGCAGCATGTATTTTCCCACCTAGCTCTTTTACAATTCTCAAAGCATATGGGTTAGGGCAAATAAAGTCACCTACCCCGCTATCAATAAGTTTTTTAACTCTTTTTTTAACCTTTTCTTCACTACCGAAAACTATTTCAGGCATTACCGCCGCGGCTCTTACTTTTTTTACTTTATTAAAGTCACATTCTAGTGGCAAGTAAATCATTTGTAGCATGCTTACATCGTCGGGTATTTGCTCAATACTTCTAAACTGTGCCCTTAATTTCATAGTTTTTACCATTTTTATTACAGTAGAATGAAAACGCTTATCTTTAAATGGTATTGCAGGTTTTATTGACCTTTTCTCACTTATTATCTCAATTGCTTTTCTTTTTAACTCATTAAGTGCAGACAACGGAAACGAACAGTTATTCTCAAGCTTTACCTTTAAATTAGTTAAGTAGTAAGGTGTTCCACCCATTTTTCCTATTTTATCTTTTAGTATTATATCTGTAAGCATTCTATTAATAGCCTCACTTACTAAAAGATCTGAACTAAGCTCTGCTTTGTTTCCGAAATTATCCCAAAGAGAAAGCATTACAGGCTCGCCCATTTTCACCTCTATCTCTCCAGATAAAGCAATAACTTGTCTCTCATTTTTATATAGCTCATGAATTTTTCCGTAAAGAGATGAATCTGCTTTTTTTACATCTTCTTTTGTTCTAATCCCAAACATATCTTTGCCTTTTTTGCCTTTATAGTAGCCGTCTGTAAAACCAGAGCGAGAGAAAACTGCGTTTAGTGCTTCGTTAATCCAAGGCTCACATTCACCATTGTCTCTTGTTTGCACCGCAGCAGTAACTGCAGCAGCTACATACTCAGGCCTTTTCATTCTGCCTTCTATTTTTGCACTGCATACACCAATATTAGCTAAATCATTAATATGTTTTGTAATGCTTAAATCTTTTAGGCTTAAGTCATTACCTGTTCCTCCATTGGCTTTAAAAGGTAACCTGCAAACTTGGGCACATCGTCCTCTGTTTGCACTTCTAGAGCCTAGCATTGCACTAAAATAACATCTGCCAGATACACTCATACATAATGCACCATGTACAAACACTTCAGTTTCTACCTTTGTGCTGTCAATTTCTCTTATCTCTTTTAAGCTAAGCTCTCTAGCTAGCACCACCCTCTTTACACTTTGCTCATATGCAAATTTTACTGCTGAATTACTTGCAAGGCTCATTTGAGTAGATGCATGGATTTCTAAATTTGGGCATAACTCTTTAGCTAAAAACATAACACCTAAATCTTGTACAATAACTGCATCTACAGCAAGCTCGCATAAAAATTTAAGCAGGTCTTTTAGCTCTTCTATTTCACTATCTTTAATAAGAGTGTTAACGGTTACATAAACTTTTACACCTCTTATTCTGCAAAAGTTCACAGTCTCTCTCAACTCATCAAAATCAAAGTTGTTTGCAGAGTCTCTTGCACTGAATTTTTTTGCACCTAAATATACAGCGTCCGCACCACAAAATATTGCAGCATTAAGGCACTCTTTATTTCCACAGGGTGCTAAAATCTCTATTTTACTCATAATAAACATCTATCCTTTTTTGTTATGAACTAATTTTCATACACACGAAGTTCATTATTAAACTTCTGTTTTGCCTTTCAACCAATTGCGTTTAATTGTATCACAAACTCTCTGTAAAATTAAGATAATTATCAATATGTTTACAAATTGTTAACCACTTTTCTTTTTTGTGAATTATAATATACCTATCGTTAGGTATACAACAATTTGAATATCTAACTAAATTATCTTCTTAATGCAAATTGTTAAAATTTTTAGGAATTTTTGCACAATTTTATTTTATTCCAGAAAATGGAAATATTGATATAATTGTATTAAGATAAAAATATTTTTAATTTACAGATAGGATTTATATTAGTATGGAAAATAGTGTTTTAATGAAAAAATTTAATTTTTTTTCAATCTTTAAATACGCATTGCCAACAGTAATAATGATGGTGTTTATGTCAACTTATACTATCATAGACGGTATGTTCGTATCAAATTATGTTAACGAAAATGCTTTGTCGGCAATTAACATTGTATATCCTGTAATGAGCATAGGTTTTGCCATTGCTTTAATGTTTGCAACAGGAGCTAACGCAATTATAGCAAGGCTTATAGGCGAGGGCGACGCCACAAGGGCAAGAAGCTTTTTTACCTCAATTTACTTAATAGGCATTATGATTGGTGCATTTTTTACTTTAATAATATTAATATTTCCAGAGCAAATACTTTTAATTCTCGGAACAAGCGATGCTCTATACGAATATGCAAAAATATATTTATTAGGCTTAGGCGGATTTTTTATACCATTATTTTTACAAGTTTTTACACAGTGCTTTTTTGTTACAGCAGGCAAACCTATTATAGGTTTTGTATCTTCTTTTTCAGGAGGACTTGCAAATATATTTTTAGATTACTTGCTTATTAAAGAGCTTGAAATGGGAATATTAGGTGCAATTCTTGCAACAGGGGCAAGCTTTACTATTCCAGGAATTTTTGGTTTAATTTACTTTGCAATAAACAAAAAATCAATATTACATTTTGTAAAACCTGTGTGGAATAAAAAAGATATTGTATACAGTATGTATAACGGACTATCTGAATGTGTTACAAACTTATCTACTGCCATTACCACTTTTATGTTTAACATAATTTTACTTAACATAGCAGGCGAGAGTGGTGTTGCCTCAATATCTGTAATTTTATATATTCAAATGATTCAAATTGCTGTTTATATGGGTTATTCTATGGGAGTCTCTCCAATAATAAGCTGTAAATACGGTATGGGCGACCATGAGCAACTTAAAAAAATTACAAAGATTAGCTTTATAATAATGACAATTTGCTCTGTAGCGGTAATTTTATTCTCAGTTGTTTTTGCAGATTTTGCCATAGGCATATTTATTTCTCCAAACAGCCCTACTTTTAACACTGCTAAAACAGGCCTTATAATATTCTCTACTGCTTATATTTTTATGGGTATTAACATGTATATTTCTTCTCACTTTACAGCGCTTTCAAACGGAAAAGTCTCTGCCATATTATCGGTTCTTAGAACTTTAGTTTTTATAGTAATTTCGTTGTTAACCTTACCAAATATTTTCGGTATAATCGGTGTATGGTTGGCTGTTCCTGTGGCTGAGTTTTTAACCGTTGCGGTGTCTATATATATGTATAAGCGCTATAAAAAAGAGTATGGTTATTAATATTTATATAAAAAGAGGTGTTTATTATGTCTGACACAAGAGAAAAAATACTAGACTCCATGTATCATCTAGTTGCTACAGAGGGTTACAACAAGGCGTCAATTGGAAAAATAAGTGAAATGGTAGGAATTAAAAAGCCCTCAGTATACTATTTTTTTAAGAATAAAGAAGAAATTTTATTAGAGCTAATCGACTCTTATATTCACATTATTAAAGGCGATTTAGAAAAGCTTAACACAGTAAAAACCAAAAAAGAGTACAAAGAATTTTTACTAAAATACGGCAAAGACCTTATTCAGTTTTATTCAGAAGACCCTAATTACGCCAAATTTCAAGCAGAGGTTATTATTCAAGCAGATAGAATTGAGAGTGTTGGTGAAAAGCTTAGAGAGTATGAGTTTGAAGATAAAAAAACTTATGAGGCTTTTATCAGACGAGGGATAGATTTAAGCATTTTTCATGAGGACAATTTTTCTAGAAACTTGGATTTACTAATTATTATTTGCGACGGAATTGAAAATAATATTCAATTTAAGAAAAATGCAAACTGTGAATTAGCTTGGAATTCATTTGTTGATATTTTGGTAAACCCTTGTTAATAATAATCATGTATAAT
>CAYJEZ010000043.1:15598-18885 GCA_964369215.1 uncultured Eubacteriales bacterium
GGATAATATCGGTCAAGCTAAGTAATAGGATGGTCAAAAAAATGAGTAAAAAAACAATAAATATAGACGAGAATAAATGCATAGGTTGTGGTATTTGTGCTAAAACTTGCAAGCAAAGTGCAATTGAAATGGTAAACGGCAAAGCAAAAGTAGTGCGAGACGACTACTGTGACGGAATAGGTAATTGCTTACCTGTATGTCCAGTTAATGCAATTAGCTTTTCAGACAAGCAAACCCAAAACACAAATTCTACGTCGTTTACAAGTGCATGTCTTGGCAATAATGTTAAAGAGTTTAACACTAATAAAAGCACATATAATGCTGTTGAAGTTAAGTCTGCACTTAGGCAGTGGCCTGTTCAAATAAAATTAGTGCCTGAAAACGCCTCTTATTTTAATAACGCTAATTTATTAATAGCTGCAGACTGTTCGGCTTACTCATATGCTAATTTTCATAGTGAGTTTATGAATAACAAAGTAACTATAATAGGTTGCCCTAAGCTTGACACCGGAGAGTATACCGAAAAGCTAACAAATATTATTTCACAAAACAAAATTAAAAGTTTAACTGTTGTTAGAATGGAAGTTCCTTGCTGTGGTGGCATAGAGAAAGCGGCAGTAAATGCATTAAAGGCAAGCGGAAAATTTATCCCGTGGCATGTGGTTACAATATCTACAGACGGCAGAATTTTAGAAAATTAATTATAAAACTAATATAGAAAAGAGTGTTAACTATGTGTACATCTATTTCTTGGAACAATAAAGATTTTTACATTGGTAGAAACATGGACATCAGCTTTGATTTTGACAGAAAAATAGTTATAGTACCAAGAAGCTATGCTTTTTCATTTAAAGACACTGCTACAATAGATAGCCATTACGCAATTATTGGAGCGGCAATGGTTATAAACGATTACCCTCTATTTGCCGAGGCAGTAAACGAAAAAGGTCTGTATGTGGCAGGGCTTAATTTTCCTGAAATGGCGCATTATAACAAAGTAATAAAAGAAAAAGATAATGTGTCGGTAGTAGAGTTAATACCATATATACTTTGTAAGGCAGCAAACGTTTTGCAAGCGCAAAGCTTACTAGAGCAAATTAATATTACCGACACCCCTTTCTCACCAAATTTGCCTATTCCTAGCCTACATTTTATTATATCTGACAAAACTACCTCTATAGTTGTAGAGTGCACAAAAAATGGAATGAGCATTTTTGAAAATAAAACAGGAATTATGACAAATAATCCATCATTCGATATGCAAATGCACAATTTAAACAATTATATGCAACTCTCAAACAAAAGCCCTGTTAACTCATTCACACAAGAAATTGAGCTGAAAAATTATTGTATGGGTTTAGGTGCATTAGGCTTACCTGGAGATTTCTCTTCTCAGTCGAGGTTTGTTAAGGCATATTTTTTAAAAGCACATGCTGTTGCAGAAAAAACCGAGTCTTCTTCTGTTGCACAAATGTTTCATATGCTTAGCGCTGTTTCAATGGTTCGCGGCAGTGTTTTAGACGGAGATAATTATGATATAACGGTGTATTCATGCTGTATTAACGCAGACAAAGGTATTTACTATTTTAAAACATACGATAGCTCTAGCGTATCATCTGTTAATATGCATAATGAAAATCTCAGTAATAAAAACTTAATTGTTTACCCCTACCTTACAAACACACAAATATGCAATATAAATTAAATTATAAATAATTAGTTCCTAGTGGCTAAACTTAGGGTCTATCACAAACGATAAAATCAATGTGATAGACCCTTAATTAGTACTTTGTAACTATAATATTAACTATGCAACTCGTCAATTGCAATTTTAAATCTCTCCATTGCATCTACAACTGCGTGTTTTGGGCAAGCTAGAACCATTCTTAAAAAACCTGCGCCCTCAGGTCCAAACATTGTGCCTGTTCCAAAAAATAGGTTATGCTCTTCCATTTTTGCTATCAAGGTATCATGGCTTACATCTAATCCTCTACAATCTATCCAAGCAAGGTAAGTTCCTTGCATATCAAAAATTGTAACATTTTTAAGGTTTTCATCAATAAAATTCTTTATATATAGGTAGTTGTCCCACACTACACTCAGCATTTCTTCTCTCCAAGCATGGCCTTTTGTGTATGCGGCAGTGCAAGCTACAAACCCTAAAGCATTGCCTACTTCAATAGAATGATTTACTTTATAGTCAATAAATTTTTGCCTGTGCTCTGCATTTTTAATAATAAGGTTTGACATTTGAGTAGAGGCAGTATTAAAAGTTTTTGTAGGGGCGGTACACACAGCTAAATTATTTTCAAACTCTGTAAATTTACCCATACTAAAATGAGTATAACTTGGCATGGTAATATCGCAATGAATTTCGTCACTTACAAGAAAAACATTGTTGTCAAAGCAAATTTTAGCTACCTTATAAAGCTCTTCTTTTGTCCACACTCTACCCCCTGGGTTATGCGGATTGCAAAAAATTAGCAATGTATTTTTCTCGTCTTTACAAAGTTTTTCAAGTAACGAAAAATCTATTATGTATTGATTATCTTCTAATATTAAAGGGCATAACACTGTTTGTCTATTCTCCCTTTTTGTAGCATCGTAAAAAGGAGGATAAACAGGTGGCATAATAATTATTCCGTCACCGTCATTTGAGTACACGTCTGCACAATAATACAGTGCTGGCACAACACCCGGAGTTGTTACAATGTCGCAAGCAGATACCTCATAATCGTGCATATCTTTCATCCAAGTGCACACACTTTTGTAATAATCATCAGGCGCAATGGTATAGCCTAAATTATGTGTATCAAGATAGTCTTTTATAGCGTCAATAATTTCAGGTGCATTAACAAATTCCATATCTGCTACAGAAAAAGGAATGGTACCACTGGGAATATCTTTTTTTAACTCTTTCATTCGTTCCCATTTCATTGAAAAAGCTTGGCTTCTGTCTCTTAATGTAGTAAAATCGTAGTTCATAAAAAACCTCGTTAATAGTAATATTTTGTCGATACAAAGTATACTATTTTTGGGCAAGCTTTTCAAGCTATATTTGAATTAAAAATATTAATTTTACTTTAGGATAAAATCCAATTATTTGCATAAGCAACATCAACAAAATAAATTGAATTATTAACTTATTTTGATGTTCTTTTTTCTCTTTTTGTTTAATCTATTTTTAATAAATGTATGATATAATATATTTACTTTAAACTGTTAATGGTTTAAATCCGCGAAAAAAGGAGCAATTATATGAGAATTTTACTTGCAGAAGACGAGAG
>CAYJEZ010000044.1:0-7649 GCA_964369215.1 uncultured Eubacteriales bacterium
TAATTACTTTTTTCGTTTACCTCAAATCGGGCTTCATGGTCTCTCTTATGTCCTTTGAAAAGAACGACGAATAATAAATGTCGTAGCGATACACTTTAATTGCGTTTGTAATTCTCTTTTTTAACTCCTCGTCATCTCTTACAAGTTCAGATACAAACGGGCAATACCTAGTGTTTGAACCATTAATAAGCTCCACCGTCACCTCTTCTAAACTTTTGCCTTTCGCGTAACTTCTACCAACAATATCTGTCGCAGCATCTAAAGAGTCGGCAACTGTTATTATGTCAATAAACTTTTTAACAACAGACTTCGTGTTGTCAAAGTCGGGTGGATATCCAAATGTGCCGTCAAAACTTTTATGATGCCCCATTGCTATATCAATAAAATAGCTAAATGCTGTCTTATCGTCTACTAAACCAAAGTTTTTCTCAATAGTCTCCTCACCTTGGTCGTATAGAATATCTTTTAAAACATGAGACTTCTCTTGCTCGTCAGATTGATTTAAGAAAATGGAAATCTTCTCTGGGTGCATTTTAATAAGTTCAAACTCTTTATCTAAAAGTTTTCTAACATAAAGGCTAACCATGTGTGTATACGCAATCTTTCCCATATCATGAGTAATTCCTGCATACCAAATTAGGCTTAACACGTCTTCACGTTTTTCAACAACTTCTTCTGCAGAGCTTAATCCGCCTATTCCTACAAAATGTTCAGGACAAGTTTTAATTATTGTGTCTGCAATTAATAAGCTAATTTTAGCTACCATTACTGAGTGAACATATGTTGGCTTATGCCTAAAAACGGTTAGGCTTAGCACTAATTTTAATATATCGTATCTTCTGTAATATTGTCCACTAGCAGAAGAAAAGTTAGTTATCATGAGTGGAAGTGTAGGGCTGTTAATATCAGGAGGAATTTTGTCAATATAATCAAACACTTCTTTTATTATCTCTTGTGTTGTTTCTTCTCTTTCATTAAGTGGCATATCATTATGAGGCAACCTAGCTAAGGTGTGAAAGTAAATTGCAGAAAGCTGTAACTTTTTAAACACATCTTCAAAACCGTACCCTTTTCCAGCACTTTTATAAATATCATATATTTTTTCTGCATACCGCCTTGTAGAAATCTCATTCATTTTCATTAATATAGTTAAGTAAAAATACTTTGCTCTACTTTTTGCGCTTACTGAAAGCCCTGATTTTCCTTCATCTACACTTTCTGCTAAGTTTTTAGCAGCATAGTATATGCGCAACAAATGGCTTTCTTTAAATGCAAAACCATCCCTTAACGCAGCAACACACCTAGAGCAAATATTTTCATCTACATTAAAATGGTATGCCTGCCAATTAAAATCAGGGTCAAATTTACTAGCGGTATTGTCCCAAAAGTCTATTGCATTATCTACATATTTAAAAAATTGGTCAAAATCTGTTTTTGGGCAAGCTACATAAGTGTTCCCAAAAGAGCGCACTATTAAGTTCCTAGTATCTTTATCAAATTCTTCGTATCTATCTGCAAATGAAATAATAGATAAATGGCACTCAAGCATCTCTTCAGAAAATAAGGCTGAGTCTAAATAAAATAAAGTAAGCCCTTTAAAAAATGTATTTCTTATATACATTTGGTCATCTTTTACATGCTTAGCATAAACAGTTAAAGCATGCCTTACCTCGTAAGATATACCTGTATCGACATGATTTGTATAACTAGATAAAAGCCCTGCAAATTCTTCGAGTTCGCTGGCCTTTTCTTTAGTAAGTATCGTAGGGTCGTTAAACACCGGCACTAAATTATCGTTAATAAGTTTATTTGTAGAGTTGATAATGTCTCTGGCCTCTGCACAGCGGTCTAATATAATTTGCTTTACATTATCTCTAGTTATACCCTCATTATCGGTAAATTGCCTATCTGCAAAGGAGTCATATGCTTTTTCATTTTCTAGAATTTTTTGGTATTCAGAATTCATACAAACTCCTTTCTTTTATTATTACTTATACTATTACACCAATAATAAATTATACAATATTTGTATTATAAAGAAATTAAAGCATTTAAAAAATAAACTAGTCTCTTAACTCTATTATAAATACCGTTGGATATATTGTCAATGTTTTACCATAAATTAATAAATATAACATGTCACTTTTGGGTACTGTTTACTGTTGATTTTATTTGTTTATTGTAGTATAATAAGGCTCAGTAGATAAGGGATTTACATATTCCACTACATTCATTTCGTTAGAAAGGTTAATGTTTATGCACGAGAACGAACTATTGCCAATTGCTATTGAATATTTACAAATAGGCTCGAAAACTACTGACGATATATACGTGAAACAAAATGGCAAGTTAGTGCTTCTTTTAAGTAAAAATATGCCTATAACTCAGTATGCTTACGACAGTATGGAGCGTTTAAAATATACTGAAAGAAATGTTTATGTAGCGTCTAAATATTATGGTGAGCTAATTAAAAATGATATTCCCTCTAGCCTTCGTCAACAGCATTTAGAGTCTACAATAGGTTATGATAAGATTAAAAAAGAATCTTATGACGTGATGTCTAATGTAGAAAAAACAGGAAAAATAGAGACTACTAAAGTAGAAAAAACTTCGAAGGACCTTGCAGATAAAGTAAAAAACGTAGACGCAGCTCTGCTTTTACAGTGTGTAAACGGTAAAAACAATACAGTTGATGAGTATTTTATTTCTCATTGTACAAACGTTGCACTTTTAAACGGACTTATGGGAAAATGGCTAAATTTGCCTGACAAGGATATAGAAACCCTTACTTTAGGTGGTTTATTACATGATGTAGGTAAAACAAAAATCCCCTCATACATATTAAATGCTCCGAGAAAACTTACTCCTGAAGAGTTTGAAATAGTTAAAATGCACTCTCAATTTTCTTATGAAATGCTATGCGACAACCCTAATGTGAGTGAAAGCGTTGCAGGCATTGCAAGGTGGCACCATGAGAAAATGAATGGACAAGGCTACCCAGACGGTTTATTAGGCGAAAACATACCTCTGTTTGCACGCATTACTTCTGTATCAGACGTATACGACGCTTTGGTGTCTAAAAGATGCTACAAAGATGCTGTAACCCCGTTTGAAGTTTTGGACATGCTTAACGAGAGCAAGTTCTCAGACCTTGATTTTTCTTTGGTGAAAGTTCTTTTAGACAATTTACCCGACGAACTAGTAGGCAAAACAGTATTTTTATCTAACGGGGCAATTGGTAAGGTTAAGTTTATAAATAAAAATTTTTTAAGATACCCAATTGTTGACGTACAAGGTGAGATAATATCAACTTCTCCTGAGGTTTATTGCGTAATGATGACTGTATAATTGATAATTTAAAAACATAAATTACATTAATGATTTTAATTAATATGAATAATATTAATATATTCGTATAAAATAACTATAGCAATATGTAGTGTAAATTATTAGTGAAATTGTTTTCACTAATGTTTACAAGTGCGTTTTGCACTTATACTAAAGCTTTTAAAAGTAATTACTCTTTTATTTTGCGATAGTATTACCTACAATTTGTAAAAAAGGAGTGTTAATTTATATGGATAAAATTGCTTTAGCGCTTGTTATAATAGGCGGCCTTAATTGGGGCAGTGTAGGCATATTTAAATTTGACATTGTGGCTTGGATTTTTGGAGGCCAAACAGCTATTTTAAGTCGCGTTATATTTACTTTGGTAGGCCTTGCCGCAATTTGGTGTATTACCCTTTTATTTAAGAAAAATCCAAACACAGAAACAGACGTATAGCTTTAATTCTAATAAAGTCAAACTACTACAAAATTATAACAATCAAAAATAATGTGCTGTGATGATAATCTCATTATAGCACATTGTTTTTTACTGAAATGCAACGTCTACATCAACCTTACAATTAGGTAAAAATAAATCGTCGCCTAAAAAACTTACTTGGTAAAGCCTACTTTTGTAACAAATATTTTTCATACTGCTAATTGCACTGTATATTTCTTGATTTTTAGTAAGACCAATAATTAGCATGTCAGACTTAGTGTAACTTGCCAATATCTGCTTTACAAAATATTTTACTTCGTCTTCTTTTACTCCCTCAGTTGTATAAAGTGCAAAACTACTAAGGTTTACTACTTCATTAATCTTCGGAAATGAAGGATAACCTAAAAGCTTAGTTGGTATATGCCTTAATAGAGTGAATACTCCAGCATATTTTTTTACTACATACTGCTTATATTCTCGTTGGTCGTTAATAGTCGCTATAGCTATTAATTTTTCGCCTTTATATAAGCCTAAAAACACTGCATCACTTAAAAAGTTTTGCACGGGCTGGGCAATGCTATACTGACGCTTTTGCACCTCTTTTTTATAAAAGTGCACACCTACAGCCTTATCACACTGTTTTACACTTAAATTTTTATATGTTTTTTTCTTGCCGCCTGTTTTAAAAATATAGGTGTCGTAATCACATAAGTAATTATATGTAGGCATATTTTTTCGCTTTTTTTCAAGCATTTTTTGCACATATACATTGTCGGCTAAAATTGTGGTGTAAAAATAATCTACTTTTTCTTTTGTGTTTTCATTAATCCATTCATATGCCTTTGCTATGCCTAAAAACTTTTTCTGGTAGTCTGGGTGAAGCTTAAGACCTGTTAAATATCCAATTCTACAAACTTTTCCGTTTATAAAGCCATTTCTAATAATGCAACAACCTATGCCTATAAGCTTGTTTTCGTTTTTAGTATCACGTACAATCACACAAGCTACATCGTCACCCTCTTTTTTAAAAGAGCTTATTGGGTCCTCTCCCCTTAAATACTGCACTCCAATTCCACCCTCAAAACTTTGAGACTTAAAAAGTGTGCATATTTCATTTGAGTCACTTTCGCTCGCTGCTGAAAAAGTATATTTATTTTGGTAATTCATCTAAATTCTCTCCGATAGGTATATTCATCTTTTGCTCTACCTCGCCGCCTATTCTCAAGTTCATAGCCCAAAAAAGCGACCATATACCAGCCGACGCATGCCTCATAGCCTGTAAGCCTCTAGGCACAACATTTCGCATTTTCGAGAACTCTCGCCTTGCGTTAAGGCAGGCTAGGCTAAGCTCGCTTGCACTAATCTTTTTCGGCTTAAATGCAAGCTCGCCATAATTGTAATTTTCTTGCAACCACCATTTGTCATAAAGCAGTCTACCTTGTTTTTTAAGTCTATCGTAAAGCTCGGTTCCAGGGAAAGGCAGTAAATGATTAAACGCCGCCGTATAAAACTTGTGTTTTTCACAAAAACGAAGCGCCTCTAAAACAGTGCTCTCGTCGTCTTCGTCATAACCAAAAACAAAGGTTGCATAAATGCCAATGCCTGCATCGTGAATTCGTTGCACCAGCTCGTCACGCTCTGTTTTTGATATATTTACCTTCTTCTTCATTTGAAGTAGGTTTTCTTCATTTAGGCTCTCAAAACCTATCAATATTATCTCACAGCCACTGTCTTTCATCATTTTTAAAAGCTTTGGGTCGTTTGCAATGCTAAGCGTTCCTTGGCTTGCCCATTTGATATTACACTCTTTTATTTTTGGCAACAGCTCATACAAATGGGCTCTGTCAGCAAAAAGATTATCGTCTACCATAAAATAATATTTATGCCTGTGCAGTTTAATATCGCTAATAATATCCTTTACTGGTCTTTTATGGTATTTACAATTATAGTAGCTTGCAATAGCACAAAACTCGCAGTTATGCACGCAACCTCTGCCTGTTTCAACTAAAGACACAGGCAAATACTTTTTGCCCTTAAAAATAGAATGCTCGGGTAATTTGTTTATATATAAGGGCTTTCCGTCATACCTCTTTTTTGCATTTTTGTTTTTAAAGTCTTCAATAACTTCATTAAAAACACTTTCAGCATTGCCTGTAATAATGGTGTCGGCATACTGCTCTGCCTCTTCTGGCATCAGTGTAACATGGTAACCCCCTAGCGCAACTTGCACACCCATATCTTTATATTTTTTTGCTATTTTGTATGCACGTCTAGCAGTGTAAGTCTCAACAGTTATCAAAACTAAATCAGTTTTTCTCTCGTAGTCTATAAGCTCTATCCTGTCGTCATAAAAAACTAGGTTAACATAGCTTGGCATACAGCTTTTTATTACCGCAATTGTCAGCGGTTCCATTTTCCAAGTGCCTATATATTTTTCATTTTTCTTTTTGCCTATTGCAGGCAATATTATTGTTACTTCCATAAATCAAACCTAGCCTTTCTCCTATACATCAACAGGTATATCAGAGTTGTCGCACATTACCTCTGGCGTAAAGTGCTCAAACCTGTCTGCATATTTTTTGTAGCCTAAATTTAAAGGAAAAGACAACCAAGGGCTATGGTTAAACGGAGCAAGCCTTTTTAGAATGTTCTTGGTTTTGTAGCTTTCTTTAAAACTGTATGTAATGCCCTCCATCAGCTGTTCTTCCGTCATTTTGGCAGGTTTAAACACCACATGCTCTACATCGTAAAGTGCCCAGTTATGCTGTGTTATTCTGTTTTGAGCCTTTAAGTCGTTGTATAATTGTGTTTTAGGAAAAGGCGTTAAAATGCTAAACCTTGGTAAATCTATTTTAGTCTCAAGCACAAGCTCTACTGTTCGCTCAAACACAGTCGCATCTTCTTCATCTCCGCCAAAGGCAAAGCAACCTTGCACTAAAATTCCGTTTGAATGTAGCTTATTCATTAAATCTTTATAGTCTAAAAACCTGTTGCTAACCTTTTTAACATAGGCTTGAGACTCTGCAACTATAGACTCAAAACCAATTAACAATCCTTTACAACCGCTCTTTTTAAAAAGGGTAATAAGCTCGTCGTCTAGCCCAATGGTAGATGTAACAAGGCCTAGCCAATATTTTTTAAGCGGAATTAAAGCCTTAAAAAACTGTTTTGCATATTCAATATCTGCAATTAAATTTACGTCAGGAAAAACCAACACTTTACAATTAAGGTTTCGTATCTCGCTAATAACATCTTCAACAGGTCTAGCATAAGTTTTGTTGCCAAATGCCGCTGGGTATGCACAAAATGTGCAAGGGTGCGAGCAACCTCTTATTACCTCAACAGTGTTAGTTGTAATATATTTATCTTTTTTAAGTAAGTCTCTAATTGGTTCAGGCTTTTTTGCAATGGTGTAGTCTGCATTTTGCACATAAAGCCTTTTTAGCCTATTAAGCTTAAAATCCCACAACATTTGCGGAAATGTCTGCTCTGAAAAACCTGTCATTACCACATCTGCATGCTCCATTGCCTCTTCAGGCATTAAAGACGGATGCACTCCACCAAGCACTACGGTTATTCCTCTTTTTCTAAAATAATCTGCATAGGCATAGCACCTTGGGGCAGTGCCTGTAATACATGTAATTCCTATAATATCACAGTCTATATCTAGCGGAATTGCCTCTACCATTTCATCATATAATATAACTTTTGCATTAAGTTCTTCAGGCACTAGCGCCGCAAGGCTTGTAAGCGTAAGCGGTGCATATTGCAAGTTTTTTGTAAACGACCCATTATATCTGTGCATAGCACCTGCAGGTGATATTAAGGCTATTTTCATATGTATTATGACCATCCTTTTTTGATTAGGCTCAATGTTTTGGGC
>CAYJEZ010000044.1:7749-18566 GCA_964369215.1 uncultured Eubacteriales bacterium
GAGCTTGCTCGCATTGTGAGCAAACTCCAATTTAGTAAAATTCATATCTCAAGATTTGAAAGCACAAAACATATACCTTTCTGTGGGTTTTAAAAAATCTATTTTAGCCACTCTAAAATTATCAAAAAACAATTTTACTACATTTCAAAAAAATCTTCCCAACCAATATGTAATGAAAGCAGTTCAGGTTTTATGTCTCCTAGCTTTTTCCCTTTATTAAGGTAAAAGTTTAGGTAAGCTTGTTTTGCATCTCCATAAACAGGCTTAATATGCAGTGGCAATAGCTGTTTTAAATCTCTGCAAAGCTTATAATGATAGCTATTGCATAGCAGTTTTTCAGCAAATTCCTTTAACTCTGAGACAAACTGAACACTATCGCCCTCACTGCTTTGCAAATATAAAACATAGCGAGAGTTCTCGTATGCGAACAGTTTAAATCTGTCTTTTAGTCGATATTTTTCATCAAATTTCGAGTATAATTGCTCGGTAATCTCTTTTAAAAAAAGTTCGTTTAATTTTTCGCCATGGTAATCTGAGGTTTTGTCTGTTTTTCCAATAAATTTAAGCAGAGGCAAGCCTTGTTGTGTGTAGTCTGCAACCAATACTTCGTCATTTATTCTATAGCGGTAAAATCCGCCAGAAGTGGTAAAAATAATCTCGTATTTTCTACCTTTTTGCAGTGATGTATAATTAAAAATCTCACCGTTATCAATGTCAATAAACTCAAAGTAATGACTTTTATAGCTTAATATAGAGTAATTGCTACCTTTGTAAGGCAGTGTCATAAATGCCTCGGTAGATAGTATTCCTTTTGGTTGAACATAAACATCACCAAATAAAGCTTTTATCTCATTGCTACCACTCTCTGCTAAACCGTCGCACCAACAGCTAATTAAGCTTAGCTTTTTCCATATTTTGTTGTACTCACATTTTTTTACATGCTCTTCAATCTCTACCCTTCTCTTTTTTGGCAAGCTAGCAAGCAATTCTTCTTCGTTATCTTTAATAAATTTAACAAGAACAAGCAAGTAGCTTGGGTTCCATACTGATATTAGGCTTAAGTTTTTTTCATTTAACAGGCATAGGCAGGTTTTAAAATAAAACTTGTCCATGTCTTTTTCGGTTTTAAGTGTTTTGTCACGCACAAAAATAATGTCTGTTAAAAACTGCTCTATTTTTCCAAAATATGCGGTGTCGTCTTCAAAACCTATAGAAACTCCCCCTGCTGTGTACTTTTTATCAAAAGTAGGAGGAGTTATAGACCAATAGCTTTTTCCATTTTTAAGCCTAGGGTGCTCTTTGTACAGGCTATATAACCACGGCTTTATGCCTTGTAAAAACTCGTTTTTTAAACCTTGTGTATATGGTATCAATTTAACATGACCACCTGAGCCACCAGTAATCTCGAACATATTAACTTTTTCTTTTGTAAGCACATTTTCTTTTCCGTCGGCAATTTTATCTATGTATGGCTTAAAATCTGTGTAGTTTGCAATTGGCACATTTTCTCTATAATCTTCAATGCTTTTTAGGTGTTCAAACCCATATTTTTTGCCATAATCTGTGTTTTTATTTTCATTTATTATTGTTAATAAAATCTCTTTTTGAACTTCATCAACTCTATTTAAATCAAACTCAAACTGCTTTGCACTTTTTCTATACAAAAGCATAATAAGCCTGTTTACAACAGCTACTGCTAGCCCCATAAATGTGCCTCTTTCGATTTTTGATAATTAGGTTTTTTTAAGCTAGTTATGCAAACCATATCAAAGCCTGAGTTGTAATTTGGGTTTTTTTTCACAAAAAATGCAGTGTGCTTATTTTTAAGCTTGTTTTCATCAATGTCTGCTACACCGCTTCTAAGCTTATCTTTCACACCTTTATACTCAATTACTCCTGTGCTTTTGTTAAAATCTTGACTGTAACTTATACCAAAAGCATTTATTAACTCTTGCTTATCTCTAGGAGTCTCGTACTTATAACAAGGGTAAAACTCATTAAAAAATGTCGGCAAAATTTTATAGGTTTTATAACCCTTACAAATTAAAAACCAATAGAACTCATCATAATCTCTGCTGTATTTCTCAAAAAACTGCCCAAACACTCTAAACAACGGATGAGGTGTTCCCCAAAAGTCTTTGTGCACAATCGTATCTCCTGAAAAAACCCCATAAACCACCTTTTCAGCTAAGTTTACTTCAATTATTTTTTGCGTAGAAAAGCCTTGTATTGTGTTATCCTCATCGAACAATACAATACAATAGTCTTTGTCGTGCAGGTCACTTAAAAAAACTTGCAAAGACATATTCTCATAAAATTTATCCATCAAATAGAACATTCTATTTTTGTCGCTCTGGCTAAGCGCTTTTACTTCAACCATTTTACCGCCTAAAGTTTTCATCTCACATCCAAGCCTTTCTACAATAGAAATAAAGCAAAAAGCTTTAATAACTATATTTCACTAATCTTGCTTTTCACTTAAGCCAAAACTCATTCCTTGCTTTTTAAAAACTTCTTTTCTAAACAATGGGTTGTATAGTAGGTAAGTAATAAATCTGTAAGGAGAGCGCATATTTGTTTTTAAATCAAGAGCTCTTTTGGCAATTGATGCCCTGCTGTTAAAGTTTGCCCTGCACTCAAAAGAGGTCTCGGTTAGCTCGTCAGGGCTCATATTTTTAGGTAGATAAGAGGCGTAATTAAAACGGTACTCTGGGTGTAGCCACCACTTTCCGTCATATAAAAGCCTGCCCTCTTCTTTCATTTTCTCGTATAAAGGGGTGTTTGGGTACGGCATTAATATATTAAATGCAGCAAAGGTAAATTTGTTGTCTACTGCAAATTTACAGGTATCTTTTAGGCTTTGTATTGTGTCTTCGTCGTGCCCTACTGTAAACGCCGCCCAAGTTTGAAGACCGTAGCTTCTAAGTTTTTCTATTTCATCTTTATATAAGTTCTCTGCACGGCTTTTGTTCGACTCTTTACTCATTCCCGCAATGTTTTTGGGGTTTATCGACTCAAACCCTATAACATTACCAAGGCAACCGCTTTTTACCATTAAGCGCATAAGCTCGTCGTCCTCTAGCATGTCTATGCTACCTTGGCTAACCCAGCGAACTTTTAGCGGTATTAACGCACGAAAAAGCTGTTTCGCCTTTTCTTTGTCAGACACAATATTGTCGTCAACAAAAAACAAGAGTTTTCTTTTTTGTGCCTTAATCTCTTTTACAACATCTTCAACTTCTCTGCAATATTGTGTAGACTTAAAATATGCGCTAGATGCACAAAATTTGCAACCATAACGGCACCCACGTGAAAATTGCAGTAGAGTAATAGGCAAATATCCCTTACCCTCAAACAAGTCTCTTCTTGTAATAATTCCCTCTTGTGGAATATGGTTAGGTTTAGCATCATACCTTTTTTTAAGCTTACCCTTCTCTGCATCGCTAATCATAGTTGCCCACACAGCCTCTGCGTCACCTGTAATAATGCTGTCTGCTACCTCTAGTGCCTCTTCAGGTAAAAGGGTAATATGAATACCGCCCATTATAACTTTTACACCGTGATTTTGATATTCTCTACAAATTTCATACGCTCTTCTTGCTGTAAAAGTTTCAACCGTTATTGCAACCAAATCGGTTTTTTCATCATAAGGAATTTCTTCACATCTATCGTCATACAGCTTTACGCTTACATGTTTCGGCGTAAGTGCCGCTAAAATTCCGAGTTGCAAAGGCTCCATTCTGCCCTCGTCTACATACATGCTATGCCCTTTTCTTCCTATATTTGGTTTTATTAACGTCAAATTCATGTTTTAATTGTCCTTTCCGTCTCCTAAAAGCGCACCCTGCTTACGGCGAATTTCAATGCCTGAAACTATGTTGATAAGCAAATAATACCACGCACTCACCAATCCCATTTTTATGTGTAGGCTAAAAAAGCGTTTTAATATGCTTCTCACTCCATAAAATTCATACCTTGCATTTTTGCAAGCGGTTTTAAGCTCTTCAGCAGTCATTTTTGCAGGCTTAAAAGCTGTGTCTCCATACCTGTATGTATTGTTGTTCCACCATATGCCCTCGTATAAAAGCCTGTTTTCTTCTTTTAACCTATCGTAAAGTGGAGTTGCCGGAAACGGTATTAACGGATTGAAATTTGCAACTGCAAGGTTATTTTTAAGCGCAAATTTCATAATGTATTCCGCAGTGCTTTTATCGTCTTCATCATATCCTATAACAAAAGTTCCGTATATCATAAGTTTGTATGAGTGAAGTTTTTTTATGGCTATTTCGTAGTTCTTCACCAACAAGTTAGCACTTTTTCCCATAGTTTTTAAGTTAGAAGCATTTAGGCTCTCAAATCCGATTAACACGCAAATGCAACCGCTCTCTTTCATAAGCTTTATTAGCTTATCATTAAGTGCTATTTCTAAGCTTATTTGGCATGCCCATTTCTTTTTAAGAGGTTTTAACGCGTTAAAAAGCTCTGTTGCACTTTTTTCGTCCAACAAAATGTTGTCGTCTATAAAAAACACAAACTTCTCTTTAGTGCCTTTAATCTCTTCTACTGTGTCGGCTACGCTTTTTTGAACCACCTTGCCGGGGTACATAGTTTTTACACTGCAAAAGTCACACTTAAACTTGCACCCTCTTGAGAATTGCACCAAGCCTAAGGGCAAATACTTAGAATTATAAGGCGAAGTTTTAGCTTTGTTAAGCTTAATCATTTGCGTAGAGCACTCTCTTGAGTCATACAAAGCCTTAACACATTTGTTCTCATAATCTTTAAAAAAGTCTGAAAAAACACCCTCTGCGTCGCCCAGCAAAACAACATCACAATGCTCTTTCGCCTCTTCAGGGCATACAGTAGGGTGAAAACCACCCATTACAATTAAGTTGTTAGGGGTTTTTAATTTTTTTGAAAGTAAATACGCTCTCTTAGCAGAAAAAGTATCAAATGAGAGCATTATAATGTCGCTGTCTATATGTTTTGGCAGCGCTTCTTTTCTGTCGTCAATAAAGTCTGCTATGGCGTTTTGCGGCAACAGCTCATTTGCTATTTCAAAAAAAACAGGTTTTAATGCATCTGCGCTTTTGCCCTCAAACATTGCAACTTTTATTATCGTAATTTTCATGTGTTTCTCCATTTAATGGTGATGAGGATAACGCAGTTTAATGGTAAAATCTGCTCTTATTGTGTGGGTGGTATTAGTTACTGTCAGCTAAGTTGCATTAAATTTAAAACCAACATTCCCACCAAAAAGCACCGCTTTTTCAATAAAAGCACTGTTTTTTGATTTAAACGCTCTACCGCATACCCTCTTCCATGTATAGCTCTCTTTCCAAATTTGCTTCGATATTTCTTCAAGTCGCTCGGGGCTCATATGCGCTGGCTGAAACACTGCACATTGCTGATTATACTTAGACCAGTCTTTTGTAATAATTCTTCCTTGCGCGTCTAAGTCGCTATATAGTTTTGAGCCCGGTAGTGGTGTTAAAATTGCGTACCTAACCATGTCAAGCCCTAGGTAGTCAATCTTCTCAGGCATTTTTAATAATTGCTCTTCTGTGTCGTGGTCAAAACCCAGAACAAAACATCCGTTTACAGACAGCTTGTACTCGTGCATTCTGTCTACAATCTCTTTATATTTTTCTGTGTTGTGGTAGCGTTTTTTTACGGCAATTAAGCTGTTTTCACTAAGAGACTCAAAGCCTATTAAAACACCAGTACAATTGCTTTTTCTTGCCGCTGCTAAAAGCTCGTCATCAAAAGCTACATCTGCTGTGGCATTACACGCCCAGCGTATTTTCAACTTACTAAGTTCTTCCATAAGCTCTAATGCATATTCTTTAGGCTTGAAGAAATTGGGGTCAAAAAATATAAGCTTATTTGTTTTTAATGACTTTATCTCGTCTATAACTTTAGAAATAGGCCTTGGGTTACTCCTCCACATTTGGCTTATTGCGCAAAACTCACAACGGTTATCACAACCTCTATCAGCAATTATTGTCGGTATGTTTAGGCTTTTCGTTCTCGTTTGTAAATCTCGTCTTGGCACTTTAATGTCTTTTGCGCTATAATTTTGAATATCATAAATTCTTTTTTGACTACCCATGGCAAAGTCAGAGAAGAAGCTTGGCAACGACACCTCACCTGCGCCTACAATCACAGTGTCTGCATACTTTGCGCCCTCTTCAGGCATTGAGCTTACATGGTAGCCACCCAAGAGAATATATGCTCCACGCTTTTTAAACTCCTCAGCGTGTTTGTATGCTTGTTTACATGACGCCGTGTCGAAAGAAAGCCCCACAACATCATATTTGACACTGTCGTAATCTACTTTTTGGCACATTTCATCACACAAAGTAATGTTTGCGCCAATATCGGTAGGAACTAACGAGGCTAGCGTTGGCAGTGTAAGCGAGGGGTAACAAAATAGTTTTGAAAATGTCCCTCTATAGCTTGTGTCTTCTGGATTCCAAACGTGGATAAATAATATGTTCATTAGTATTTTCACTCAAATCTGTTAATTTTGCATTTTAAGGCTGTCGCATTATTGCCTTAATGCATCTCCCTCATTTTCTTTTAATTACTCTAATACTCCCCAAAATCAATCACCACAATTTCAGGTACTGCGAATAATCTCATAGGCAAACCGGTTGCGCCTACGCCTATGGTGGTAAAAACGTCTAAACCATCGTTTCCATTTATATCTTCATACATTCCTCTTACGTATTTTTGTCCACCAGTAGGCAAAACAAACCTTGTTAGTAAAGGTATATTAATTTGCCCACCATGTGTATGCCCCGACAACACCAATCCATTTGCATTGCCTGTAATATTGTCTGCGTCGTCAGGCTCGTGCATTAAAAAAATATTGTAACTCTCGTTGTTATGCTCATAAAACTCAGGTACTTTCTTCCCCCACCTTCTGTCGTCATAACCGTGAATATATGTGTCTAACTCTTCAATGTAAACACTCTCGTTTATTAAAACAATAAAGCCTGCTTGAGTTAAAAAGTCGGTGTATAAATACTCCATTCCTCCGCCAATGTCATGGTTTCCTCTTACCGCATATTTAGGCACATTGATTTTAGACAGCTCTTGTTTTAAGTAATCTAAATCTAAATTTTTAAAATCTCTCTCATAATCATCAATTAAATCTCCAACAAAAAATACAATGTCTGGATTTTGCTCGTTAATTTCTGCTACGACTTTTTCTACATTTTTGGGGCTATATAAGGCTCCAAAATGAGTGTCTGCAAAAAGGGCTACCTTTAGGTTTGGACCCTCATTTATTGTAATGTTATTAACCCGCAACAAATTGGGCTCAACAAAGGTCATGTAAATCAATAATAGTACAAAACTGATTAGTAATATTGGCATTTTCTTTTTTCTCGTTTTTTTCATAGTTTATTTATATGCTTTCATTCAAAATAATATCAAAACAATTTATAGTTAATCCACTACAAATCTCTGCCCATATAACCCGATAGCAGTTTTTATAAGCATTCCTTTATTTTATCGAGCGGTTTGACTATAAAATAGAAATAACCGCCCTATTATAGTGCGGCTATTTATAACTTCACTGAGAATATTATAAACCTATACGCGTATTTTGTCAAATTAATTAACATTGGTAAGCTTGCTAATGCGTACTCAAATGTAATATTAGTTTTACATTAACAGTGTAAAAAAATCGCTTATTCTCTCAGTAGTATACATTTTCAGTTTAGTTTTGTACTTTCCAACTAATTCCCTCTGCTGTATCTGTTACTACTATTTTCATCTCGTTAAGTTTATCTCTAATTTCGTCAGCCTTTGCCCAGTTTTTCTCTGCCCTTGCTGTTGTGCGCTCTTTAATTAAATTTTCTACCTCATTTACAAAGTCACTGTCTAAATCTGCTGTGTTATCTCCGCTTAACTCTCCAGCTTTATTAATTAAATCTAAGCCAAACACGCTGTCAAAGCTCTCTATTATTTTTAGCTTGGTGTTGCCGTTTGTGTCTGTTTTAAGCAAGTCGTAAAGCACTGTAAGACCCATTGAAGATGATAAGTCATTGCCTACCCCTGCTATAAACGCTTGTTTAAACTCCTCACAAACAGTGTCGTCTACCTCTCCCTCTGGTTTAATTAACGCTATTCTACTAATCAGTTTCTCAAAAGCATTTACTGCGTTGTCTAGTCTCTCGAATGTAAAGGCAAGTGGGCTTCTGTAATGAGACTGCAAGCAGAAAAACCTATACGCTAGTGGGTCGTAGCCTTTCTCCTCTAAAAGAGACACCGTTAAAAAGCCACCTTTAGACTTGCTCATTTTTCCTCTTGTGTCGTTTAAATGAAGCACGTGGAACCAATGATTACACCATTTTTTGCCTGTGTATGCCTCGCTTTGTGCTATTTCGTTTGTGTGATGTGGAAAAGCATTGTCTATTCCACCACAGTGTATGTCTAAATTGTCTCCTAAGTATTTCATACAAATAGCAGAGCACTCTATGTGCCAGCCTGGGTAGCCGTTGCCCCATGGGCTATCCCATTTAAGCTCTTGGTCGTCAAATTTAGATTTTGTAAACCACAACACAAAGTCTGTTTTGCTTTTTTTGTTGTCGTCACTCTCTACGCTGTCTCTTACCGCCTCGGTTAAATCCTCTGCTGAAAAATTACCAAAAGCATAGTAGTTATCAAGCTTAGATGTATCAAAATAAACATTTCCACCAGCCACATACGCAAAACCTTTATTTATTAAAGTGTCAATAAAGCTTATATACTCGTCTATTAAAGAGGTAGCAGGCACACATATCTCAGGCTTTACAATATTCAGTTTGTCACAGTCGTCAAAAAACGCATCTGTATAATACTGCGCTATCTCCATTACACTTTTTTTCTCTCGTTTAGCGCCTGCAAGCATTTTGTCTTCGCCTGTGTCTGCATCGCTTGCTAAGTGTCCTACGTCTGTAATGTTCATTACCCTTTTAACTTTATTTCCCTCATATGTGAAGTATCTCTCGAGTAAGTCCTCCATAATATAAGAGCGCAAGTTGCCTATGTGCGCAAAATGGTAAACCGTAGGTCCGCATGTGTACATGCTTACCTCACCTTTTTTAAGTGGTATAAATTCCTCTTTAGTTTGTGTTCTTGAGTTGTATAATAACATCTATTGTGTCCTTTCCTTATTGCTTTTAAGCTCTTTTTCTAATTGTTCTATTCTTAATTTCATGGCATTTATATCTTCAAGCACTGGGTCTGTAATGTGTATATGGTCTAAGCTCATTACATGTGAGTGCTCTGGTGCCTTCTTATGGATATGTTCGTGCTCGTGCACAGGAACCTCAATCGGCATTTTTTTATCGCCAATTTTTACTATTCTTGCAGGAACTCCAACTGCTGTGGCATTGTCAGGAACTTCTCGTAATACTACTGCTCCTGCTGCAATTCTTGCATTATTGCCAACCCTAAACGGCCCTAATATTTTAGCGCCTGCACCCACTAAAACGTTGTCACCCAGTGTCGGGTGCCTTTTACCAAAGTCTTTTCCTGTACCTCCTAGCGTAACCCCTTGGTAAATAATGCAGTTGTCCCCTATTTCTGTTGTCTCGCCTATAACAACTCCCATTCCGTGGTCTATAAATAAATTCTCACCTATTGTAGCGCCAGGGTGAATTTCTATTCCTGTTATTTTTCTTGCCCTTTGAGAAATACACCTTGCAATAAATTTCATTCCTCTATTATAAAACCAATTGGCTTTTCTGTAAGCTCTAACAGCTTTAAAGCCAGAGTACAATAAGTAAACCTCAGCTTTTGACCTTGCAGCAGGGTCATTATCTAACACATTTTTAAGCTCTTTGTTTAGCCCCTTAAACATAGTAATACCCCCATAAAATACAAATAAACTTTTACACTTTATAATATATCTTTTTTGTCAAATCTCCATACCCCTTTATATGTAATTCATGTATTTGCTGTTAACTTATTTTCTTGCTTTTTTTACTTCTTCAATTAATGAAGCACCGCAATACTCACAACTTACACCCGGTTGATTTACATTGACTGTAGAAGACGCATTGCAAGACTCGCAGACTACACTAACAAGCCTATTTGCCTGTTTCTTGTTATGCTCTTCTATCATATTTTCTCTTTTGTATACCGCTTGCTCTCCACCGTACAATATCTCCCAAATATAATGCTTTTGAAAAAATGTCACTTCTTTTCTTACTTCATCTTCACTACGCTGTAGAATCTTCGCCATTTCTGCAAAATTGAGCTCATATGCCGCCCTTTGCCCATATAACCTAGGACAGTATACATTAAACATTTCCATGTGTTTTTTCTTGCTTATTCCGCAATAAAACATCCAAGCACCTAACAGAACAAATGCCCCACAAAAAAGTATTGTAAACAAGCTACCATCTTGGTTTCTTAATTCTGTATCGGTTAGCGCAACAGATATCATTAGAATATTCCATACAATAAATATTACTCCCCATGTCATCTGCGTTTTAGCCTTTTTATTAACTGCTACTATTATTGGATTTGCATTTATGCTCATATAATATCCTTCCTTTCATTTTTTAACTCATGTCAGTATATTTAACATCAGAACATATTTTTTATTACAGTAAGCTATGGTCAGGCTAGCCTGACCGATATAATGCTATATGTAGCAAAAAACCTTCGTATGGTAAGAGGCCGCACCTCAACCATACGAAGGCGAAAATCCGCGGTTCCACTTCGTCATTATAGTAAATAAACTTAGAAAAGACTACAGAAATTAAGCGAAAAGACTTTAACATATGGTTTTTTTGCTTAATTTGTGTTAGTTTTTC
>CAYJEZ010000045.1:0-9820 GCA_964369215.1 uncultured Eubacteriales bacterium
AGACAGGTGGATAATAAATGAAACTAAAACATTTAACAGAGAAAATAATGAATGTTGTATTTTTGGCCTGTGGGCTGACAGCTATAGCATTTGTGCTTATAATAACTGCTTATATGATATTTTCAGGCGTACCTGCAATAGGTAAAATAGGCTTAACAGACTTTTTGTTTGGTACTGTTTGGAAGCCAGCGGCAGGAGAGCCAGAGTTTGGAATTTTTGCACTTATTCTATCAAGCGTATATGCAACTGGTGGGGCAGTGCTTATAGGTATTCCAATAGGGCTTATGACAGCAATATTTTTATCTAAAGTTGCAAATAAAAAAGTGGCGGCACTTGTTCGCCCGGCAGTAGAGCTGCTAGCTGGCATTCCTAGCGTTGTTTACGGCCTTATAGGTTCAATGCTTTTAGTGCCTTGGATAGCAGAAATATTTGACCTACCTAAGGGTTCAGGTCTGTTTGCAGCTATAATAGTTTTATCGGTTATGATACTGCCGTCTATAATATCTGTGAGCGAAACTGCTCTTAATGCAGTGCCAAAAGAGTACGAAGAGGCAAGCTTAGCATTAGGGGCAAGCCATATTGAGACAATATTTAAAGTAAGCGTACCAGCGGCAAGAAACGGAATAGCAGCAGGTATAGTATTAGGAATAGGCAGAGCGGTAGGAGAGGCGATGGCGGTAATGATGGTTGCAGGTAATGTTGCAAATATGCCAAAGCTATTCGAGAGCGTTGCACTATTAACAACAGCAGTTGCAAAAGACATGGGTTACGCAAGCGGTCTTCACAGAGAGGCGCTTTTCTCTATAGCACTTATATTGTTCTGCTTTATACTAATAATAAATGCTTTAATGAATTTTCTAGTTAAAAAAGGTGATAAAAAATGAGAAAAATAAAAGATAATTTACTTAAAGCTTGCGTTTATGGCGGGGCACTTATCACGGTAGGATTACTTATAAGTATGATTGGCTATATTTTGATAAGAGGTTTGCCACATATAACTTGGGAGCTATTGTCTACAGAGCCAAGCCACAGAGAGAAAACAATTGGTATTTTACCGAACATTCTAAACACCATATATGTTATACTATTGTCATTGGTAATAGTTTTACCGCTTGGTATTGGAGCGGCAATTTATTTGACAGAGTACGTTAAAAACAAAACTTTTTTAAAAATTATTGAGGCTACTGTTGAGGTGCTTGCATCTATTCCGTCTATTATTTACGGCATGGTAGGTATGCTGGTTTTTGGGCAGTTTTTGGGTTTTCAACTAAGCTTGTTGTCGGGTTCGTTGACAATGGTAATTATAATACTGCCAACAGTGATAAGAACAACGCAAGAAAGCCTTAAAACAGTGCCTCAGGCTTACCGAGAGGGCGCGTTGGGTTTAGGCGCAACAAAATGGTATATGATACGAACAGTTATTTTGCCTTGTTGCCTTGATGGAATTGTAACAGGGTCAATTCTCTCAATTGGCAGAATAGTAGGAGAGAGTGCGGCGCTTTTATTCACAGCTGGTCTTGCAGCAGGCACTATTACAAATATAGTAGACGCATATTTAAATAGTGGAGGAACGCTATCGGTAGCGCTTTATATGTATGTGGCAGAGCGTGGAGAATTTGACATAGGATTTGCAATTGCAGCAATTTTATTAATTCTTGTCTTATCTTTAAACATGCTTACAAAGCTTGTGAAGAAAAAAATGAGTAGAAAAGTTTAACAGTTAATAAACTTAGAAAACACTACAGAAATAAAGTGAAAAAGCTTTAGCTTATGTGGTTTTTCGCTTGATTTATGTTAGTTTTTTAAGTTAATTAACTATATTACTTGAAAGGATAAATACGATGAATATAGTTAACCCAATAATAGAGGCAAAAAATTTAGACTTGCATTACGGAGACTTTCAAGCTCTTAAAAAAATAAATATGAAAATACCTGAAAAAGAGATAACAGCATTTATCGGACCCTCAGGTTGTGGTAAGTCTACATATATTAAAACGCTTAACAGAATGAATGACCTAATACCAAGCGTTAAAATAGATGGAGAAGTTATTTTTGAAGATAAAAATATTTATGATTCTTCTGTAGATGTAACCCTTTTAAGAAAAAAAGTAGGTATGGTTTTTCAAAAACCTAATCCATTTCCTATGAGTATTTACGACAATGTAGCGTACGGACCGAGGCTTCACGAAAAATACACTCACGCAGAGCTAAACCAACTGGTAGAAGAGAGTTTAAGGGGAGCTGCATTGTGGGACGAGGTAAAAGACAGACTTAAAAAAAGCGCATTGGGTTTGTCTGGCGGTCAACAACAACGCCTTTGCATTGCACGTGCTTTGGCTGTTCAACCAAAAGTGCTTTTAATGGACGAGCCAACTTCTGCTCTTGACCCTATTTCTACATCTAAAATAGAAGAGCTTGCATTGTCATTAAAAGAGAAGTATACTATAGTTATTGTTACCCACAACATGCAACAAGCGGTTAGAATATCAGACAATACTGCGTTTTTCTTGCTAGGTGAGGTTATTGAGTATGAAAAAAGTGACGACTTATTTAGCATGCCAAAAGATAAGCGTACTGAAGATTACATTACAGGAAGGTTTGGTTAATTTATGAGAACAATATTAGATGAACAACTTGATTATTTGAATAGAGAACTTATTGTAATGGGTTCATTATGTGAGACAGCGATAGCAAAAGCGGCAAAGGCATTAACTGAGCATAACCAAGACCTTGCAACTCAAGTGCTTGAGTCTGCAACCCAAATAGACCAAAAAGAGAGCGATATTGAAGGAATATGCCTAAAAATTCTTTTAAGGCACCACCCGGTAGCACATGATTTGCGCCTAATATCTGCTGCACTTAAAATGATAACAGATATGGAGAGAATAGGCGACCAAGCGGAAGATATAGCTCAAATTGTTACCATGACAAATCTATCTAACACATTAAAAAACTCTCATATATCTGACATGGCTATAGAGACTATTAAAATGGTAAGCAAAAGTATAGACGCTTACGTTGAGAAGAACAAAGAGTTAGCTTTAGAGGTTATAGCGCAAGACGACGTTGTAGACGACCTTTTTATAGAGGTTAGAAAAGAACTTATTAGCACTATTAAAAAAGGTGAAGATGACGAGGCAATACTAGATATGCTTATGGTTGCTAAATACCTTGAGAGAATAGGCGACCATGCTACAAACATAGCAGAATGGGTTGTTTTCTCTATTACAGGAGAGCATAATAATGCAAAACTTACAGAAAGCAATAAAACTTAAATTGATACAAGAAAGGATGTTGTAGTTTTGATATTTTGCGTAGAAGATAGCGACAGCATAAGAGAGCTTATAGTATATACTTTAAACAGTACAGGATTTAAAGCAAAAGGTTTTGGCAACGCTGAAGATATGTTCAGCGATTTAGAAGAAAACATTCCTTCTCTTATTATTCTTGATATAATGCTACCGGGTAAAGACGGGCTTGAGGTTTTAAAAGACTTAAGAGAGAATAAGATAACACAAAATATTCCTATAATGATGGCTACAGCCAAGGGCAGTGAGTATGACAAAGTGTTAGGCCTTGATAAGGGTGCAGATGATTATATTGTAAAACCATTTGGAATGATGGAGTTAGTGGCGAGAATAAAAGCTCTTTTAAGAAGAGTGGCTAGTACAGATATAAAAGAAGAACTCATTACAGTCGGTGATATTAGTGTTAATTTATCAAGACACAGTGTAATGGTTAACAATAAAAATATCGCCTTAACACTAAAAGAATTTGAAGTGCTGGTAATGCTTATGGGTGCACCCGAGCGCGTTTTTACCAGAGACAACATACTAAGTACAGTATGGGGCTATGAGTTTGACGGCGAAACGAGAACGGTAGATGTACACATGCATAGTTTGCGTCATAAATTAGGTGAGGCTGGTTCGCAAATTCAAACTATTAGGGGCGTGGGCTACAGTATAGGGGTATATACAGAAGCTTAAAGCTCATTAGTATAGTAATTAAACTTGAAAACACTAACAGCTCTCAAGAAAAAACACATAGGAATAGTCAAATCAATATTTGACTTTTAGCTTTTTACTTGATTTCTGCTGTGTTTTCTAAGTTAATTAACTATATTAAGTATTATTAAAGAGAGAGGTATGGTTATTGAATGAAACGTAAAACTTTTTTCTATCTTTCTTTGAGTTGTTCATTAACAGCTTTGTTTGTAGGACTTCTTATAAGCTATTTGATGTTTTATAACTTTACAGTAGATATGCGAAGCGATGTAAAACAGACGGCAATTGAGTATAGAAATATTTTAAATACTACACAAGTAGACGCACTTGAGGTGCTGGGCGCAGTACCAAATAACTTTTTTAGAATTACGCTTATCGACGCACAAGGAGAGATATTATTAGACAATAAGTCTGACACTACAGAGAACCACGGAACAAGGCCAGAGATAATGTCGGCTTATGAAAGTGGATTTGGAGATATTACCAGGTACTCTGACACAATTAGCCAACAAACCTATTATTATGCAGTTTTGCTGAACGATGGTAATGTGCTAAGAATATCGATGACAACAGATAGTGTTTACACTACTTTGTTAAATAATATAGCTTTTATTATTATAAGTGTACTAATTGGAATTTGCATCAGTTTAATTTTATCTAGTAACTTAACAAAAAGATTCTTGACACCAATCAATAAAATTAACATTGAAGACCCACTTCGAAGCAGAACATATGTTGAGCTAACTCCGTTATTAATAAGAATAGAACAGCAGAATAACCAGCTAAAAGCGCAAACAGCAAAAATAGAGCAAATGCATGAAGAGCTAAGCGACATTATGGAGAATACCGAAGAGGGTATTATTGTGCTAAGCGAGCAAGGACACATGTTAAGCGTAAACCAAACTGCTTCTAAAATACTTAATAAAGATAAATCGTTGTGCATAGGCAAGCATATTCTTGAGGTGCATAGGGGTGAAACCTTTGAAAAACTGTTTGAAGCAGTGACTGATAAGAAAAATATACAACTGCAATTTGAGCAAAACGGTAAAAACTACAATGTTTCGGTCTCAAATATTGAGTCTGGAGGAAGTGTTATTATGTTTTTTGACGTTACTCAAAAAAGTTATGCAGAGCGCATGAGACGTGAGTTCTCTGCGAATGTATCACACGAGTTAAAAACACCTCTTCAAACAATATCAGGATATGCAGAGCTATTGAAAAATAATTTGGTTCAAGATAGCGATAAGCCAAGGTTTGTTGAGAATATCTACGCTGAAAGTGCTAGAATGAATGAACTTATTGAAGATATAATTAATCTTTCTCACTTAGACGAAAATGCAAAAGGTGCTGAGCATGTAGATGTAGACGTGTTAGATATTGTAAAGCAAGTTAAAAAAGAACTAGAAAAAAAGGCTCAAAACAAGGGTGTTAGTGTAAATATAAAAGGCGAAAGCGCAGTAATAAGCGCTATACCAGTTATTTTGAAAGAGTGCATTTTTAATATTACCGACAATGCTATAAAATATAATAATACTAATGGCAAGGTGGATATTGATATTGAAAATACTGCTGAAAAGCTAACAATAAGCGTTAGCGACAATGGCATAGGTATTCCTGAAGATGAGAGAGAAAGAGTTTTTGAGCGTTTTTACCGTGTAGACAAAAGTCGTAGCAGAGACAAAGGTGGAACAGGCTTAGGCTTAAGTATAGTAAAACATGCGGTAAGTATACATTCTGGTAAGCTTAACCTTGACAGTGAAGAAGGAAAAGGAACAACTATAACCATTAGTTTTCCGAAACAATAAAAGTGAAGAAAAATTGAACTGCACCCAAAAGTTAAACATATTGTAAAATAACAATGTGAAAAACAAAAAGGGTGCAGTTTTGCTATGTCTAAACGAGAACCAAGTGAAAATATGTTGGTAAAATTAAATAAGAAATAGTATAAACGCCGATGCAAGAAAAATTGAGCTGCATCGAACAGTATAGCTTTTTTAATGATTTATAATCAAAGCCTGAAAAAAGTTTTTGTACAAAGCTCTTAACTGTAAATTTTACGATAGTACCCAGTTAGTGCTTTGGGTTTGAAGCCTTATCATGTTCTCATAATCGGCAGATTTTTTTAAGAGTTCGCTGTGTGTACCCTCGGCATTTACCTTGCCTTCTTTGAGCAGCACAATTTTATTAGCACCGGCAATGGTTCTCATTCTATGGGCAATAACTATGACGGTTTTATCTTTTGTTAGTCTTGAAATTGCTTTTTGCACGGCACTCTCATTTTGAATATCAAGTGAAGAAGTTGCCTCGTCAAGTAGAACAATAGGAGCATCTTTTAATAGTGCTCTAGCAATAGAAAGCCTTTGGCGCTCACCGCCAGAAAGTTTTGAGCCGTTTTCTCCTATCATGGTGTCATATCCATCAGGCATAGACACAATAAATTCGTGGCATTGTGCATTTTTTGCAGCCTCAACTACTTCATCATCAGTCGCACCTTTTCTACCTATACGGATATTTTCCATAACTGTGTTGTTAAAAAGCGTTACATCTTGGAAGACAATAGAAATTTCTTTTAAAAGGGTTTCGGGTTCTACATAGTTTACATCTTCACCGCCTATGGTGATTTTACCGCTGCCAACGTCCCAAAATCTTGCGGCTAGTTTCATAGCTGTACTCTTACCACCACCCGATGGACCTACTAGTGCTGTGATTTCACCTTGTTTTGCTATAAAACTAACACCGTTTAGCACCGTTTCACTTGTGTCGTAGCTAAATTTTACATTGTTAAAATTAATATCATAGCCTTTTGGGGACATGCTTTCTTTACCAGTTTGAATTTTTGTGTGCTCAAACTCTTTCATTCGCTCAACACTTTTCAGCGAGATGAATATTCCTGCAAGGTTCACTAAAGCACCTGCAAGTGGATCATAAATTCTTGATGCTATCATCAAAAACACAAGAAAAGTAAGAAGCGAAACTTCACCAGATGCCAGCAGTGTAACACCCACTATCATAGTAGTTGCAATGCCGACTTTTAATATCATTTGTGATAAATTTACAAATGTGCCAATGATAAACTCAGCTTTAATGCTTGCTTTTTCGTGCTTGTCAAAATGTGTGTCCATAATGTTTAAATGTGCACTTTCTCTGTTATTAGCCTTAATGTCCTTAACATTTTCAAGGCACTCTTGAATTTTATCGAGGTATGTAAGCTGAATGACCTTTGTTTTTACAGTAAAATAATCTTGCAATTTTTTTGTTGCAATACACAGCATAAATGATATAGGTATAACCCAAGTAAGTGATAGAGCTAATCTCCAGTCGAATACAAACATACCGATACCCATTATTATTGTCGAGATAATTGAGCCGATAAACCCTGGGATAAAATGCGAAAAGGCATTTTCCATCATAGTGACATCGCCCATAATAGTTGAGGTCAAATCTGATAAATCTTTTTTACCAAAGAAAGATAGAGGCAGTTTACGGAGTGTTTCTGCAAGAGAAATTCGCATATTTGCACTTTCTTCATATGCTGAAATATAGCAAAAATTATATTGAAAATAGTAAAGCACAGCAAGTATAAATAATATTAAAATTGCATAGCTAACATAAAACAAAGCAGTGTAAGCAGGGGCAGAGCCTTCTAAAATTGGCATGAGTGTGTCTTGTATAAAATAATAAGATATACCACTAACAGCCATAATTATAATATTGATAAATACAGTGATAACACTTGCTTTTAGTAGTTCACTTGCACCTTTTTCTGTAAGGGCAAAAGTTTTTTGTAAGAATTTTTTCATTATGCATACTAATCGGCTTAAATGTGATTAGTTTACCTCCTTCCAAATAAATGCGTTATTGTATTCATTCCACATTTCGCTGTACAGACCTTTTTTCTCTACGAGCTCATCATGATTGCCTTGTTCAGCGACTTTTCCGTCAGCAATTACATAGATTAAGTCAGCATTTTTTATGGTAGACAACCTATGCGCAATCATCAGCACTGTTTTGCCTTTTGTAAGTTCATTAAATGCAAGCTGAATTTGATATTCGTTTTCAGGGTCGGCAAAAGCAGTTGCCTCATCGAGTAAAATAATCGGAGCATCACGCAAAATAGCTCTTGCGAGTGCAATTCTTTGAGCCTCCCCACCCGAGAGATAGACACCCTTAGTACCGTAAACGGTATCAAGTCCGTTTGGCAGCTTTGCTATAATATCCTCGCACCTTGCTGCCTTTAGTGCTTTGTTTACCTCTTCTGATGTTGCATGTGGTTTCCCCTCACGCAAATTATCTAAAATGCTTGCTTTGTAAAGGTTTGTGTTTTGAAAAACAAAAGAGATGTTTTTCATAAGCTCGGTATTTTCAATATTTTTTACATCAACACCTCCAATTTTTACAGTTCCTTTGTCTACATCCCAAAATCGGGGGATAAGTGTCGCAAGAGTAGTTTTTCCTCCACCAGACGGCCCTACAAAGGCGATAGTTTGCCCTTGTTTTATGCTAATATTCACATTATCAACAGCCTTTTTGTCGGTATTCGGATATGTAAAAGAAATGTTTTCCATTTCTATATCAGCGGTTTTCGGAGATTTTGGAGCAATCGATTTTGCAAGTGGCTTTTCATTTAACAAATTGTCTATACGGTTAAGTGCGTCGTTTGCAAGCATTGAGTGTTGCATTACCCACATAATTTTCATCATCATAAGTGAGGCGATGGGTGTAAAAATCAGATAAAAGAAAAAGCTTAAAAAGAAACTTGTCCTATCACTTTGACCACTTATCATAAAAATTGAAGAAAGCACTAAAAATATCGGTGTGCTTGCAAGAAAAACTTGAAACATCGTCATCGGAATTCTCATACGGTATGAATACTGTGAAACGTATTTTTTGTAAGTGTTTATCACGCCGTGGAAACGCTCAAATGAGAAGACAGATTGATTAAAAGTCTTTACAACAGGAACACCACGGACGTATTCTGTTGCCTCGTTGTTCATGTTTTCAAGTGCAGTTTGATATTGTTTTAACCTCTCTGGTTGGTCTTTACCCATACCCGACATCATTGAAATTGCCGCTAAAATAATAGGAGAAAGACTAATAAGCCCAAGCCTCCAGTCGAACACAAACAGCACTATAAGCACGGCAATGGGTGTGGTATATGCACCTACTAAATCGGGCAGTTGGTGGGCTAGGTATGTTTCAGTTGCACCTGCACTGTCGTTTATAATTCTGCGTAGTTTACCGCTACCCATGTTAGAAAAAAAACCAAGCGGTAAGGTCATAATGTGATTTAGTGCAGTTTTTCTCATGTTTTTTGCAATTCTATATGCTGATATATGAGTAAGCATAAGGGCAATTAAATATACTACCATTGCGCCAATAGCAGAGCCGACTGCGAGCCACGCATTCGTAACAATGGTATCGGTGAGTGCGATGTTTGGGTAAATAGTTATAATCTCGCTCACACCAAGGTAGATAAAAATAATTGGCAGTAATGACATAACTGCACTTATACCTGATAAAATCATTCCTAAATTAGTAAGGTGTTTGTGCCCTCCGGCAAAGGCATATAGCTTTTTTAACAGTGGTTTTTGCTTTTCCATAAAAATCTCCTTTGTGTTATTGTGTTAAGTTAGTTTTAGCTAACTTGTTCTTCGAAAAATATTGAGGCCTTGCCCCAATATTTTAAAAATTCTAAACCAAAATTTAAGTATTTATTTTGTGTTTGAAAAATAAAACTTATGAATTTTACAAAGACAAAATCGCTTTTGTTCCAGCATAATAGAACTTTTGTATTTTGCCTATATACTCAAAAGCTT
>CAYJEZ010000045.1:9920-18398 GCA_964369215.1 uncultured Eubacteriales bacterium
GCTTTTGTTCCAGCATAATAGAACTTTTGTATTTTGCCTATATACTCAAAAGCTTCCTCTTTAGTCAAATCATGGTGAATAGCTTCAAGCATATTGTTAAGACCTGATGTCGAAATGACATGGACAAAAAACTTGTTTATTTTTGTTGGTTTGAAGTTATCATTCTGCATAAATTCAAGAGAAGATTTTTCTTCTACCTCGATAAGCTTATCAACAAACTTTTCGTATGTTGTTCCAGCAGAGCAACAAAAAAGCAATTTTGACAGCTCAAAATCAGAATAGAGATACTCTAAAATTATTTTTGTGCCCTTGCCCATGTTATCTGAAATATCGGCACTATCAAAATCATATTGTCCCTCTACTATCTCGTGTTCTCGTTTATACAATTCAAATAAATTAGCTGCAAATTCACCAACTATTGCATCAAATAAACCAGATTTACCATCAAAATGGTTATAAACAGCTCCTGTTGTGGCTTTAGCGTTTGTTGCAACCTCTCGCAAGCTTGTGTTAATAAATCCCTTTTTTAAAAATTCTTCTTTAGCACAGGATATAATTCGCTCTTTGGTAAGTTCTGATGAATAGCTCAAATAAAGCACCTCGCATAACGCTATTACTTTTAATAACGATGTTATCATATTTATATTAATCTGTCAAGATAATTTTTGTAAAAAACTTAAGACATGTACCTGTAGATTTTACTTTGTTTCTAAGTTTATATTTTTTAAAAATCAGTTTTACATCCAAAAAATTATGTTTAAAGCTGTATAAGTCATTATTCTTTTTTGCACTACTTTTATTAGTTAAAGTTTTCATAATAGTTTATTTGAAGTCAACAAAGTATTAGTGCAACTTATTGATTATAGGTTAAATTGTAAGCAGTTTTTCATTATCTTTTAATATATTTGTAAGAGGAACACCCATTCCGCTCACCTCTAAATCAAGCGACTTTAATATGTCTGTAACACCAAACATATTAGCACACGATATGCAAGCCTTAACTACAACACCTGATTTTTGAGCAAGCTTAATCCTTTCTTGAATACTTTCATCTTCGGCTACAAGCTTTGCGGTAGCCCCCCATATTATTATTTCTACTTCGTCAAACCAACCTTGAATTTTAGCATTAGTAGCATACATAAAAACCATTGTATGAGCAGTTTGTGGGTTGTCGTTTACCCATAAAATATTAAGTTTTGTGTTCATTTTTGTACTCCTTCATTTAAGTGTGGGCTGTTAAGTTAACAAAGCCTTAAGTGTAGTTTTTAAAATTGAATAACTATCTTTTTAATAACTACAATATGGATATTTTTTATTTTGCCAGCCTCATAATTAATTCACCTTGTGGGTCTTTAAATCGAGTTTTATTAAATCCTAGCTTCTCATATAAAATAATAGCTGGTATGTTGTCGGCATGAACTGATAGATATAGTTTATTACAGTTATAATCAGAGAACAACATATCAATAATTAACATTAAAGCTTGTTTGCCATAACCTTTTCCTTGATATTTTTCGTCTATCATATATCTGTCCAGCCAAACTTTTGAAGACGGAATTATTTTATGCCCTTGCCTTGCGTGCATTGCAAATCCAATTAAGGTGATTTCTGAATAAACTCCATAAAAGCTCCATTTCATATCGTAGGCATCGTTTTTAGCGTCGTCTAGACATTTTGAAGAGGACTCTATGAAATTTTTTTGATTTGTTGCAACTGATAACTTTAAAATATCGTTCCAGTTGTCTCGGTGTAATAATTCAACATGTAGTTGGCAGTTACGCATTTTTTAACTCCTTAGTAAAGTATCTTAATATTAAGTTACGTCTTCTTAATAGCCTATACCGCAAATTACTACTCTGCTAACCCCGTTTTATATATGGCAAATTATTTTAATTTTTTATATAAAACTGGAAAATCATTCAGTTTTAACCTCTACCTCATAACCACTTTTAACAGATTTCATTCCTTGTGAGATTATTTCATCTCCGCTTTTTAATCCAACTACTAGCACCATGTCATTGTTTACATCAGAAATTTCTATGTTTTTTCTAACGGCTCTGCCGTCCTCTACAGCAAAAACATAGTCTTCTCCGTCATTTAAAACTATATTAAGTGGCAACCATATTCCAGGGGTTTTATCAGTGAAAATTTTTACAGACACAAGCTCGCCAAACAATATATCGCTAGGGGGCATATCAATTAAAACGTCTGTTAAATAGGTTCTAGTAAGCTCGTCTGGCAATACAGATATAGAGCTTACATGTGCTGAATATATCTCATCTTTCACCGTTACCTCTGCGGTATCGTTAAGTTCTAGCTTTCCAACATCTTCTGAAGATACACCAAACTGAGCCATAGTAGCAGTTGAACCTATAACTACAACAGGTGCTAAAGGTGTAGCAACAGAGCCAGTTTGTCCGTTAATATAAAGCACGGTGCCAGCGGTTTTTGAGTAGTAAGTTAGCTGTGCTAAATTCTCGTTAGCTGCCTCGTGAAGAGATTTAGTGCTGTCATAGGCTGAGCTAGCACTATCGTAAGAAAACTTAGCAGCCTCACTTGCTGTGAATAGGGTGTTTTTTTCTAATTCAGACGCCCTTAACAAACTGTCATATATAGCTTGATTTGCATTTACGTTTATATTTTGGGTAGATAATTCGTTCTCTTTTGCAATTAAATCAAGCCTTGTTTGCTCTTCTTCAAGTGCTAAATTAGCTTCGGCTAAAGCTTGCGTTTTTAAGTCCAGCTCTTCTTTAGCAAGTTTTTCTGTCTCAATAAGTTCTTCGTCTTCTGGGTTTGCATTTAAAGCAAGCAAAGCTTCGTCGTAATTAGTTTGAGCAGTAGCAAGCTCAAGCTCTGCACTTGCAACGTCAGCCCTAAAAGGCTCAAGCGCAGCATTTATGACGTTAAGTTCGTTTTGTATATTGTCTCTGTCGGATATTGCTATGTCTAAATTGGCTTTTGCCTCAATAATATTAGGGTCGCTTGCCGTGTTTTGTACATGCGCATTATAACGATTTAAGGCAGTATCGTATGTCGATTTTGCCGAGTTCATTGCACTTTGTGCTGATAGCATATTATTATATGTTACATCTACTTGTCTTTTGGCGGCTTCGTCGTCTAGAGTAACAAGCAACTGTCCTACGTTTACCGTGTCTCCTTCTTTTACATGTATCTCTTTTATAGTAGCAACAGTCGAGAACATAACCTGCTCTGTGTCGCTAGGCTGAATTAATGCTGTATAGGTTAAATGGTCTTCAACATTAGAAGTTACCGCCTTTATTGTTTGAACACTATATACTCTTGGTGCAATAATTTCGTCTGCAGAGCTACTATCAAAAGACAAGCCTATATAAGCGGCTACAGCTACTATTATTACTAAGCTAGTTATTACAACAGTGGTAATCGCCTTTTTACTCATAAAAAATATCTCCTACATTTCTTAAATTATATTATGTGTAATGTTCTTGCTCAAGTATGAACATTTGTTTACAAAATAAAACAATTATTTGTTTTTATTGTATATTTAAAACACCAAAATGTCAACCGCTACGTATAAAATGACGTGAATAGTTAATAATGTGTAAAAAAGAAAGAATATAGTTGAAAAATGCAGAAATAGTGATATAATAAAACCATAATAATTACTATTTTTATTAACTATTCAAGTTAATAAACTTACTTTGTTAAGTTAATATGAAAAGAGAAAAAACAGGTCAATTTCTAAACAAAAAACAATTTATTCATCATTTTAACTTAACATTGCCAATAAACTAGAAAGGTGGTACACTATGGCATTGTTCAGTGTAAATAATCAAAATTTTGACGCAGAGGTAAAAAGTAAGCAAAAAGCACTATTATATTTTTGGGCTCCTTGGTGTGGCTACTGCAAATTAATGTCGCCATTAATTGAGATAGTGGCAAAAGAGAACCCTGAGTTTACTATTGCCAAAATAAATGTAGACGACGAAGAAGAACTTAGAAGCAAATATGAGGTAGAGACTTACCCTACCCTTATTTTGCTTGAAAATGGTGAAGTTAAACAAAGAGTTATTGCTAAGGCGACAAAAGTGCAAATTGAAGAGATGATGAAGTGATTTATTAACATTTAAAAACTTAAGAGAAGGTGGTAATATATATGGCAAACACTATAGATATTGCTATTATTGGTGGCGGAGCAGCAGGGCTTACAGCAGGCATTTACGGAGCAAGGGCAAACCTTAACACTGTATTGTTTGAAGAGTTTTTTCCTGGTGGGCAGACCTCAACAGTAGAACTAATCGAAAATTATCCTGGTTTTGCAGAGGGAATAGACGGAAATGAGCTAATGCAAGCCATGAACACACAGGCTACAAATTCTGGAATGGATACACGATATGAGAAGATAATATCGATAAAAAAAGACGGCGAGTTTATACTCACAAACGAAAGTGAAGAAGAGATAAGGGCAAAAAGTGTTATTATTAGCACGGGTGCATCGCCTAGAAAACTAGGCTTAGATAATGAAGAGAAGTTTACAGGTAGGGGTGTGCACTACTGTGCAACTTGTGACGGAGCATTTTATAAGGGTAAAACTGTAATGGTTTACGGCGGTGGTAACACAGCGGTAACAGATGCTTTAGTGCTTTCTAATTATGCTCAAAAAGTTTACCTAGCATATAGGGGAACAAGCCTAAAGGCAGACAAAATCTTACAAGACAAACTTGTGCTTAACAGTAAAATAGAGACTGTAGACAACACTTCGATTTTTGCTTTAAAGGGTGATAAGCATTTAAGTTTAATAGGGTTAAAAAACAACGAAACTGAAGAAGTGAGAGACATAGAGGTAGACGGTGTTTTTGTTGCTATAGGAATAGTGCCAAGAAGCGACTTTGTAAAAGACATTTTAGAGCTAACTCCTACAGGGCAAATTATAACAGATTGCGACTTAAACACAAGCGTAGAGGGTATTTTTGCCGCAGGCGATGTTAGAAACTCTAAGTTAAGGCAAGTTGTAACGGCAGCGGCAGACGGAGCCTTAGCTGCTAGCATGGCTATGCATTATATTAGCAAGAGAAATTGAGCTTTTATTTAGTAATAGTAAATAAACTTATTGAATTAAGAAAATTGAATAATTAAAAAATCATAAGGGCTTGACACTTGCGTTTAACATGTGTCAAGCCCTTAATTTTTATTAAACTTTACAATTTTTATTACCGAGCATTAAGTAAGTTCTTTTTTATTATATTTCTGAAAGAGAAACAGTTCTTCCCTCTTTTAATGACTTTTGCGCTGCAACAGCTATAACAACAGCCTGTAAACCGTCGTGAATGTCTACCGGTACATCTGTGTCGTTCTCAACAGCATTTACAAAATCAGAAACCTCTTGTGTAAATGATTGCATATATCTCTCTAAGAAAAAGTATAAAGGTTTTTCTGCAACAACACCATCTTCTCCACTAAATACAGCAGTGCTTTGTGTGTCGTTTGAAACAGCAACTTGACCTTTTGAACCGAATACTTCTGCTCGTTGGTCATAACCATATACAGCTTTTCTTGAGTTGTCAATAACTGCTAGACTGCCGTCTTCAAGCTTCATTGTAATAATAGCAGTGTCAACGTCACCAGCTTCGCCAATCTCAGGGTTTACTTTAACGGTTGCGCTTGCATAAACATCTACTACTTCTTTACCTGTTAAAAATCTTACCATGTCAAAATCATGAATTGTCATGTCTAAAAACATTCCGCCAGAAACTTTTACATATGAAACAGGAGGTGCGTCAGGGTCTCTTGAGGTGATTTTAACTATATGTACCTCACCCACTTTTCCGCTTTGAACTGCACTTCTAACAGCACCAAAATTATGGTCAAATCTACGATTAAATCCTACTTGATATTTAACCTTACTATCTTTTAATGCCTCCATAACTTCATGTATTTTGCCTATGTCTTGAGAAACCGGTTTCTCGCAAAAAACATGTTTGTTAGCTTTAATAGCTTCAATAGAAATATCCGCATGAGTATCAGTAGATGAACATATCAAAACTGCGTCAATTGACGGGTCGTTTAAAATGTCGTGATAATCTTCTAAACAATTTTCTATAGATAGCTCTTTAGCAAACTCTTTTATCTCAGAGTTCATAAATGGGTCTGCGATTGATACAACTTTTGCGTTTTTAACGAATTTTGATATACTTTGTGCGTGTACTTTGCCAATTCTACCTGCTCCGATAATACCTAAATTTAACATATTTACGCTCCGTTCAGCCAAAACTTGTTTGACAATTTATTTTTTAATTACTATATTAGCAATGTGATTACCCAATAGTAAATTAATTACTTTTTTAGTAACTTGATATATTTTAACACATAAATTAATCAATTTCAATTGGCAATTTTACAAAAGTTACTATGTTTTTTTATCAAATATCCCAAATGTTAACATATAAGTTTGTAGAAAAAATGTATTTACCTTTTGTTTTTTATGTGATATTATTTATGGTAATATGATAAAAGTGTGTAGGAGGTGCTCGATGAAATCCGCTCGACTTAGGAATATGGAGCAGTATATTTTAGAAAATGGTACAGTTACAATGGCTCAATTGTGTGAAGAGATGAAAATTTCAATTAACACTGCAAGATTAGATGTTGCAGCTTTGGTAAGTCAAGGAAAAGTTGAAAAAATTTATGGTGGGGTTGCTAAATGTGCAGTTACTACTCTTGTGCCTTTTGAAAACAGACAAACAAAATCATTAGAGTCAAAAAAAGCAATCGCAAAAAAAGCAGCGTCTTTTGTTGAGGATAATAATATTATTTTTATTGACTCAGGAACGACTACAATGCATATGCTTGACTTTATGGCTGATAAAAAAAATGTAGTAGTACTAACAAATAATTTAAGTATTATTAATTCCGCTTCAAAAGTCTCGAATATTGAGGTGTATGTTATGCCTGGTAAGCTTGATAAAAACACCAATTCTATTGTATCTACAGATACGATAGCTACATTAGAGCGTTATAACATTACTAAATGTTTTATGGCAACTACTGGAATTTCAAGTGATGGAGGTGTCACAAATTCTTCTTTGCTTGAATATGCATTGAAACAATATATTACCCAAAAGGCGAAAAACAAATACCTTTTAGTAGATAATACCAAATATAATAATCCAGCATTGATGACTTATGCAAACTTAAGTGATTTCGATGCTGTTATTACTGATGGCGGAAAATCAAGTGACTTAGTTAAGTTATGCAAGGAAATCAATACTACTTGTGAGTTAGTTGATTTAGATAAGTAGATAAGGCATAAAACAGCTCAATAAATGGCAGCTTAATACTTAAAGAAGTATTAATTGTTTGCACAAAAAATAAAATAATATACGAAAAGGAGTTAATATGAAGTATTTAGAAATTGATTCGTCAAAAGCTCTTGATATGGTGTTGCTAGGTAGAATAGCAGTAGACTTAAATCCTATAGATTATTATTGCACACTGGCAGAGAGCATGACTTTTAAGAAATATTTAGGAGGCTCACCTGCTAACATCGCAGTAGGTATGGCAAGGCTAGGCATGAACATCGGCTTTTTCGGAAGAGTGTCTGACGACAGACTTGGAGATTTTGTAACCGAGTATTTTGACAGAGAAGGCATAGACACTTCAAGGGTTTTTAGATGCCAAAACGGTGAGAAAATTGGCCTTACCTTCACTGAGATTTTAAGCGAGACCCAGAGTAGTATATTAATGTACAGAAATGAAGCTGCAGATTTAAAATTAGAGGTAAGCGACATTGATGAAGAATACATAAAATCGGCTAAGGTACTACTTATTTCAGGTACTGCACTTGCTGAAAGCCCATCAAGAGAGGCGGCTTTAAAAGCTGTTGCAATTGCAAACAGGCTAGGCACACCAATAGTGTTTGATATAGATTATCGCCCTTATAACTGGAAAAATGAAGATGAAACAGCAATTTATTATTCTTTAGTAGCACAAAGCGCATCAATTATTTTGGGTTCTAAAGAAGAATTTAACTTGATGAGCAAATTTGCCCTTAGTAATCCAACCGATAAAGAAGAAGCTGAGTATTGGTTTGGCAAAAACGCAAAAATAGTTATAATTAAGCATGGCAAAGAGGGCTCGATTGCATACACCAATGATAAAAAAAGCTATAAAGTTAAGCCTTTTCCTGTAAAGCTATTGAAATCTTTTGGAGGCGGAGATGGTTATGCTTCAGCTTTTTTAACTAGTCTTCTAAAAGGCAAAGAGCTTACAAAATGCTTAGAGTATGCTAGTGCTAGTGCAGCTATGTTAGTGGCAAGCCACGGTTGCTCTGCCGATATGCCAAAAGATGATGCATTAGAGGAATTCACTGCTTCAGCAATAGAAAAATATGGCTCGATGATAACTGATATTTCGGAGGTATAATTCATATGGTTATAAAAAGTAATTTTGATAACAAGGGTTTATTTAATGTGTGCACTCAGCAAAGCAATATGTTAATGG
>CAYJEZ010000046.1:0-2456 GCA_964369215.1 uncultured Eubacteriales bacterium
ATTGTTTTTACAACTAAATTATATCACAGCTTTAATTTATAGTAAAGATTTTTGTTGAAAATATTAGAATTTGTTAACTTTTGAATATTATATTAACTATAGGCAAAGCAATTTAGCTATCTTATCTACAATTTGAGGTATCTCTTCAACATCAAGCCCACTATAGCTTAACAAAAAGGTAAGATTTTCATTTTCATAGCTAATAATATCAATAAGCAAAAACTCATTTTTAAGCTCTTCTTTAGTTTCATAGGCTCTTTTTGTTTTACAAGAAAGTATAATATGAAAGCCCGACTGACTGTTGTTTACTATAAGTTTATTCTTATAGTGCTCTTTAATATACTTAGTTATAACCAAGTTTTTTTGCTTGTAAAGCGCATTAATTTTTTTAAGGTGTTTCTCCATAAATCCGCCAGATATTATGCTTGCTAAAGTAAGTTGGTCAAGTTTAGAGCAAGTGTGTGTGTACTTTGCCTTAAGCGCAAAGTAGCTAGGTAAAAGCTTGCTTGGAAGTATCATAAAGCTAATTCTTAAAGAGGGTAAAAATGTTTTAGAAAAAGAGCCTAAATATACAGTGTTGTCGTAAATATCAAGCCCCATAAGTGAAGATATCGGCTTAGAGTCGTAGCGTATTGTGGCGGCATAGTCGTCTTCTATTATTAAAGATTTACTAGATTCTGCATACTTAATTAGCTCGTGCCTTTTATCAATTGTCATGCTGTTTCCCATGGGGTATTGAAACGACGGGCTTACATATATAAAACTTTTTTTATGCTTTATGTCTTCTATGTTTATTCCATTTTCATTAACGCTAATTTTTTTTATAGGCACTTTGTAATCTTCGAATACATACTGAGCTTTTTTGTAGCCAGGCGACTCTAAATATGCATGCTCGTAACTAGCACTACAAATTTTAACAAGCATAGCGATTAAGGTTTGTATGCCACTTGCAATAATAATTTGGTGTGCTCCTACTTTGCAACCTCGGTGAGCCCTTACATAGTCTGCTACTGCCTCTCGCAGTTCAAGCTCGCCTTGCTCGTCGCCTTGTATGCTTAAATCAATACTTTCGTCAGATAACATTTTGTTGTAGTGCTTTTTCCATATATCTTTTGAAACAGCACGCTTATCTATAGCATCATTAATATATATAATGTTATTCTCTTTGTACTCTAAATCAAACTCGTAATTTTTATCTTCAAATTTACTTATGTTAGAGACATAGTAGCCTTTGCACGCAATATTTTTGATAAAGCCTTCGGTGTTTAGCTGAAAATATGCCGATATTACAGAAGATTTACTCACACCTAAAAGTTCGCAAGCCATGCGAACAGAGGGAAGCTTATCTCCGTAAACATATTCTGCGTTTAATATAGCTTTTTTTATGTTCTCATATATTTGAGTACTTATTTGCGTATTCTTGTTTCTATTAATTTCGAATAAAAATTCTGTTATTTTCATAAATTTATTCCCTTTCTAAACTGTGCCTGTTAAAATAAGCAAAACTGTATATTTACTTAGGTACAGTTTAATTATATTATAAGTGTAGTTAAAAATCAAGTTTTCTTACGTACAGTTGAAAGGACGGTTATTAATATGAATGATAAAGCTAAACTTCACAGGTTGGTAATGGTTGCAGTGTTTGCTGCTGTGGTCTTTGCCTCGAATTATATAAGAATACCTATTCCGGTAGCAATTGGAGATGTTACTGCGATACACGTAGCCAATGGTGTGTGTATTTTGTCAGGGCTTTTGTTGGGTCCTGTAGGTGGCGGGCTAGCAGCTGGAATTGGCTCTGCCATATTTGATATAACAAACCCCCTTTACATCGCCTCTGCCCCTTACACTTTAGTTTTTAAGTTTATTTTGGCTGCATTGCCGGGTTTAGTTTTTGTTAAGTTTAGTTTTATTAAAAACATACTTGCAAAAATAATTGTCGGCGGTATTGCAGGACAAATTGCTTATATAATACTTTATTTGAGCAAAACATATATACAAGGCTTATTAGAGGGAAACGCGCCTGGAGCATTAATTCCTGTAATATTCGCAAAACTTGGTTCATCGGTTATTAATGCTATAATAGGGGTAGTTATTGCATGTGTGCTTTACGGAGCACTTAAGCCTGCATTTGATGCACTGGCAAAAAAATACAACGTCAAGACTATATTAGCATAGTTTGATTACTTTGGCTGAAATAAAAACTTAAAAGTGTATTCAACGTAGTTAGCCTGACCGATATTATCCGAACCCGTTTCTACTGTTGCTGACATTATATATAATCAAGCTATTATACAAGCATTTGTAATGTCTACAAAATTTGCAGTGAGATTACGATACACCTTTAATTTTGACTACAATAAACTAACAAAACAGAAAATTATAGTAACCTACAAAAGTGACCGACCTCAAAAGTTAGACCTGAAAATCTAACAAAAAGAGGTCGGTTTTTGCATAAG
>CAYJEZ010000046.1:2556-17892 GCA_964369215.1 uncultured Eubacteriales bacterium
GACCTCAAAAGTTAGACCTGAAAATCTAACAAAAAGAGGTCGGTTTTTGCATAAGCAAAAAGCTTTAATTTATGTGGTTTTTGCTTTATGTTTATTAATTTTCAAGTTACTTTACTATATATACTAAAATAGACAACAAAAAATAAGTCACCTGCACTAATTACAGGTGACTTATTAGCATATTGCTCTGCTACTATTTGTTATAAATTCCATCAAAAATTAAAGATTAATATTTTTGTTTTATCCATCTTCCTTCTTCATATGCTTTCCAAGAATGCTGGTCTGCCCCAACGTATTCAAATCTCTCAAAATAATCAGGGTCGTCTAATCTAGGGTCGCCAGTCTCTTTTAAGAAATCAAATAATTTATCATGCATTTCTGTTTTTACTGAATTATATTCATCAACATTAGCAAGGTTTTTCATGCACTCAGCATCTTCGATTATTTGATATAGTTCTTCTTGAGGGCGTTTTCCAAAAGCAAGGCTATAATAATAGTCATCGCCATTATTGTGTCGTTTTATTATCTCCTCTTTTGTAGGAGAAGAGTCGCAGTTTGTGTAGTATGTCTCAGGGTTTCCAGCCGGATATCTGTTTGGTGCAAAGTTATAAATATATAAATATTCTTGTGTTCTAATGCAACGAACAGGGTAGCCTAAGTCACCTTCTCTACCCAAGTCATGTTTTTCTCTTCCAAAATATGTAAGATTTCTATTCTCATTAATAATTCCTGATTTATCTCCACTAAAAACATCTGCAAAACTCTTACCTGTCATAGTTGCAGGAATTTCAACCCCAGCAACTTCAAGAAATGTAGGTGCTAAGTCAGTAAAGCTGATTATATCACTTACTACTCGGTTACTAGCACTCAATTTAGGGTAAGAAGCAACCATAGGTAAATGAAAATCTTGCTCATACATTTGTCCTTTTACCCTAGGAAAAGGACAGCCATTATCAGAGGTAACTACAACTAAAGTATTATCTAACTCACCTTTTTCCTCTAAAATAGTAAGCATATTACCTAGATGTTTATCAAACCATTCTATCTCATAGGCGTAATCAAGTAAATCTGTTCGAACTTCCTTCGTGTCAGGAAAATAAGTCGGTATGCTTTCAATCTCATCAAGACTTTTACCTCCTCTTATGCCCTCTTCAAAACTATATTTTCGATGTGGCTCAAGACAACCATACCAAAAATAAAAAGGTTGCTCTTCATCTTTTTTATTAAGAAAATCCTTAAAATTTTCTGTATAATCACAGTCGCTAATACAACTTCCGTCAGGTGGAGTAAGCTTTTTGTTGTTAAAAGGGTTGCCCGCAGGGTTTCTTTTAAGTCCGTTTCTCTCATAGTCACCCGGTGCCCAACCTTTGCCGGTATAGCCTACAAAATATCCGTTATCTTCTAATACATCAGGCAATAGCTTGAACTTATTAGGAAAAACGCAGTAGTGATTACATGCCTCTTCAAGTTGCCAAGTAAACCTACCTGTTAAAATTGAAGCCCTAGATGGTGCACATTTTGGATTAGAGGTAAATGCGTTTTCAAATTTTACACCCTCTTTAGCTACTCTGTCAATGTTCGGAGTTTTAACAAATGAATGACCAAAAACGCCGAAATGAGACGCGTCATCTGCAATAGCAAACAGTATATTTGGTCTTTTTGTTTTAGAATTTGTCATAGTAATACAGCCTTTCTAATTTAGGTTTTGTGTTATCTCTCTTAATTACAACAAATAATTTACGCTTAATTTATTGTGAATTTCTCACTAATACTTGTTTTAACTTTCTTTGTTTTAGCTATTTATTATCTTATTTTATTATACAATACAACTATATTTAATGCAATATTTATTCTAAAAAAACAAAAAGTCAAAATAAAAAAATTGCTATAGAAATAGAAGTATATTTAAGAATATACAAACAGCAAAACTTTGATGATTTTTGAATTGGTTTGACTTTAAAAGTAAGATTTTTTTAGATTACATCTAATACATACTAAAAATTTTACTTAAAGTATTGCATTTAGAAAAGTTATGTGATACAATAAATGAAATTAATAATGATTGACAAAGGAGTCATGAGCTAAACACACATTTTTTTAAATGTGTTTTGTGCTTGTGCTCCTATTTTTGTTTTGGAGGTTCTTTTTATGGCAAAAACACTTTATAACGAGAGATATGAACACGACGCTTGTGGTATAGGAGCAGTGGTGTCGATAGATGGAACTAAAAGCTATCGTGTTGTATCAGACGCGCTGTCTATTGTTGAAAAACTAGAACATAGAGCTGGAAAAGACTCGTCGGGAGAGACAGGAGACGGAGTTGGTGTGCTTCTGCAAATTTCTCATAATTTTTTTAGCAAGCTGAATTTAGATTATGAACTAGGAGAAGAGAGAGACTATGGCGTTGGGATGTTCTTTTTACCTACAAATATTCAAAAAAGAAAGCAAGCTAAAAAGTTATTTGAAGTTATAGTAAAAAATGAGGGTGTAGAATTTTTAGGTTGGCGTGCAGTTCCTACCAATCCTACTGTTTTAGGCAAAGCGGCACTAGATAAAATGCCTTGTATAGAGCAATGCTTTATAAAAAGACCTGAAAATATAGCAAAGGGGCTTGAGTTTGATCGTAAATTGTACGTTATACGTCGCGAGTTTGAACACAGCTCTGTCGATACTTTTATACCTAGCTTGTCTTCACGGACAATAGTGTATAAAGGTATGTTTTTAGTAGGGCAACTAAGAAATTTCTATTTAGATTTACTTGATGAGAGCTATATGAGCTCAATAGCTATGGTTCACTCAAGGTTTTCAACAAATACTAACCCAAGTTGGGATAGAGCTCACCCTAACAGAGTTATACTGCACAATGGTGAAATAAATACAATTCGCGGTAATGCAGACAGAATGATAGCAAGAGAAGAGACTCTTTTTTCAAATGTTATGGGAGAAGAAATAAACAAGGTTTTACCAGTGGTAAATACCTCTGGCTCAGATTCTGCAATGCTTGATAACTCTCTTGAATTTTTATATATGAATGGTATGGATCTTCCGCTTGCTGTTATGACTGCAATACCAGAGCCTTGGAAAAATGACCCTTACATGGATATGAAGAAAAAGGACTTTTACCATTATTATGCAACCATGATGGAACCTTGGGACGGTCCGGCTGCAATTCTTTTTTCTGATGGCGATATTATGGGTGCTGTTCTTGACAGAAACGGACTGCGCCCGTCAAGATACTATCTAACAAAAGATAATACTCTTATACTTTCTTCAGAAGTAGGCGTTTTAGACATTCCAAATAAAGATATTATAAAAAAATCACGCTTGCAACCCGGCAAAATGCTTCTTGTAGATACGGTGAATAAAAAAATAATATCTGACGAAGAGATTAAAAATTACTACGCCACTAAAAACCCATATGGCGAATGGCTTGACAAAAGCTTGTTAAAACTAAGCGACTTAGAACTTCCTAATAAAAAAGTTGAATCTCATACTAAAGAACTTCGCGAAAAACTTTATAAAGTGTTTGGCTACACTTACGAAGATGTAAAACAAGTTATATTACCTATGGCTATAAATGGTATTGAGGCAACTGCTTCAATGGGAAGTGACATTCCACTGGCTGTGTTGTCTGAAAAACATCAATCTCTTTTCAGATACTTTAAGCAGTTATTTGCACAGGTTACAAACCCTCCTATTGACTCTCTTCGTGAAGAAATAGTAACAGACACAACGGTTTATCTTGGCTCAGACGGTAATCTGCTTTACGACTCTTCTGAAAATTGTAGAGTTTTAGAAGTACAAAACCCAATACTAACGGGTACTGACTTAATTAAAATAAAAAACTTAAATAAAAAAGGTTTTAAAACAGATACAATTTCTTTATGCTATTATAAAAACACCTCTTTAGAACAAGCGGTAGAGCAGCTTTTTATTAAATGTGATAAGGCTTATAAAAAAGGCGCAAATATCATTGTTCTTTCTGACAGAGGAGTAAACGAAAATCATGTTGCTATTCCCTCTTTACTTGCTGTTTCAGCTATTGAGCAATACTTAATTAGAACAAAAAAGCGCACTGCGGTTTCAATAGTGTTAGAAAGTGCAGAGCCTCGAGACGTACACCAATTTTCAATGCTTTTAGGATATGGAGCACGTGCAATAAACCCATATCTAGCGCATGAATGTATTGAGGAGCTTATAGAAGAAAAAATTCTTGATAAAGACCCTTATACAGCAATTAAAGACTATAATCATGCAGTTTTGCATGGAGTGGTAAAAGTTTCTGCAAAAATGGGTATTTCGGTGTTGCAATCATATCAATCTGCTCAAATATTTGAGGCAGTTGGAATTAATAAACAAGTTATAGACAAATATTTTACAAACACTATTTCAAGAGTAGAAGGTATAGGCCTTACAGAAATATCAGAAGGAGTTGAATTTAGGCATTCTTCAGCTTTCGACCCATTGGGATTGGGTGTAGATAACACACTTGACAGTACAGGGTTTTTAAAACTAAGAGCAGGCGAAGATAAAGAAGATCATCTTTATAATCCAAACATTATTATTGCGTTGCAACAAGCCGTTCAAAACGGAGACTACAATCGCTTTAAAGAGTATACGGCTATGGTAGACGATGAACACAAACCACATACTCTAAGAGGCTTGCTTGCTTTTAAGTTTGACAAAAATAAAGAAATTCCTATTAGCGATGTTCAATCGGTAGACGATATAGTAAAAAGATTTAAAACAGGTGCAATGTCTTACGGTTCAATTTCAAAAGAAGCACATGAGTGTATGGCACTTGCAATGAACAGCCTTGGTGGTAAATCTAACTCTGGCGAGGGTGGCGAAGAGCCTATAAGGCTTAATTCTGAGAAAAACAGTGCAATAAAACAAGTTGCGTCGGGACGTTTCGGTGTTACAGGAGAATACTTACTTTCAGCAAATGAAATTCAAATAAAAATGGCACAAGGTGCAAAACCTGGCGAAGGAGGGCATCTTCCTGGCGCAAAAGTTTACCCTTGGATTGCAAAAACCAGACATTCCACTCCAGGAGTATCGTTAATTTCTCCACCACCGCACCACGACATTTATTCAATAGAGGACTTAGCTCAGCTAATTTATGATTTAAAAAATGCCAACAGAGAGGCAAGAATATCTGTTAAATTAGTATCAGAGGCAGGAGTGGGAACTATTGCAGCAGGAGTTGCAAAAGCAGGCGCATCAGTTATACTTATATCAGGTTTTGACGGCGGAACTGGCGCTGCACCTATAAGCTCTATTTTAGATGCAGGTTTACCATGGGAATTAGGTCTTGCTGAGGCACACCAAACACTTATAAAAAATGGACTTAGAAGCAGTGTAGTTATAGAGACAGACGGTAAATTAATGAGCGGTAGAGACGTAGCCATTGCAGCTATACTCGGCGCAGAAGAATTTGGGTTTGCCACAGCTCCTCTTGTTGCTATGGGTTGTATGATGATGAGAGTTTGCAATTTAGACACTTGCCCAGTTGGAATTGCCACACAAAATGAATGTTTAAGAAAAAGGTTTAAAGGCAAACCAGAGTATGTAATGAATTTTATGCGTTATATAGCAGAAGAATTGCGTGAAATTATGGCTAAATTAGGTGTAAAATCTCTTAATGAACTAACTGGTAGAACAGATTTAATAAAAGTTAAAGACAATAAGGTTACTAAGCGCGCAGAACTAGTAGATATGAGTAGCATTATTTCTGATAAATATGCAGCTGTTAAAGATAAAATCTATAACCCTAAAAACGCATATGACTATAAATTAGGCGAAACTATTGATGAAAATGTGCTTCTTAAAAAGTTTAAAAATGCAATAGAAAATGGTGTTTCTCATGTTGAAAACATTAAACTAACAAGCATTAACAGAACAGTTGGCACGATTTTGGGCTCAGAAATAACAAAAAAACATGGTAGCTCTCTTGATGACGATACCTTTATTTTAAACTGCGTTGGAGGAGTTGGTCAGTCGTTTGGTGCTTTTATTCCAAAAGGCTTAACTTTACGCCTTCAAGGTGATGCAAACGACTACTTAGGAAAAGGTTTATCAGGAGGAAAAATTGTGGTATTACCGCCTAAAGACAGCAATTTTAAGGCAGAAGAAAACATAATTATCGGCAATGTTGCTTTTTACGGAGCTACCTCAGGAGAAAGTTATATCAGCGGTATTGCAGGAGAGAGGTTTATGGTGCGTAACTCTGGTTGTGTTTGTGTTGTAGAGGGATGTGGCGACCATGGGCTTGAATATATGACAGGCGGTATAGCTGTTGTTTTAGGAGAAACTGGCAAAAACTTTGCCGCTGGTATGAGTGGAGGGGTAGCGTATGTACTTGACCAAAAACGTGATTTATATCTAAAACTTAATAAAGAGTTTGTCTCTCTTGACGAAGTTGAAGAACATTGCGACATAGCAGAACTTAAAGAATTGATTTTAAAACATTATGGTGAGACTAAATCGCTATTAGCCAAAAAAATTCTTGATAATTTCGACGCTTACTTGCCGAATTTCAAAAAAATTGTACCTAACAAATATATGCAAATGTTAAGTTTGATTGAAGAATTTAAAGAAAAAGGTTCTTCACAAGAAGATGCAGCTATGCAAGCATTTACAAAGTCATTAACTCAATAAGTAGAAAGGGTTTTGCAATATGGGAAAACCAACAGGTTTTTTAGAATATGAAAGAAATGCAAATAAATATATTCCAGTAAAAACAAGAATAGAAAATTTTGATGAATTTTACTACATCAACTCTGAGGAAGAGCGAAAAAAACAAGGTGCAAGATGCATGAACTGCGGTGTTCCATTTTGCAGTTCTGCAATTAAGCTCAACTCAATGGTCACAGGTTGCCCTCTTAATAATCTTATTCCTGAATGGAATGACGAAATATATAATGGCAGATATTCTCACGGTCTTTCAAGGCTATTAAAAACAAGCTGTTTTCCTGAATTTACAGGAAGGGTATGCCCTGCACTATGCGAAAAAGCATGCATAAATGGCATAGATACAGACCCAGTTACAATTCGTGATAATGAGCTGTTTTTAATTGAACAAGGATTTAAAAATGGAGAAATGGCTCCAAACCCTCCAACTGTGCGCAGCGACAAAAAAGTAGCTATAATTGGCTCAGGCCCTGCAGGGCTTGCCACTGCTGAACGTCTAAATAAAAGAGGGCATCGCGTTACCGTTTATGAACGCGATGATAGATTTGGCGGTTTGCTCATGTATGGCATTCCTAACATGAAACTTGACAAAAATATTGTTGAGAGGCGTATAAATCTTATGCGTGAAGAGGGCATAGAATTTATTTCAAATGCTGATTTTGGAAAAAATATGACTCTTGATACTTTAACAGCAAATTTTAATGCAGTAGTACTTTGTTGCGGCGCAAAAAAAGCACGTGATATCTCAGTAAAGAATAGGGATTGTGAAGGAGTACACTTCGCTGTAGATTTTCTTTCAAGCACAACTAAAAGTCTTATAGACAGTAAGCTCTTAGATAATAAATATATAAGCGCAAAAGGCAAAAATGTAATTGTATTGGGCGGTGGAGATACGGGTAACGACTGTGTGGGTACATCAATACGCCATGGTGCAAAATCAGTAATTCAAATAGAAATGATGCCAAAAGCACCCGATGAACGATTACCCTCTAACCCTTGGCCAGAGTGGCCGAAAGTAAGCTTGACCGACTATGGACAACAAGAAGCCATAGAGGTTTATGGTCAAGACCCACGCGTGTACAACACTACAATAAAAGAAATAAAGCACAGTGGCGGCAAATTAACTGAGGTTGTAACCGTAAAAGTAGAGTTTAAAGACGGTAAACTATGTGAAGTAAAAGGAAGCGAACATACATTAAAGGCAGATTTATTGCTTATTGCTGCAGGATTTTTAGGCTACGAAGAATATTCGGCAAAAGGAATTTGCATCCCTAACAAAGACAACGACTTATATAAAACCGATAAAGATGGAGTTTTTTGCTGTGGCGATATGAAAAGAGGGCAATCGTTAGTGGTTTGGGCGGTAGCCGACGGAATTAAATGCGCACGAGAAGTCGATGAATATTTATCAAAATTGTATTAACTCAAAAAAAGTGATATAATATGTTTATTATAATTATGCCCAAAACACGAAAGTTATATAACAATATGGCTTTGTTAAGTTAATATGAAAATAATCTTTATATTTCTTTTTCCTCCCCGCCTTTGGCGGGGAGGAAAAAGAAAAGAGAATAAATGGGTTTATTCTTAAGAAAACTAATAATTTCATTACTTTAACCTAACAGTGCCAACAATATAGAATGGAGTTGAAAAAATGGAAAACACTATTAAAGATGTATTGGAATTTATTAATGAAAATGATGTAAAATTTATTCGTCTCGGTTTTTGTGACCCTTTTGGCATTCATAAAAACATTTCGATTATGGTAGACGAACTTGCCGATGCATTTATAAATGGAGTTGAATTAAAAGGGGCTTCTATAAGAGGTTTTGATTGTTCATACGGAACTACGCTTTTGCTATTCCCAGACCCTGACACACTTACAGTATTGCCGTGGAGACCAGGACCCGGAAGAGTTGTTAGATTTTATTGCTATATAAAAACATCTACTGGTGATAACTACTATGGCGATAGCAGAATTATTTTAAACAATGTGATAAAAGAATTTAAAAAAGATGGACTTAGCTGCAAAATAGGTACCGACTGTGAATTTTACCTCTTTAAAACAGATGAAAACGGTGAGCCCACATATAATTCTTTAGATTTTGGAGGCTACTGCGACATAGCTCCACTAGATAAGGGAGAGAACATACGCCGTGAAATTTGCTTAACACTTGAAGAAATGGGATTAAAACCAGAAGTTTCTCATCATGAAAAAGGTCCGGGGCAAAATGAAATTGACTTTAATTACAGCGAGGCGAATACAGCTGCGGACAATTTTTTAACCTTTAAATCGGTGGTTAAATCTATATCTGCACGAAATGGGCTATATGCATCATTTATGCCAAAACCTTTAGAAAACGAAGCAGGAAGTGGCCTAAGGTTAAATATAGCTATTGATGGATTTTTAGAAGATGCTGAAATAAAGGCAAAGCAATTTATTGCCGGTATAATTGATAAATCGAGTGAAATGACACTGTTTTTAAATCCTACTGTAAACTCTTTTAGTCGGCTAGGTAATTTTTCAGACAGCATTAATTCTTTTATTAAAGTGGTAAATGGAGATAGTAAAAAAGTAATGATAGAACTGCGTTCACCAGATTGCACTATCAATCCATATCTTGCATTTGCACTTATAATCTCTGCAGGCCAATATGGAATAAAAAATAACCTTACAATGTGTGAAGTTTCAAAAGACTTGCCTAAAAATTTATCAGAAGCAGTAGAGTCAAGTAAATCTTCTGACTTTGTTTTAGAAGTTGTGGGAGAACGACTTTTAAATAGCATTGTATCTGAAAAAAAGGCTGAGCATGATGCATTTACTACGGCAGAAGACAAAAATCTTTATATAACCGAAAAGTGTTTTTATATTCACTGATATATTACCATAGAGAGGGTGTGAGGAAATCGAAAGTGCATTAATTGTATCTACAACAGACAAAGGTACAGAAATTCTGTTAAAAATATTAAAAGAGTTTTCTATGAGTAGAATAGCCACTGCCCCTAACGGACACAGAGCAAGGCAACTTGTTTCAGAGCAAGATTTTGACCTTGTAATAATAAATGCTCCACTTAAAGATGAGTCAGGTGAAAAACTTTCGTGCCATATCATCTCAAAACAAACAAGCCAAGTACTTCTTATAGTTAAGAATGAGTACTATGAAGAAATATCTTCTATTGTAGAAAATGAAGGCGTTATAACAATTTCAAAACCGCTAAACAGAGACAACCTATGGTTTTCTCTTAAACTAGCAAAAGCTGCACATAATAGAATAAAGAAAATTCAAAAAGAGAACATAAAACTTGTAGAAAAAATAGAAGATATAAAAATAGTTGCAAGGGCAAAAAGTGTACTTATATCTTACCTTAATATGTCTGAAGTTGATGCGCATAAATATATTGAACGTGAAGCTATGGATAACCGAACAACAAGGAGAACAATAGCAGAAGGGGTACTGAAAACATATGAGAATAAATGATAAGCTAAAAGAAGAATGCGCGGTTTTCGGTGTAAGTCTTAATACAGAAGAAGCCTCTGGTGTATGCTATAATGGACTTTTGGCACTTCAGCACAGAGGGCAAGAGAGCAGCGGTATTGCAGTTGCAAAAGATAACAACATATTGTATCACAAAAATACAGGTCTTGTAAGCGAAGTGTTTAGTGACAAAGTAATGAAACGATTGCCAAAAAGTGGCGTTGCTATAGGTCATAACCGTTACTCTACCACGGGCGGAAATGTTATAGAAAATGTTGGCCCTTTTATTTCAGAGTTTCTAACTGGTCGTATTGCGGTAGCACACAATGGAAATATAACAAATGCTGCAGAGATAAAAACAGCTCTACAAAGCTACGGTCTTAACTTTATTTCAACAAGCGACAGTGAAGTTTTAGCTTCATTAATTGCATACCACTCAGTTGGGCAGGGTGATATTATTAAAGGAATTAAGTTGGCAGCTAAAGAGCTAAAAGGTGCATTTTCTCTTATAATTTTATGCGCAGACAACACATTAGTTGCCCTTAGAGACGGGTGTGGTTATCGACCATTGTGCATAGGCGAAAATGAAAGCGGAATAGCTGTAGCCTCTGAAAGTTGTGCACTTGATAGCTGTGATTTTGCTTTTATTAGAGATGTAGAGCCCGGCGAATTGATAGTAATAAAAAATTCAAAAATAGCATACAGCGAAAAACTTCTTAAAAAAGCCTCTGAGTACAGTGGGTTTTGTATATTTGAATATGTATATTTTGCACGCCCTGACAGTGTTGTAGACGGAATAAGTGTATATACTGCAAGGCATAATATGGGAATTACACTAGCCAAAGAACACCCTGTAAACGCAGATGTTGTTTGTGGGGTGCCAGATAGCGGTATTGAGGCGGCAATAGGCTACAGTGCACACAGTAAAATTCCACTTGTATCGGGTTTTGTTAAAAACAGATACATAGGAAGAAGCTTTATCTACCCTACACAAAGCCATAGAGAAGGAGCAGTTAAGTTAAAACTTAACCCGCTTTCATCAAACATAAAAGGTAAACGTGTTGTATTGGTAGACGACTCTATAGTAAGAGGAACTACAATAAAGCGAATTGTAAAAAGTTTAAGAGATGCAGGAGCGTCAGAGGTTCACCTTAGAATTTCATCTCCTCCGTTTAAATACAGTTGTCATTACGGAACAGACGTAGACGACGAGATAAGCTTAATTGCAAATGAAATGAGCGTAGAAGATATTTGTAAAATTATTGGTGCAAACAGCCTTGGATATATATCGGTTGATGGGCTTAAACAATCTTGTGCAGGCGCAAAAGTTTCGTTTTGCGACAACTGCTTTACAGGAGATAATAGAATTTTGGGAAACTACAAAAGTATTTTAGAGGGTGACACACATGAAAATTAACTTTACAAAAATGCACGGCTGTGGAAACGATTATATTTACTTAAACTGTTTTAACAATGAGGCTACCGAGGGTGAGCCTATATCATCGCCAGAGAAACTTGCAATAACTCTTTCAAACAGACACTTTGGTATAGGTGGCGATGGAATTGTGCTAATTCTTCCATCAGATATTGCAGATGCAAAAATGAGAATGTTTAATATAGACGGCAGTGAGGGTAAAATGTGTGGCAATGCCATTCGCTGTGTAGCAAAATATCTTTATGATAACAATATCCATAAAAAAGAGTTTATCACAATCGATACTCTTTCAGGTATTAAAAAGCTTACTCTCAATATCGAAAATGACACAGTTAAATCGGTTAAGGTAAACATGGGTAAAGCTGAGTTCTCGCCACAATTAATTCCTATGATATACAATAAAAATAAAGTAATAGATAGCCCTGTAGAAGTAAATGGAGAACAGTATAATCTCACATGTGTTTCTATGGGTAATCCACATGCTGTTTTATTTAATTTTGGAGATACACCCCTTGAGACTATGGATATAAAACATTTAGGTAGTTCAATAGAAAACAGCGAATATTTTCCTGAAAAAGTGAATGTAGAGTTTGTAAGTGTTTTATCTTCTAAACGAATAAAAATGCGTGTATGGGAAAGAGGAAGCGGTGAAACTTTTGCTTGTGGTACAGGTGCTTGCGCCGCCGTGGTTGCAGCCACAGAAAATAGATTTTGCGAGAAAGATACTGATGTTACCGTAGAGCTTTTAGGTGGTGAGCTGGTAATAAGGTATACAGACGAAGCAGTTTTTATGACAGGAAGTGCCACTACTGTTTTTAAAGGAGAGATTGAGATTTGACAAAATATATTTTCATAACTGGTGGCGTTGTATCAGGCCTTGGTAAAGGAATAACTGCGGCAAGCTTAGGCAGACTTTTAAAACAGCGCGGATTTAAAGTCTCTGCGCAAAAGCTTGACCCTTATATGAATGTTGACCCAGGCACTATGAGTCCTTTACAACATGGTGAGGTATACGTTACAGACGACGGAGCAGAGACGGACCTTGACCTTGGACATTACGAAAGATTTATCGATGAAAACTTGACAAAATTCTCAAACCTTACCTCTGGTAAAGTCTATTTTAATGTACTTAGCAAAGAAAGAGAAGGTGGCTATCTTGGTCAAACAGTGCAAGTAATACCACATATCACCTCTGAAATCAAGCAGTTTATATATGATGGAGCAAAACTTACAAATACAGACATACTTATAACTGAAATAGGAGGAACTATAGGTGACATAGAATGCCAGCCATTTCTTGAAAGCATTCGCCAAATTTCACTAGAAGTAGGAGAAAAAAACTGTTTATTTGTGCATGTAACCCTTGTACCCTACTTAAAAGGCGGTGCAGAGCATAAATCAAAGCCTACACAACACTCTGTTAAAGAGTTGCGCTCTATGGGCATTAACCCAAACATTATTGTAGCAAGGGCAGACGAGCCAATTAACCGTTCTATACTCGAAAAAATCTCTATGTTTTGTAATGTTAAACCCGACTGCGTAATAGAGAATTTAACTTTGCCTTATCTGTACGAAGCTCCTATAATGCTACACGAGCAAGGTTTTGATAATGTAGTTTGTCGCGAATTGGGTATTGAAAGTAATAGCTGTAATTTAGACGAATGGTATGAACTTATAAAAAAAATTAAGCAACCTAAAAAGACCTTGCAGGTTGCCATTGTAGGAAAATACACACAACTTCCTGATGCATATATCTCTGTTGTAGAATCATTGCAACATGCTGGCATTGATGTTGGTTTTAAAATAAAGGTAAAATGGATAGATAGTAATACTGTTACTAACGACACTGCCAGAGAAATTTTCAGCGATGTATATGCTATGATAGTGCCTGGAGGTTTTGGTGACAGAGGGATAGAGGGTAAAATAATTGCCTGTAAGTATGCAAGAGAAAATAACCTGCCATTTCTTGGTATTTGCCTTGGTATGCAAGTATCGGTTATTGAGTTTGCACGCAATGTATGCAAACTTAATGGGGCAAATTCAAGCGAGTTTGATTTAAATACTAGTCATCCGATTGTACACATAATGGAGCATCAAAAAAATATCAGTACAAAAGGCGGTACAATGCGACTAGGGGCATTTCCTTGTGTTACAAAACAGAAAAGTATATTAAGAAAATTATATGATGCCGAAAATATATCAGAGAGACATAGACATAGATATGAATTTAACAATGACTACCGCGAAATAATTGAGCAAAACGGAATGGTTATAAGCGGAATTTCACCAGATAAAACACTAGTTGAAGCAATAGAAATTCCTACAAACAAATTTTATGTCGCAGTGCAATTTCACCCAGAGTTTAAAAGCAGACCCAATAAACCTCATCCATTATTTTTAGGACTTGTAGAGGCGGCAAGCAAACATTTAGTAAATAAATGTGAAACCACATAAATTACAGCTTTTGCTTAAGTAAAAGCATAGATATCTAAGTTTTTAACTTAACAGTGCCAAACAAAAAGAGAGGATTATATGATATGAAAATTAACAGCAATTATCTAAAACTAGAACAAAGTTACCTTTTTTCTACTATATCAAGAAAAATCAATGAATATAAAGCAGAAAATCCTAACAGCGATATTATTCGCTTAGGTATTGGAGATGTTACGCTACCGCTTGCACCATCTGTAGTAAACGCTATGAATAAAGCGGTAACAGAAATGGGTTCTTCTGCAACATTTAGAGGCTATGCAGAAGAACAAGGTTATGACTTTTTAAGGGAGTCGATTTCAAATTACTATACTGAAAAAGGTGTTTGCGTTGCTATAGACGAGGTTTTTATCAGTGACGGAGCAAAAAGTGACCTTGGAAATATTCTTGATATTTTCAGTAGCGATAACTCTGTTATGATACCAAACCCTGTGTACCCCGTTTATGTTGATACAAACATTATGGACAACAGAGAAATTATTTTTTTAGATGGAAATATGGAAAATAATTTTTTACCTATGCCAAATATAGAACAAAAAGCTGATATCATTTACCTTTGCTCTCCTAACAACCCCACAGGTGCGGTTTATAGTAAAGAACAACTAAAAATATGGGTAGACTATGCAATTGAAAAAAATGCGGTAATTCTTTTCGACTCAGCTTATGAAGCGTTTATTACAAATAAAAACTTACCTACAAGTATCTATCAAATTGAGGGAGCTAAACGCTGTGCTATAGAGTTTTCTTCCTTCTCTAAAACTGCTGGATTTACAGGAACTCGTTGCGGGTATACAGTTGTTCCTAAAGAGCTTGAGTTTGAAAATACTTCGATAAATTCATTGTGGCTTCGTCGCCAAACAACTAAATTTAATGGTGTTTCATATATTGTTCAGCGTGGTGCAGAGGCTGTTTTTAGTGTTAATGGCAGAGCTCAAATTAAAGAAAATATCGAGTACTACATTGAAAACGCCAGAATAATTGCAGAGGCTTTAACTTCTCAAGGCATAGAGTTTACTGGAGGCGAAAACTCGCCTTATATATGGTTAAAGTGCCCAAAAGGCATGACTTCATGGGAGTATTTCGATTACATGCTAAACGAATACAATATAGTAGGTACACCCGGTAGCGGTTTTGGACTAAGTGGAGAAGGATATTTTAGATTGACTGCGTTTGGCGAGAGAGAGAAAACAATAACTGCAATGAAAAGAATGATGGGTTAATTATTATAAAAAAATAAAAATA
>CAYJEZ010000047.1:0-17523 GCA_964369215.1 uncultured Eubacteriales bacterium
CAATTTTCAACATCTACATCAAATTTGTTATGGCGTAAGAAATTTTCATTACAATCAATTGTTTTTATAACTTTATCACCTGATAAAAATTCAACTTTGTAATCTCTAACCATTTCGCATTGAATTTCTTCGTTATTTCTTTTGCTATCAGTTATTCTAAGAGAAACGTATTTTGAAAAATTAGGGTCGAAACGAAGAGAAATTTCGTTGATTTTAGTAGGCTTTTCAAGTTCGATATTTACCCACTCGCCATCTTTAGACATAGGTTTTGAAATCCAAATATTTTCATCATCATTAATTTTTCTTGAAAAATCGCTGTTAATATTTATAGCAGGAGCATTTTCCATTTCGCTTGATGCTGTAATTTTGCACTTAGAGTTTGATATTATATCTAGTTTATCGTTTGTTTTAATTCCTGGTAAATAAGCATCATCTCGAATTAACATTTGTTGAAGTTCATCCATGTGGGTGGAAACTTCACGAGGAGAAACATCATGTTTATGAGCAAGAACAGCTGATGTTCCTAAGGCTTGGCCAATAACAGCGCAAGTTCCTATAACACGAGTCGAACTCAGAGCCATGTGTGAGGCACTGATGCATCTTCCACCTACATAAAGATTTTCTATGTTTCGGCTATAAAGTGAGCGATGAGGAATGCCGTATACATCTTTCACTTCATGCCATATTGTTCCCTCACCGTCTTGATCCGTGCCTACTGCACGAATACCACCGACTGTGTGGTCGTCCATAGTCCAACCGCCATATGCTACTGTATCCTCAAAAATTTTGCACTCATCAATATCATTTTGATTTAACACATAATCACCATAAACCCTACGAGATTCACGCTTTCCGGGAACTGCACCAATCCAGTCTAATACAAGATTTTCAGCTTCTGGAAATTCACCACTATTTTTTATATAATCGAATGTACCATAGGCGTATTGTAAAAGTAAGTCACGAATTTCTTCTGCATCATCTACAATATCTAAATCGTCACCACCTACTTCAACCCACCAATAGCCATTGGTAAGTTCGTGGATATTTCTATCTAACAAAAGTTCTTTTGTGATTTTTTTCGCCCAAGGTGGAGCTATGAACTTAGAAGGCTTTCCACTATCTTTTGCAGTGTATAAAATTGTGCTACCCATTGTGTTTTTATTTGCTTCAATCGGTGCTAAACTCTCGTTATATTCGTGTCTTGCATCGTGACCTATTGTGTAATCTGCACCCGCTGCATAGGCTAAATCAACCGGTGAGTGGTTTGAGCCTGACTTAAACCACCCAGAGAGAAAAACATTTCCTTGGGATTATGCAGAACTTTGGTACGCAACAAGTAAAGACGGGTATGAATGGAAAGAAAAGGGAGTAGCTGTCTCTTATGGCTCTAAAGGTGATTATGACGAGCGAAGTGTGTTTACTCCAGAAATCTTAAAACATAATGGAAAGTTTTACCTTTCATACCAATGTGCAGGCTCACCTCATGTTCATCGAACAAAACATTGCATTGGAATGTCTGTTGCCTCAAATCCTAATGGTCCGTTTAAAAAGCTTGCCGAGCCAATTTTATATGCATCTGATACAGGCGTTTGGGACGGCGACGATGACAATCGTTTTAAAGTAAAAGTTAAGGGCGATTTTGACAGCAATCAAGTTCACGACCCATCAATCCATTACTATAAAAATAAATTTTATCTATACTACAAAGGCGAAACTATGGGAGAAGAATTTTATCGTGGTGGTAGAGAGATTAAATGGGGAGTTGCTATTTCTGATAAAATTGAAGGGCCTTATGTAAAAAGTGAGTATAATCCTATCACAAACAGTGGTCATGAGCCTTGTTTATGGGAATATGACGGTGGTATGGCTGCTTTAGTTACTTCTGACGGTATGGAAAAAAATACCATTCAGTATGCAAAAGATGGCATCAACTTTGAAATTATGTCAAGTGTTGGCAGATGGGAGGGTATACCTCACGCAGCAGGGCCATTTAGAGATGAAAATAGTAAAAATGAAAACCCACTAGACGGACTTTCGTGGGGACTTAGCATGATTGGTGCAAAGTGGGATTATATTGTGCGATTTGAACTTGAGCAAAGTTTGAAATTCAAATCAAACGAAGCTTACAGAAAATAAAAATAACTTTTAACAATTTAGGTATAAGTTGTTTTAAACGAAATTGAACAAATAAGGTAGTCAAGCGGTGTAAATTTATAAATATAGTTAATTAGCTACAGTTTAGCTATGTGCATATTCAACTGAATATAAGAATGAAAAATTTAAATATTATTTATTATGCTATTGACTTAACAGTGTAAGTGTTCTATAATTAAAATAAATTTTAATTTTTAGTATACTAAAAGGAGGACGTTCTAATGCAAAATTTCAAAATGTTCATTGAAGGACAACTATGCGATTCCTCAAACGGTGAGGTTATCGAGGTGCTTAACCCTTATAATGGAGATATTGTAGGCAGCGTGCCCAAAGGCACAAAAGAGGATGCTGATAAGGCACTTGTGGCAGCACAAAAAGTACAAAAAACTTGGTCTAAGTTAACCGCGGTACAGCGTGGTGTTTATGTAAGTGAGCTTGCAGACATAATGCAAGAGCACAAAGAAGAACTAGCACAGCTACTTACAAAAGAGCATGGTAAAATTATCTCTGAGGCTCGGGGTGAGGTTATGGGAGCAATAGGATTTTTGCGTTATGCTGTAGAGTCTGCACGTAGGATAGAGGGTGAGTTTATCACCAGCGAGAATATTAATGAAACAGCATGGATACAGCGCGTGCCATACGGTGTTGTTGTGGGCATAGTTGCATGGAACTTTCCTCTTGCACTTGCGGCTAGGAAGATAGGCAATGCGCTTATTTGTGGAAACACAATGGTACTTAAGCCACCTAGCGAAACTCCGCTAACCGTTATGCGTTATGCGGAGCTTGTTGCACAAAAAAGCAGTATTCCAAGTGGGGTGCTAAGCTTTATCACAGGTTCTGGTCGTGTTTGTGGTGACGCACTTGTTAGAAACGACATCACCCAACTTGTTACACTTACAGGCAGCACAGGCGCAGGTATAGAGGTTTTTCGTGCTGCAGCTGATAACGTTGTAGACGTTCATTTAGAGCTTGGCGGAAAGGCGCCGTACATAGTAATGGACGATGCAGACATTGACAAAGCAGCAGAGTGTGCATATATAGCACGCTTTTCAAACTGTGGGCAGATATGTACATGTAACGAGAGAATGTATATTCACGAGGCTGTTTACGATGAGTTTAAGGAAAAATTCCTATCACACGTTAAAAAGGCGGTAGTTGGTAATCCACTTGATGAGAAGACTACACTTGGGCCTAAAGTATCTGCTGTTGAGGTTGAAAAACTACACGAAATGCGTGAGCAAGCAGTGGCACAGGGCGGTAAGGTTATACTTGATATGACCGAGGCTAACAAGCCAAGCGAGAACGGCAACTGGTTCTACCCAACAATTCTTGAAGTTAATGACAATAAAAATGTACTAATGCAGACAGAGATATTCGGCCCTATGGTGGCTATGATGAAGGTTTCTTCGTTAGATGAGGCTATTGTTTGCGCAAATGATTGCGAATATGGCCTCTCAGCATACCTATTCAGCGACAGCTCGAAGAAGATTATGCAAGCGGCAAACGAGCTAGAGTTTGGTGAGCTGTACATCAACCGTGAGAACGGCGAGTTGCTAAATGGATTCCACAACGGCTACAAAAAGAGCGGGCTAGGTGGCGAGGACGGCAAGCACGGACTAGAGGGATATCTACAAAAGAAGATGGTTTATGTAAACTACAACTATTAAGTTTAAATAACCCTGTCATCTTGCTGAAATGTCAGGATGGAAACTGACAAAATGCTCGATTGTATGCACAAACTTTACCTAAGACTAAACAATAGGGTTGTCGCATTAAGGTGATTTAAAGAATTTATTTGTAGGGTTGAGTCTTGACTCAACCGAGAAAACGAAAAACTATTGTTTTTTCCTACAACATAATTTGTTTATTTAAATGAAAAACCCTATAAATGCTACACCCCCAGAAGGAGAACTGTATGAGTAATAAAATAGCTGATGTTAAGGTCGGTTATTACAAACTGCCATTGGAGGGTAATCTTGTAGATGCCCTGCATGGCAAGCATGATAATTTTGAGTTGGTGAGCGCTACCGTTACCACCTCCGATGGTGTGTCGGGCGTGGGATACACCTACACAGGAGGCATTGGTGGCGCAGCTATTGCAAAAATGCTAGAGGTAGACCTTGCACCACGTGTAAAAGGCATGGAGCTAGGTGACCTTTACGAGATGAACGCCTATATGAACCGTGCTATTCACTATGTGGCGCGTGGTGGTATAGCCTCCTTTGCAATTTCTGCGCTGGATATTGCTTTTTGGGATGCAAAATTAAAGAGTGAAAATAAAGCATTGGCAGATGTGTTCGGTACACCACAGCAGAAAGTACGTACATATTACGGTGGTATAGATTTGATGTTTAGCGAGAAAGAGCTACTTGAGAATATCGAACGTCAAATGAAGCTGGGACACACCGCTATCAAGATAAAAGTAGGAAAAGAAAACGAGGATGAAGATATAGCTAGAGTGCGTGCTGTGCGCAACTTTATAGGCGATAAGACTGATTTTGCAGTAGATGCCAACATGGTATGGAGTGTACCGCAGGCAATACGAATGGCTAAGCGTTTGGAAGAATTTAACACTTTTTGGCTAGAAGAGCCGTCAAACCCAGATAATTATCTAGGTTATGCCGAGATAGGAAAAGCTACTTCCATTCCAATTGCAATGGGAGAAAACCTACATACTAAATATGAGCATGAGCTGGCAATGGATATAGCTAAGATAAAAGAGCCTATTCCAGACTGCTCAAATGTTTGTGGTATTACAGGTTTTTTTGAGGTAGCAAAACTAGCCGCTGACCGCAAACTAAAAGTGCATTCGCATGGTATGCAGGAGCTACATGTAAATGTTCTAGGAGCGCTTTCAAACGCAGGACTGGTAGAGTATCATAGTTTTCCTATCTACCAATACACACTCGAGCCACTAGATATCACCAACGGATTATTGACTCCTTCTAAAGCCGCTGGTACAGGTGTGACCTTCGATTGGGATAAAATTAAATTCGCACAACTATAGTAAATTAAATTGAAAACACTACCAACTCCCAAATAAAAAACCGCATAAATTTAAGCTTTTTCAATTGTTTCTTGGTGTTTTTTCTAACTTAATTAACTATATAAATGAAAGGTGGGTAGGTGTGCTGCTTGCACAGTGCACAAATTATTATGGCACGACTAAAAAGTAATATGGTGGACAATGTACTAAAAGAAATTATGAAGAAGATTAACGACTACACCTATACTGCCGGTGATGTTGTTTCTGAGGTGGCTTTGGCAGAGGAGCTATCGGTCAGCAGGACACCTGTGCGTGAAGCCATACTACGGCTTATAGAGTACGGCGTACTAGAGCGCACTGCAACAAAAGTTGTGGTAAAGGCTATCACACTTGTGGATATCTCCGAGATACTGGAGGTACGTGAGGCTATGGAGAGTATGTCGGTAAAGCTTATCATAAAAAAAGGTGGGCTTTCAGACAAAAAGCTAGATAAACTTATCGAGATAAACAAAGCGATGTCCGAGAATATATCTCAGGGGAACTTCGAAAAGGTTTTTTCGCTTGATAATAGCTTTCACGACCTGATAATAGAGTACGGTGGCAATTCTAGGCTTATGGACCTACGTAAGCGACTGACGATACAGGCACAGCGTTCTCGCAGTATAACAATAGTAACCCCTACACGTCATGTTGTGACGGTAGCGGAGCATAGCGACATTATAGCAGCACTTACTAACAACGATTACCCTGCAGTTAGGACTGCTATTACCACACATATAGATAATTCGCTTAAAAACTATACCGAAATACTGGGTGATAATCGCTTGTTAAATATCATAAAAGAGCTAAACGGCAGTGTATAAGCACATAACAAATCTTGCATTGTTTATTATAATGAAAATTTTTTACGTTTAGCACACTACCTTTAAATTACAAAATTACATAAGCACATCAGCGGGTGTACCCGTAGAATGGAGAATTACATTATGAAAGTTATTATATCAGACTGCGATCACTCAAACCTCATAGAGGAGGAGAAGGTATTTGCAGAGCATGGGATTGAATATGAACTGCTAGTCTGCAAAACAGAGCAGGACTTGATAGACCAGTGCAAGGGCGCTTCTGTTATTGCACTACAGTATGCACCATTTAGCCGTAAGGTTTTTAAGGCGTTGGCACCCGAGCTTAAACAGTTGGTAAGATATGGCGTAGGAGTAGACACTATCGACTTAGAAGCAGCCACCGAGTATGGAGTGAGCGTTTGCAATGTGCCAGACTATGGTATGAATGAGGTTGCCGACCAAGCAGTTGCTTATATGATGGCGTTAGTACGCAAGCTACCACTTATGAATGAATACACAAAAACCACCGATTGGAGCTACACTCGTGCTGTGCCACTATACCGCATTCCGGGCAGAACTGTAGGTATAATTGGACTTGGAAGAATAGGAAGTACATTTGCAAAGCGTATGTCAGGCTTTGGGGTTAAGCTTATAGCAAACGATATTATTTATAATATTGGCGATGTAGTGGAGGGTGCTACCATGGTGGATTTGGATACACTACTTAAAACCGCTGATATTATCTCGGTGCACACCCCATTGGACGAAACAACTAGGGATTTAATTGATAGTAAGGCATTTGCTAAGATGAAAGATACTGCACTGGTAATAAACGTCTCCCGTGGGGGCATAGTCAATGAAGATGACCTTTATGAGGCACTTAAGAGTAAAAAGATAATGGGTGCTGCGCTAGACGTGGTAGTGAAAGAGCCAATGCTACCCGGTTCACCACTCTTTACATTTGAGAATTTCTACTGCTCACCACATTTGGCGTGGTACTCAGAGGAGTCGGCGCTAGAGCTTAAACGCAAGGTAGCAGAGGAATGTGCACGTGGAGTAATGGGCGAGCCACTACTTTACAAGGTGAATAAATAACATTTACAATAGATTAACAGCTAATAAAAGGGAGGATTTACATATGAAAGGTATTATATATAAAGGACCAAAGACGATAGCAGTGGAGGAAGTTGCTACACCTGTGGCAAAAGAAGGACAAGGTTTAATAAAGGTAAGCTACGCTGGCATATGCGGTGGTGACCTAGGCATATATGGAGGTACCCACCCTCGTGCAACTGCACCACTAGTAATGGGGCATGAGTTTAGTGGTGTGCTACAAAACGATACTAAGCTCCATAAAAAAGGCACAAAAGTTACAGTAAACCCAATTATCTCTTGCGGACACTGCAAGATGTGTGATATGGGCGACGGACATGTATGCAACACACTGCGTTTGCTTGGTATTGACTATGATGGCGGTATGAGCAACTATGCAGTTGTGGATGAAAATAAGATTATTGCAGTTCCTGAGAGTATGTCGCTGAAGGCTGCAGCTATTGTAGAGCCTGTTGCTGTTGCTGTTCATACCCTGCGTGAAACTGGCTACAAACCGGGTGATAACGCTATTGTATACGGCGGTGGAATGATAGGTATTTGTACTGTGCTAGTGCTTAAAGAGTTTGGTTGTAGCAATGTGGTACTAGTAGAGGTTGATGAGAAGCGTATAGCCCTAGCTAAAGATATGGGAATAGACGTGCGCCCTGCTATTGGGCTTGACCTAGATGCGCTAAAGGCAGAAAAAACCGAGGGCTATGGATTTGACTGGGTGTATGACTGCGCTGGCGCTCAACCTGTTGCAGACAAGCTTATTGAGGCTGCACGAGTAAAAGGCAGAATTATAGTGGTTGCAGGCTATAAAAAGCCAGTAGAGTTCCCACTTAATCAGGGAATGTTTAAAGAGGTTGGTATGGAGTTTGTGCGTGTTTATCGCCCCGATGACTTTAAGATTGCAGTAGATTTGGTGGAGAAACAACCACTGTTCCAAAAGACTATTACTACATTATTGCCTGTTGATAAGGCACAAGAAGGCTTTGATTTACTAACAAAACCAGGTACAGGTGCTGTTAAGGTGCTATTTACCTTTGAGTAATATAGTAAATTAAATTGAAAACACTACCAACTCCCAAATGAAAAACCGCATAAATTTAAGCTTTTTCAATTGTTTCTTGGTGTTTTTTCTAACTTAATTAACTATAATAAAATGCTTTGCAAATTAATATCTTTTATTGAAACGGAGAAATATAATGAATTTATTTAGTTTAGAGGGCAAGACCGCCATAATAACAGGCGGAAATAAAAGCCTAGGGCTTGGCATTACTACAGGCTTTGTAGAGTCTGGTGCTACTGTGGTAATTATGGCTTCTAGCAAATCAGTGCACACGGTTGCCGAAGATTTTACAAAAAAAGGGTACAAAGTATATGGCGTGCAAGTGGACTTAAGCGATAAAAAAGCTATTGAAAACGGATTTGCACAGGCGGTTGAACTGCTGGGCGGCAGGCTAGATATAATGGTGAATAACGCTGGTATTCAGCGTCGTAACAAGTGCGAGGAGTTTCTATACGAAGACTGGACAGATGTAATAAATGTAAACCTAAGCGCAGTGTTTACACTATGCCAACTAGCGGGTAAGGTTATGATACCTCAGGGCAAAGGTAAGATTATAAACCTAGCTTCTATGCTTAGCTTTTTTGGTGGGCAGACTGTACCTGCATATGCTGCGAGTAAAGGCGGTGTAGCACAGCTTACTAAGGCACTTGGTAACGAGTGGGCTAGTAAAGGTATAAATGTAAACTCTATTGCACCAGGCTATATGGCTACCGATATGAACACAGCACTTATAAACGACGAAACCCGCAACACTCAAATACTTGCTCGTATACCTGCAGGCAGATGGGGAAACCCAGACGACTTAAAGGGTGTGGCTATCTTCCTAGCAAGCGAGGCGAGCAACTACCTAAGCGGTGCGGTTATTCCTGTAGACGGCGGTTATCTCGTTAAATAACAGTGTGAATATTATGAATTAACAGAAAAAATATGGAAGCTTTGTAAAACAGCACATAAAATTTTGAAAAAGTAATAGAAAAACATTAATGTAAAGACATTTAATCGAATAAAAACCTGTAAACCTATTTCAACTAGGTTTATAGGTTTTATTTTTGTTTTAGATATATTTATAGTCATTCAACCAGAAAAACTCCATATGCAACAGTCCCAACATCTTTTGCAAGCATTTATTTGATAATTTTTGAATTGTTTTGACTATAATTTATTAAAGCAAACATAAATAAGTGTTTTTATTTTAACTGTTGACTTTTTATACTTTTAATAGTAAAATAAAAAAAGAATTCATTTTCATAATAAAAGAATTCAATGTGAGGTTAAAATGGAAAATAAAAAAAATAATGCTGAATTTATTTATACAAAAATAAAAGAAATGATTATGGAAGATAAATTCAAACCAAATGAAAAGATAAACCAATTAGAGCTTGCAAATATTTTAGGAGTAAGCAAAACTCCCGTAGTTAAGGCACTTTACAGACTTAGTTCAGAGGGATTAGTAGAGAATATTTCAAACAGAGGGTTTTATCTCGTGCAAATCTCGTTACAAGAGCTTGTAGACTTGCTTAGAATAAGGCAAGCTTTTGACAGGGTTTTAGCAGAAAGCCTTATAAAAACTGCAACAGAGCAAGAAATAAAAACAATGCGCTTAATGTTTGAAAAATTTATTGACTGTAATTTTGATGAAGATAAATTTAACGAGTATTGGGAGACAGACAAAAGATTTCATGAGTATTTGCTAGAGATTTGCCACAATAAATGGATAGCGAAAATAGACGGAAACTTTCATATTTATGCAAGGGTTTACAGAGGTGGACTTATAAGAAAACCTGAGGAGACCTTGCCCGAGCATTTGAGAATAATAGATGCTATAGAAAAAAAAGACCTTGAAAAGGCTGTTTCTGAGCTGGGTGCACATGTTCAGGCGTCTATTGAGGTGCTAGAAAACGCAGTGAAAACTTTAGATGACTTTGGTTATACAAAAAAGTAAATATAGTCAAGTACTACAAAATAAAAAGGAGCATATTAAAATGAAAAAACTTTACACAATCAACACTGTAAACAACTTTATGGAGCTTATCTTCAACCCTTTTGGTAAACCTTTTGCACAGAGTAAAGACGATTTAGAAATTTTTAACATTATGGACGATAGCCTACTAAAAGACACACTAGCCTCGGGCGGAGTAACAGCAGATATAAGCTCAAGAATGATGGCATATGCAAAAACTGCAGAGCAAAGCGGAGCAGATGGTATTTTGGTAACCTGCACCTCTGTTAATGAGGCTTCTGCTATGATAAGACCATTTTTAAATATTCCTATTTTAAATATTGAAGAGCCTACGGCTATTCAAGCGGTAGAAAACGGTAAAAAAATTGGCGTACTTGCTACACTTCCAACCAGCCCTGCCGCTATAGGCAGAGTTATTGAGGCCAAGGCAAAAGAGATGGGCAAAGAGATAGAGATAATCAACAGAGTTGCCGAGGGTGCATTTGATGTGCTTTGTACTGGCGATAGGGCAAAACACGACGAAATGGTTAATGCAGAGCTATATAAACTAGCACAAGAGGTTGATGTTATTGTGTTTGCACAAATATCTATGAGCCTTTTAATACACGACGAGGTAAAAGTACCTGTGTATAAAATAGGAACAACAGGCTTTGAAAAGATTTATGACATGATGAAATAAGTATGAAGTTAAAGATTTCATATGAATATTTTTTGAAAGGATAATCTTTAAAATGAGTAAAAGTGAACAGCTTTTTTTAAAGGCTAAAGAGGTAAAAACACAGCTTTTAAAAATGATACACAAGGCGCAGTCGGGCCACCCCGGCGGTTCGCTATCTGCCGCAGATATAATGACAGTGCTTTATTTTGACGAGCTGAATATAGACCCCCAAAAACCAAAATGGGAGAACAGAGACAGGTTTGTTTTGTCTAAGGGGCATGTTTGTCCTGTGCTTTACACTTGCCTTGCAATGCGTGGGTATTTTGATATGGAGGTGCTTGGTACATTAAGGCAAGAGGGCTCTATTTTGCAAGGCCACCCAGATATGAAAAAATGCCCAGGAATTGACATCTCTACAGGCTCGTTAGGGCAAGGTTTAAGCGTTGCTGTAGGCATGGCAATAGCGGGCAAAAGAGACGAAAAACAGTACAGAGTTTTTGCCCTAGTTGGCGACGGAGAATCTAACGAGGGACAAATTTGGGAGGCTTTAGAGACAGCCTCAAAGTACGAACTCTCTAACCTTATAGTAATTGTAGACAACAACGGGCTACAAAACGACAACGTTTGCGCCGATATTATGCCACTAGGTAATTATCAAGGAAAGTTTGAGGCATTTGGCTGCGATGTATACCCTATAGATGGACACAGTATAACTGAGATTGTAAATACATTTGAGAAAATAAAGAGCTCTGACAGCAAAAAGCCTAAATGTATTCTTGCAAAAACTATTAAGGGTAAAGGAGTCTCTTTTATGGAGAATGTTGTTGCTTGGCACGGAATAGCACCGAGCGATAAGGAGCTCGCTACAGCTCTTAAAGAGATTGAGGAGGTGCAGTTTAATGCTTAATAACAAAGCGGCCGCAACTAGAGACGCCTATGGAGACGAAATTTTAGAGCTTGGTAGAGAGAACCCTAATATATATGTTATAGACTGCGACATAAGCAAGTCTTGTAAAACCGTAGATTTTGCTAAAGAGCTTCCGAAACAACACATAAATGTGGGCATTGCAGAGCAAAACGCCTGCGGCGTAGGGGCTGGGCTTGCTACTTGTGGTAAAATACCATTTGTTACCACCTATGCTGTGTTTGGCAGTATGAGAATGTGCGAGCAAATAAGGCAAGAGGTTTGCTACACAAATTTAAATGTTAAAATAGCGTGTTCTCACGGTGGGCTTACCCCTGCAAACGACGGTGCAAGCCACCAAGGAATTGAGGACATGGGAATACTTAGAACTCTACCGAATATGACTGTAGTTATGGGGTGCGATTACTACTCTACAAGAAAGCTCGTAAGAGCCGCCGCCCAAAAAGATGGAGCGATTTACTTAAGGTTTACGCGCGACCCTATTCCTGCTATTTATAATGGCGACGAGGAGTTTGAAATAGGCAAGGCGTATAAGCTTTTTGACGGCGAAGACGTTACAATTATAGCAAATGGAGACATTATGAGCCTTGCCGTAAAAGCGTATGAACATCTTAAAAAACAAGGGATTAATGCCACTGTTTTAGACATGCACACCATAAAACCACTTGATGTAAATGCTGTAAAAGATGCAATAGCAAGAAACGGCAGAATAGTAAGTGTAGAGGACCACAATATAATAAATGGTTTGGGCAGTGCTATAAGCGAAGTTATAGCAGAAGAAGGAAAAGGAAAGCTTATAAGAATTGGAATTAGAGATAAGTTCGGAGAGTCTGCCCCATATGAAAAATTGCTTGAGAAAAACGGAATTACAACTGAAGAAATAGTAAAGGCTTGTAATGAGCTAGTAAAAGGATACAAGGTTTAAAAAGAAAGAAAGGATGGTCACAGGCGACCGCTTAAAATATTTAACCAAGTTTTTAGCGGATACCGTGAAAAGGTTTATTAATATGAAAATAGTAGTACTAGACGGATACACAGAAAACCCTGGAGACTTAAGTTGGGAGGGACTTGAAGCTTTAGGCGAGCTTACGGTGTACGACAGAACCCCAGCAGAAAAAATAATAGAGAGAATTGGCGATGCCGAAATAGTAATAGTAAACAAAACCCCTTTAACCAAAAATGTTTTTGATATTTGCCCTAGCATTAAATATGTCGGCGTGCTTGCAACAGGTTACAATGTTGTAGACACAGAGGCGGCAAAACTTAAAAATATCCCTGTATGCAACATACCTACATACGGAACAGCCGCAGTTGCACAATTTGTGTTTGCACTGCTTTTAGAAATATGCCACAGGGTGCAAAACCACAACAACAGCGTAAAAGACGGCAAATGGACAAGTTGCGAGGATTTTTGCTATTGGTTAAATCCTCTTATAGAGCTTGCGGGAAAAACTATAGGCCTTATAGGTTTTGGAAGAATAGGCTTGGCTACCGCTAAAATAGCAAAAGGGTTCGGAATGAATGTTTTAGCGTATGACAACTACCAAAGTGAAGAGGGCAAAGCACTTGCCACTTATGTTACACTTGATGAACTTCTTGCGAAGTCGGACGTTGTCTCTCTTCATGTCCCACTTTTTGAGTCTACCGAGGGTATGATAAACAAAGAGACTTTGTGTAAAATGAAAAAGAGCGCAATACTTATAAACACCTCAAGGGGTCCTCTTGTAGTTGAGAAAGACCTTGCAGAGGCTTTGAATAATAATGTAATTTATGCTGCGGCTGTTGATGTTGTTTCCTCTGAGCCGATAAAGGCAGAAAACGCTTTGTTAACTGCTAAAAACTGCATAATTACTCCGCATATTGCATGGGCACCTAAAGAGAGCCGTCAAAGGCTTATGAACATAGCCACCGAGAATGTAAAGGCATATATAGAGGGCAAACCACAAAACGTTGTAAACAAATAAGGAGGGTTTAAAATGAAAACAGTAATAACAGCTAAAAGCGATAGACTACTTATTAACAATAAACTAATTTATTCTGAGTCACCCAAAAAAGAGGTGCATGGTCTTTTAATGAACGCAAGGTTTATACAAGGTGTATTTGATGATAAAGAAAACCCAGAAAGATTTAACAGATTTGGTAAAAAGTTTAATCCTGATGAACAAACCGACAACTTAATTAAACATCTAGTAGATTGGTACGAGTACGGACTTCGTGCAATAACAGTAGGTATGCAAGGCGGCGGACCGTGCTTTACAATCGATAATGCTACAATAAATAACAACCCTTTTTCAGAAGACGGCACTCAAACAGACCCTGCTTATTTAAGCAGAATGGAAAGAATTATTAACGCTTGCGACGAGCTTGGTATGGTTGTTATAGTAAGTTATTTTTACGGTGCGCAAGCACAGCGAATTTCAGACGACGACTCTGTTATAAGGGTAGTTAAGAATATGTCTAACTGGTTAAGAGACAAAAAATTCACCAATGTTATAATTGAAATTGCTAACGAGCACGATGTTAGCCAGTTCAAGTCGCACCCTATTTTATATACGCAAAAAGGTGTAGCACAGCTTATTGACATAGCAAAAAGAGAGTCGGGTGGTATGCTTGTAGGTTGCAGCGGTTTAGGCGGCAGTTTTCATGAGGAAATAGTTAAAGCAAGTAGCGTGATTATAATTCACGGCAACGGTCTTGAAAGACAACGCTATTACCATCTTATTGAGAAGTGCAAAAAATGCAACCCTAATACTCCTATAGTTTGCAACGAGGACTCACAGGCTATATCTAATATGGCAGTTGCGATTAACGAGGGAACCTCATGGGGATACTACAACAATCTTACTAAGCAAGAGCCTCCTACAGATTGGTCTATTACAAAGGGTGAAGACGTATTTTTTGCCACTAGAATGGCGTATGAGCTAGGCTTAAAAGAGATAGATATTCCACTTGAAGAGCAATTTTACCTACAAGGATTTGAGCCAGAAATTACATATGAGGACAAACGTTGGATAAGGCTTGCTAGTTTATTCCCAGAGAAGATTGACTATGTTGATTTTTACTGCGCTGGAGAGCTTTACCAAAGGGCATATGCCGACCCTTTTACTATAAACTTTATGTCGAACTGGAAGCAAGAAGCGGTTACCGGAGATGCTCTTAGCAAAGAGTGGGAGGCACGAGTTCGCTTGGTAGATGGAACTATTATTGTAAAAAAAGCTTAAAATAAACTTACTTAATAAGCAACTAACAATCGGTATTAATATAGTTTGTTAGTAAAGCATATTTTAAAAGCTTGTAAACCTATGTGCAAAAGGGTTTACAGGCTTTTATATATAATTGTAGTTTTTTGCAATTAAAATAATATTAATACACATAATTGTATTGTTATATAATTAACATTTATAAAGTAGACAAACAAGAGCAAAATACAAAGATTATTTTTTATATAGCTTTTAGTTAGATATTGAAGTATAATAAAATCACTATATAACACTAGGAGATTAATATGCTAATAAACATAGCCATATGCGACGATGAGAAAGCGCAAATAGACAACTTAAAAAAGCTTGTTAGCCACTGGGCTAATGAGTACAATTTTAATGTAAGTATAAGTGAGTTTGAAAGTGCAGAGAGCTTTTTATTCCACTACGAAGATGAGAAAAACTTTGATATACTACTGCTTGATATAGAAATGGGAGAGTTAAACGGAGTAGAGCTTGCTAAAAAGATACGAACAGAAAACGAAACTGTGCAAATAGTGTTTATCACAGGATTTCCAGATTTTATTGCAGAGGGTTATGAAGTTTCTGCACTTAATTATTTAATGAAACCTGTGAGTGGTGAAAAGCTTTACGAGGTGCTAAACAAGGCTGTAACTAAAATAAGTAAAGAGGAAAAGAACCTTGTTATAAACAACACTAAAGTAAAACTAAGCGAAATTTTATTTATAGAGGCCTTTGCCCATAGCTGTGAGATTGCTGTTTTAAGCGGAGATAAAATTAAAAGCTCGCAAAAAATATCTCTTCTTGAAAATGAGCTAAATAGCGAATTCATTCGCTGTCATCGTTCGTATATTGTTGGAATTAGGCATATTAAGCAAATAGATAAAAGTGAGATTATTCTTGATAATGGTGACATAGTTCCACTTTCAAGAAGGCTTTACACAGATGTAAACAAAGCGTTTATTAAGTATTTTAAAGGAGTGTAGAATTTTTATTACAACTAACAAAAAACTGTGAGCCGTGCACTATTCTACCATTCGTGCAGAAAATAATACCACTCGTGCAAATTTTAACACAAATAAAAAACTTTATGCTACACTTCAAGTACAAGGCATAGCAAAATAACTGTGAACTGTGAACTATGCACTGTGAACTATTAAAAGGGGTGGTTATATTGAAAAAAGAAAAACCAAAGTATTCATTAATAAGCAACGTAAACTTTGTAGTGGGTAGAATGTGGAAGATTTCAAAAAGCTATACATTTTTAACATTTCTATCTTCTCCGTTTACGGTCATCACATCATTTTTAGGGGTTTATCTATCACAGCAGGTGGTCTACGCTGTGGAAACAGGCTCTGACCCTACAGAACTTTTAACTGTAATAGCCTTAATAACCTTGGGGGCAATAGTATCAGGAATAGTCACTGCTTTTTCGGGCATGGCGGCAGAGGGTTATATGGTGCGTTTTGACACTGCTATGAGCCAAATAATGATAGAGACTTTTTTGGAGAACGATTACCAAATAAACGAGTCGCCAAAAGGTTTAGACAGATTTAGCAAGGCTATTGAAAACACTGGTCAAGATGTCAGCCCTACAAGAAGAATTCCTTTAGTTCTATCAGAAATTTTTGCAAATATTTTAGGCATAGGCTCTTATGCTACGCTACTCTTTATATTAAATCCCCTTATAGTGCTAGTTGTTACAATTACAACTATAGGCACATTTTGGATTTTAAAGAGAAACGCTGATTGGTCTTATAAAAACAAAGACAATTGGGCAGGGATTGACCGAAAAATTAACTATGTTATGAAGACAATGGGAGACTTCTCTCAAGCGAAAGACCTTAGAATTTACGGGCTTGGCGAGTGGTTTTTCGATGTTTTTAATCAAACTTTTACAGGTAGAATGAATTGGCATAAAAAAGAGCAGTTATACAACTTCAAAAATGACTTTTTCACTGCTCTATTATCATTAATAAGAGATGTAGTGTCTTATTCTCTACTGGTTTATGTTTTAATAGAAAAAGGAGCAACTGGTGCTGATTTTGTGTTTTACTTTGGCTTAGTAGGTGGTTTTTCGGCATGGCTTAGCGGTATGGTAAAACAGTTTTCGGTGCTTATAAGACATAATTTAGGCTTTTGCGAGATTAGGGAGTTTTTGGATTACCCAAATAAAACCAACAGAGGTAAAGGTATTGACGTTCCTAAAGATAGTTTTTCTATTGAATTTAAAAATGTAAGTTTTAGATATGAGGGAAGCGAAGAAGACACTATTAATAACCTCAGCTTTAAAATTGAAAAAGGCGAGAAAATTGCGCTTGTTGGCGTTAACGGTGCAGGTAAAACCACGCTTGTGAAACTAATTTGCGGTTTGTACGAGCCTAACAGCGGTGAGATTTTAATAGACGGAAAGCAAATTAAAGAATACAATATTTATGACTATTACAGGCTTTTCTCTGTGGTTTTTCAAGACATATTCTTAATGCCTCAGTCGGTTAAAAATAATATTGTCGGTGGAGAATTTAACGAGTTTAATAAAGATAAGCTAAACAAAGTTGTAGAGCTTGCAGGGCTTAAAACTAAGCTTGACAACTTACCAAATGGAATAGAAAC
>CAYJEZ010000048.1:0-17246 GCA_964369215.1 uncultured Eubacteriales bacterium
ACGAGCTTAACTTCTGTGTTCGGGATGGGAACAGGTGTACCCTCGTCGTAATCAACACCGACTGTGCTCTCAAGTCAGCTTAGTTATAATACCACACATATAAGGTGGTGTCAATACTTTTTTAAAAAAAATATCAAAAAAAATCATTTTATTCTGAATAGACTATTTTTTCACCTTATTTCAACCTTTTTTTACTTTATAAACCTCAACTATAAAAGCCTATAAATTTAATAACAGGGCAAACTCTCGACCTCTTTATATTAACCTTAAATTCGTCACTATATACGCTTTTATCAAAAATACATATCTTTTTATACCCTACTGTAGTTGCTGTATATACCGACACCCACTCTTCATTCACTTTTGCCATAACTTCAAATTCTTCTATTCTTTGGCTATGTTCAATTTGCTCCATTATAACGCAAGAGCTTATGTCTTTAGTCTCTTTTAACTTCAAAACCAACTCTACACTCTCTTCGCCCTCTATACCACTCCAAAAAGAGTCAGAGAAGTCGGTCATGTTTTCTTCTTTTCCTGTATTGTAATTTGTGCTTATACAGTCTACTTCTATTGGATTTGAAGAATATTTCTTTACCCTATTCCATAATTCTTCTAAAACTTTTATGTCGCTATCTACAATTTCACCTTCGCTGTTAGGCGGAATATTTAAAAGTAATACGCTATTACCCCCAACAGATTTTAAGTATATATCCTCAAGAACACTTACATCTTTGGGTTGTTGCTCTTCATGATAAAACCAACCTTTTCTAATTGAAGTGTCCACCTCAGACGGATACCATATAATCTCTTTAGCTTTTTTAAGAACTTCTCTGCTGCCTAAGTCTTCATCGCTTGAGGTTTTTCTGCTTACAAATTCATCGTCGTCTACTTGCTGAGAGTTCTCATGTATCTTCTCTAAATCTTTCATATATTCTGGCACGGTACTCCACTCAGACTTTCTACAAGTGCCCGCCTCGTTACCACACCATCTCACATCAGGGCCACATACCGAGATAACAGCATTAGGTTGCAGTCTTCTTATTATCTCATAGTATCTTTCCCAATCATAAACTTGCTTTTTGCCATTTGCTCCCTCACCGCATGCTCCGTCAAACCAAACAGTATACACTTCTCCGTAGTTTGTTAGCAGTTCTGTGAGTTGATTGCAAAAGTAGTCGTTATACTCTTTGCCTGTCCCATAGGTTTTTTCATGCCTATCCCAAGGCGATAGATACACTCCTAGCTTCAAGCCATATTTTTTACATGAGTCTGATAGCTGTTTCAAAATATCTTTCTTATAAGGAGTATTCTTTACACTGTGCTCAGTATAGTCAGTATGCCAGTTGCAAAACCCATCATGGTGTTTTGCAGTTAATATGCAAGCTTTTATACCGTTGTTTGCAATAGTCTTGCACCATTTATCTGTGTCTAAAAGTTCAGGGTTAAAAACGCTGATATCCTCATTGCCGTCGCCCCATTCTTTACCATACATAGTGTTTATTCCAAAATGAAAAAAAGCTGTGTACTCAAGTTTTTGCCACTCTAATTGCCTTTTTGAGGGTATTGTTTTTACTAAACGTTGTGCTAAGTTTTCCATTTTAAAGCCACCTCTCACTTTTTCTTTTCTTATTTTACTAAAAAAATCTTTTAAAATAGCAGAGCATTCCTCTTCCATAAAACCTCTATAAATTTTAGTTTTATATAAAAAATCAATTTTTGTAAGGTCGATTTTGCCACCGCAACAACCAGAGACCAAGTCTTGTGCGCCAAAAACCACTCTTTTTACCTTGCTATTAATAATTGCTCCTGTACACATATGGCATGGCTCTAAGGTTGTGTATAATATACAGTCATTAAGCCTATGGTCACCTAAATTGTTACAAGCATTTTTTATGGCAATAACTTCTGCGTGTGCAGTTGGGTCTTTAAGCTGTTCGCAGTAGTTTCGCCCTTCACCTATTATCTTGCCATTTAACTCAACCACAGCACCCACAGGTACTTCTCCGTTGTTGTAGGCTTCACAAGCTAGCTCTAATGCCCTTAGCATAAACTTTTTTGTCGGAATAAACTCTGTATACATAGCTAAACCGCCGGAACACTAGCAATGATAATAGTAATAGTGCAAAGTATTATGAAAAGCACCATACAAGGGTTAAATATAAAAGCACTAAACTTACTACCAAAGCCAACAAACTCTATATCATTTTGCATTTTCCCTGTTATTTTTTGCTTTCTATCTAATAAAGCTAAAAACACTAACCCTAAAAATATAATGAAAAAAAACACAAAGTTAGAAATTATTATAACTGTATCTGATGGAAAATGATTAACTAGTTCTTCAACGAGAACAGAATAAAAATTATTTAAAAAGTGCACAATTATACTTAACCACAAATTACCTGTTTTAACGTAAATCATGCCCATTACATAACCTGCCAAAAAAGCAAAAGGTATGATTATTATATGCCCATGAATTAAACCAAACGCAAGCGATGATACGAATAAAGCAAAACCGGTTCCGTATTTTCTAAGCTGTGTTAACATTACACCCCTAAACGCAAACTCCTCAAAAAAAGCTGGAATAACTGCTACTGCAAATATTTTAAGCAAAAACACAAACGCAGTTTGCGCTTCTGGCATTGCTTGAGCGTCGGTATCTACCCCAAAATCGCCCATAAAATCCGAGAAAAAACCCACGGGAATATTAACCGCAAGGCAAAGCCCCCAACCCGCTATTACATATAAAAAAGAGCTGCCATTCAATGGCTCAAACTTAAAGTAAGAGTTCAAGTCTACTCTTTTAATGTTTATGAAAACAGCAAATGGCACACCTATGCATATTACAGACAAAGTAGCGGACATTAAGTAATAAATTTCATCTGTTGTGCTAACTACTCCGTAAGGACCATAAATCATAACCCCTGCTATTGCTATAATTACACCAACAATAAGGCTACCTATAAAAAAGCAAATCAAAGCAAAACCTATTGCATTACTATCTTTTCTAATATCTTTTGTTACTGCATTTTTTCTGGTTATAGGCAAACCGTCTCTACCCAAAATATATTCTTGAGAATATAAGTTGTCATAGTACTTTTGCTCTTCTTTGCTCATTTTATTGTTCATTGTAAACAAGCACTCCCTTTCACAATGTTATAGATTAAACTCTTACATTAAGCTACAAATTTTATCTGAAAAATCTACAGGGTCTTCTACTGTCAATCCCTCAATAAGCATAGCTTGTGTGTATAAAAGTTCAGAATATAGAGCTATTTTGTCGTCATTATCAGCCATTGATTTCAGCGACTCAAACACTTTATGCTCAGCATTAATCTCAAGCACTCTTTGCGCCTTAACTTTTTGCTCACCAGGCATTGAGTTTAACACTTTTTCCATCTCAAGGCTTATCTCCCCTTGGCTTGATAGGCAAACTGCATGAGACTTAAGTTTTGAGGATATAATGACATCCTCCACTTTTCCATTTAAAGCCTTTGCCATTTTCTCTAATAAAGCTTTGCTATCTTCCGTCTTTTGCTTTATCGCATCTTTCTCTTCGTCTGTTTGTAAATCAAGATTTTCAGCACTTACATTCTTAAACTTTTTACCCTCGTATTCATCTAAAACTTTAGCTGCAAACTCGTCTACATTCTCTGTTAAGTAAAGAATTTCAAAACCTCTATCTCTTACTGCCTCAACTTGTGGCAATAGATGAATTCTGTCTGCTGACTCTCCACAGGCGTAATAAATACCTTCTTGCCCTTCTTTCATGTTGGCTATATATTCAGCCAAAGTAACAAGTTTTTTCTCTTTTGATGATGTAAATAGCAATAAATCTTTTAATGTGTCTTTGTTCTCTCCAAATTTATCATACACACCAAATTTAATTTGTGTACCAAAGCTTGAGTAAAACTCCTCATAGGTCTCTCTATCATTTGCTAACATGCTTTTTAACTCAGACACTATTTTTTTCTCTAGTCTAGTCTCAATTAATTTTAGTTGCCTGTCGTGCTGTAGCATCTCACGTGAAATATTAAGAGATAAGTCTTGAGAGTCTACCAAACCCTTAACAAAGCTGAAATAATCAGGCAATAGGTCTGCGCATTTCTCCATAATTAATACGCCACTTGCATAAAGTTGTAAACCTTTTTCATACTCTTTGCTGTAAAAGTCCATAGGTGCTTTTTTAGGAATAAATAACAAAGCATTATAAGTAGACGCTCCCTCTGTAGCCATTCTTACAACTCTAGCTGGGTCGTTCCAATCAAAAAACTTCTCTTTATAGAAGTTGTTAAGCTCTTCGTCGCTTACCTCTGCTTTAGACTTTTTCCAAATTGGAACCATACTGTTAAGGCAAACCGTCTCTGTGTAATGGTCATACTCACCCTCTGCACCCTCTTTAGGCTTTACTCTCTCCATTTCCATTTTTATAGGGTATCTAATATAATCAGAGTACTTTTTAACAAGGCCTTGTATTTTATATTGCTCTAAAAACTCAAGGTAATCTTCATCTTCTGTATTCTCTTTTACGTGAATAATTATGTCTGTACCATAATCTTCTTTATCGCAAGTTGTAATCTCATATCCGTCTGCGCCTTTTGAGTGCCAACAATACGCATTATCACTACCAAAAGCTTTTGTAATAACGGTTAGCTCCTCGGCTACCATAAATGCAGAGTAAAAACCTACTCCAAATTGACCTATAATATCTATCTCTTCTTTATCTTCTTGTTTTGCCTTAAAGTCTAAAGAGCCACTTTTTGCTATTGTACCTAAATTGTTCTCAAGCTCTTCTTCAGTCATTCCTATTCCATTATCACTAACGGTTATAGTCTTATTCTCTTTATCTATTTTAATATCTATTTTAAAATCATCTCTTGACAAACCGCTCATACCCTCGTTTAAAGCCTTGTAATAAAGCTTGTCAATAGCGTCGCTTGCGTTTGAGATAATCTCTCTAATAAATATCTCTTTGTGTGTGTAAATTGAGTTAATCATTAAATCGAGTATTCTTTTTGATTCTGTTTGAAATTGTTTCATGTTGTTTCCATCCTTTAACTTACAAAATAATTATTTTTAGTTTACAATATAATTATGAAGTTTGTGTGAAATTCATTTGATTTTATTATTTCTTTTTTACCTCTAAGATTAATTCATTACGGCTAAGTTTGGCATATATAACTTAAACAATTAATTATCGGTTATATATTTTTTTACACAATAACCTTTTTCACCTTTTTTTACCTCAACCGTGTATTTGGGCGAGTAAAACTTTATTTCAGATAATTTCTCTCCTAAAGGCTTACACTCAAAGTCCTCAAACCCCGGCAAAGTAGGAACTAGCCCACCTATATATGCCCCAAAAACATATATCGGTAACGTAGACCAGCCATGCGACAAGCTACCTGCTTCATCAAAGTCTTTTTCTCCTTTTTCTGTCTCCCAAAAACTGGTTGCATTGTTGTAAAGCATATTACCCCATTTTGTCTCAACAAAACTCAGTACATGGTCTAAATATTTCTCTCGCTCTCCCATTAATGCTTGAATGTAAAAAACACTTAGGCTAAATGTGGTTTTAACTAAATTATCTTCATTAACTAGAGTCTCTCTTAGCTTGCTCAATTTATTATCAGGACAAGTTTTTGTTATTATAGATAAAGCTTGAGAAAGTTGGCAGTAATGAAATTTACTATTATCCTTAATAAATGTTGCATACATGAGCTTATCTTCATCCCAAAAAAGGGTGTTTATTTTGTCTTTAATAGTCAATATGCTATCATCGTAAATATATTTATCTAAATTACAAAAACCAGCTAATTCTCTATAACTTTGCATTGCCATTAATAAAAACAATGGATATAAAATATCGTAGTCGCATTCCACGTCGCCTGATAAACCCTCTTCCCAGTCGTAAAAGTTCCAATAATCTTTACCTTTTGGCGGACAAGGAATGCCGCTGACGGTATTAGTCAAGTACGTATCTATCATATCTGAACATTGCTTTATATAACTCTTTCCAAACTCTATATCCGCGCTATATAACACATACTCATACACCTCTACAATCCACATCATACTAAAATATGGTATGCAGTAATCAGAGCTATTAGGAGCGGTTATTTTAATATATTTATCTCTTTTGATGCTCTCTGCAAGCAAAACAAACGACGCTTTTGCAAAGTTGTATTCTCCAAAGCAATAGTACCCAAACAAGGCTTGATTTCTACTGTCCATAGCATACAACGCTTGTTCTCTCCACGGAGTGTCTTCGTAGTGCTCGTGCATACAAATATGTAGGGTTCTTTTAGCTACATCATAAATTTTGTTATAGAGTGCATCGTTAGTTTTTATGTAAGAGCTTTCTTTTACTGGGTATTCCATAGGAATTATTGAAACGCTATTTAGCTTAACTTTTTTGGAATTACTAATATGAACTTGTATATATCTTGCGGCAATTCGTGTGTTGTAATAAGTAAAGCTTTGTTTACCCTCTTTACAAATATATCTGTTTGCAAAATTGCGGTTGCCTATCTCTGCTCTAACCCTTAAATCACTTAAATGCTCTCCGTACGATATATCAACAACAGTATTTTCACTAGCGTCAATATCAATACAAAAAAGTCCAACCTCTTCTCTTTTTAAGTCGTAAAGCAAATATGCCCCATCCGATTTTTCGTAAAAAATAATATTATTATCTTTTTCAATTACATTTTTTATTAAAGACGACTGTAAAAAATCACTTTGCATAAGCTTTGCTATCATAGTTTCTTCTTTATTTTCTCTTATAAAGTGACCCGCAGCTATTATCTCTGCGCCTACTTTTTGTAGTAGCTTGCACTTCTCAATTGGCCTTTTTAGAAATATCTCATTTTCTATTTCAGTACAAACACTACTTTCAAATCCTTCTTCTATTATTGTACTATTTATCCAATTATCTTCTTTTGTAGCATTATATAAAAAGTTGAATCCTAATTGGCTAGATGTTTTCGTGTACATTCCTGTTAAGTAGCTTTTGTCTTCTCTTACATAGGTTTGATTATCGCTATAATAGGTTTTATCTCCAAGTTCTAACTTGTATAATAAGCCTGCTCTTTTTTTATAATACTGAGAAGAAGCTACACCTTGGTAATGAACCGAAAAACAAATAGTATTATCCCCTTGTTTTAAAAACTTTAAAATATCCAGAATATCTACTGCAAATTTATTCTCACCACACTGATAAACGCCACAATCAACAAAAGAAGAATTGACAAACAATGCATAGTTAGTGTCTGCTGTAATATATATTTTTGCGTGCATAGTATTAGGTAAATCATTTATATTAATAATTCTTTTAAACTGTAAATAATCATTAACCTTATCTATATCTTTATTCCAAATCCAATAATTTTTTTCATAATTAAACATCAATTATCACTCCATAAATAAATTTACATACATAATACTATACCTCTTTCAACCTTTTTACAAGTAAATCAATGAAAAATATTGAATTCTCATTAATTTTTTGTTATAATTATATTAATATCACTGAAAAATGAATAAAAAAAGCACTTGCTCTACTCAGCAAAACTTAGTCGCTAACTTAATTAATTGATAAAAGGGGGGTTAAAATTGATAAAAAAAGCAGTACTGCCTCTACTACTTATATTAGCTTGGCTTATTATGAACGGTGGTATAACTCTATTTAACTTAATAACAGGTATAATTGTTGTCTCAATAAGCTTATTAGCTACAAACCGCTTGCTTGAGTATTCATACATAAATGCTTTCTCTTTACCTGTACTAAAATTTATAAAATACATTTTAATATTGCTTACAAAAATATATTCAAGCGGAATTTACGCCTCATACATCATTTTAACCGGCAAAATAAAGCCGGGCTTTGTAACTTGCGATATAAACCCTAAAATAAGAAATGATTACCTTAAGAATATAATGGCAACCTCAATAACACTTACCCCTGGCACAATAACAGTTGATAACGACGGAGAGAAACTTACTGTTTTATCGCTACACACCGACAGTGGCAATCCTTGTTCAGATTTTGAAGCTAATTTGATTGATATGGAGTGAATATTGTTTTGAATATTATATTTTTTGTTTTAATTACTGCTGTTTTGCTAAGTGGCATTCGAATAATTATAGGCCCATCAGTTTGGGACAGACTGTTAGGTTTCTCTTTGGTTTGTAGCAAATTCATAATTATCATTATTTTATATTCCTTTACAAGAGGACAATCTTATTACCTTGATATAAGTTTAGTATTTGCATTATTAGGTTTTGTAGGCACTACTTCAATAGCTACTTTTTTGCGTAAAAAAAACAGTTAATACCATTTTTTTATTTATAAGTTAAGAAAGAGAGGCAATTACAATGCAAATTATAGGCTATATTTTAATTTCATTAGGCTTAATGTTTATCATAATTGGAATTATTGGCATATATCGCTTTAAAAATTTTTATGCGCGTTTACTCTCTGCTTCTGATATAGACACCGTAGGCCTTATAACTATTTTAATAGGAGTTGCCTTTCTTAGTGGGTTTAACGAATTTACCTTAAAGGTGCTACTAATACTTGTTTTGCTTTTAATATTAAATCCTATCGTAACATCCTCAATAGCGTCTTCTGCCTTTTTTTCTGGCTATAAGTTAAGAGAAAGCGAGAAAGATGAAAATGGATAAAATTATTTTTATATTAATGATAGCTACGGCATTATTTATAGTTTATAGCAAAAATTTTAAAAGAATAATTGTTGCACTCGGAGCTTTCTCAATGCTTGCATCGTTTTGTTATTTAATTTACCATGCACCTGATGTTGCAATAGCAGAGGCTATTATTGGTAGTGCATTATCTACTATACTATATATTGTCTCACTGAAAAAACACCGTACATTCTACGTATATTTTACTTCATCTGAAAACAACAAAGACAGCGATTTTAAACTTCGCTCTCGTACAAACGACATAGCCTCTATAATTATGGAGTACTGTAACGAAAATGACCTTGAAGCGCAGTCTATCTTTTCTTGGGAGACACCGACAGAAATAGCCAATGAGCATTTTTATGATATCATTTTACATAATAACGGAGATAAAATTACTGTTTATGGCTCAGAAGATGAACTACACGTTAACTTAATAAAAGCTCAGTTGGCTGAAAACTTTTCACAAAATAAAGTTGAATTTGCCACTATTGCTTCTAATGAGATTATATAGTCAAACTTTGGCTTGACTATGATGATTTTTGAATTGATTTGACTATGCAAGAGTAAATTTTTGTTAATTAAATTATAAACCCGTTTAAGTAAGGAGTGATTTTTTTGCGGATATCTCGTATTTTTGGATTTTCGTTAGCAACTATTGCTGGTATTATTACTATTTACCTCTCCTCTAACACTCAAGCTATTCAAACAGGAGAGCTATATGAGGCTGTTATGAAAAACTATATAGTAGACACATCTGCCGAAAACTCTGTAGCCTCTATCTATCTTAACTATAGAATGTTTGATACTATTTTCGAGGCTTTGATGCTACTAGTAAGTGTTATGGGTGTTATACATTTTTCAAGACATGAACACGACATTCATCTTGAATTTGTGCATATGCATACAAAATCTAAAATTTCTACAAATTCAAAAAATGCTATAGCAGTGCTTATACCTCTTATTATTATGCTCGGCTTTTATTTAATAGTAAACGGCCATAACACGCCCGGAGGAGGGTTTCAAGGTGGAGCAGCGCTTTCATCTGCCTTTATTTGTATATACTTAATTAGGCCAGATAAAATGATAAATTTCTTAAATTTTGAAAAAATTGAAAAAATTTTATTTTTACTAATTGCCCTAACATCTTTATTTTTTGCTGTATCAAAACTATATTATATATACCCTCAGTATAATATAGCTTATTTAGTTATAATGAATTTACTTATTGGGTTTAAGGTTTTTTGTGGCCTAAGCATAGTTTTTTATAGATTTGTTCATTATGAAGACACTTGAGAGAGGAAAGGTATTATATGGATTTTTTAACAGGAGAAAATGTATCTATAATATTATTTTTTATCGGAATAGCAGGCATATTCAGCAGCAGGCGCATACTTAAAACAATAATATCTATAGGAATTATGGAGGTTGCAGCAGTTACTTTTCATTTAACCATGTTTGCAAACACTGAAGATATTGCGCCTATAGGTACTGCCGCCGCAAACGCCGCCGACCCTTTGCCACAAGCGCTAATGATTACCGCTATTGTTATTGGCGTTGCAGTTACCGCAATATCTCTTTGCATGTTTATCAACCTTTATCATTTATACGGCAACTCAGACTGGAAAGCAATTCATAAAAAAAGGATGGAAGAATAATGCCTTTAATCTATTTTATTATAGTGCCAATTCTTAGCGGGGTTATTGCTTATAGCATACCCAAAATACCCTTAAAATCTTTTGTTTTAATTGTCGAACTCGGGCTTTCAATATGGTGTATTTATGTTTTCTCATGCGTTTATTCTAATGGCGTTATGAAAAATGTTTTAGGAGCAGAAATAGAGGTATTAGGCATATCTCTAATTGCAACCAGACTTACCATTATTCTGGTAGCATTATCTATTTTGATGTTCTTTCTTTCATTTGTTTACACCATGAAAGAACATTTTTTTGATAAAAAATTTGTTATGCTATTTTTTATACTACAAGGCTTGTTATGTGGAGTTTTTTTAAGCGACGACCTTTTCAATCTTTATGTATTATTAGAAGTAGCCACCATAGTAGTGTCAATACTTATAATGTTTAAAAAAGACAGTCGTTCTATGTATGACGGCATGGTCTATTTACTTTCACAAATAATATGTATGATATTTTGGCTTTTTGGCATTGGTTATATGTATAAGATATTCGGTGTGTTGTCAATTGAAAAAATACGCGAGATGTTACCTCTAGTCGAACCTTCTGCATTAGTGCTGCCATTTTCATTTATCATGACTGCAGTTTGCTTAAAAAGCGCTTTCTTTCCTTTGTTCAGCTGGCTACCTTGTGCACACGGTACACCTAGTGCCCCCTCTGCAGTATCTGCAATTTTATCAGGTTTGTATGTTAAAAATGGAATATATTTATTTTATGTCTTTACAAATTTGTTTTCACCTGCTATTGATTACACTGTTTTCTTTACATTTATCGGTGCTTTCACTGCTATTTTAGGTTTTTTGTTTGCCTTAGTTCAAACCGACATTAAGCTTATATTGGCGTTTCATACAGTTTCGCAAATTGGTTTAATATCTTTAGGTCTAACTTGCAATGATTTAACAGCACAATACGGTGCTATTTACCATTTAATAAGCCACTCACTCTTTAAATCTCTTCTATTTTTGTCAGCTGGAATGATAATTAAACAATATAAAACCCGTGACATCCGCAAAATACATGGTGTATTTAAAACAATGCCTTTAACTGGCTTTTGCACCATTCTTGGAATTTTAGCGATAACAGGTGCACCTTTTTTCAATGCAAGTATATCAAAGTATTTTATGCAGTACGGGGCAAAAGGAAGCGTTACTGAAGTACTAATATTTATAGTAAATGCTGGTACTATTTTGTCTTTTACAAAATACTCTAGTATGCTATGGGGCAAAAAAGAAGCTAAAGTAAAAAGTTCTTATTTAAAAGAAGCTGTATTGCTTGTTTTGGGTATACTTTGTATATTAGGAGGAATTTTTGGAGTAGATTTTATTAATTTGACCTTTGGTTCAGAATTAAGCATAACAAGTAGGCTATATGTTGAAAAGACTATTACTTATTTTATTATGATAATATCTGCACATTTATTTTACAAATACATTCTATCAAAATCTACATCTATATATAAGCTAAGAAAAATATCGTTAAACTTCCAACAAATAATAATAGCAATGGTATTCTTTTTTATAGTAGTCTCTGTGGCTTCTGCAAATTTTATTATTTCTTAAAATAAATAATAAATTGTTGTTAACACAAAATGTTTCAAAACTTGACAAAATTTTCTTTTGCATATATAATTACTAAATTATAGGTTAAATTATTAATGCTATTATTTTAGCTTTATATAGAAAAGTTGGTTATTTATGAAAAAACATATGAGAAAATTTGAGTCAATCTTTTGGCTTTTTATTAGATTAACATTATACACTTCTTTATTCCTTACTTTCACAACAGTTATGGGCTTAGGCAACATCGGTCTTAACAATTTATCAAGAACATTAGGTGTAACACTGATTACTTTTGTATCTGTTGGAGCCATGTTTATTATGATATACGGCAAATTTGACGTGGGCAGACGAAAAAGTAAACCTATTGTTCGTTCTTTATCTTTAGCTGTGTTGTGCACCGATTTAATCACTTATATTCAAACTATGATTATGCAAACGAACACCCCTAGCATAAGGGACTTTCGACTCGATGATATTGAACTTTTGTTACTTGTTTACGTAATTCAAGTTTTATTAATAATAGCTATTGTATATTTTGGAAACTGGCTGTTTTTTAAATTTCACAAACCTGAGAAATGCTATGTTATTACATCTTCTCAAGACAGTCTGAATTCATTAATGAGGGCGCTGACCAAATATAAAAAACAGTATGTAGTAACTAAAGTTCTTGATTATAATGACCCTGAACTTTTTGAAAAAATTAAACATTCAGAGGCAGTTTTTATTTATGACATTCCTTCAAAAGAGCGTTTAGAAATACTGCGTGCTTGTTACTCTTACAGAAAAAATGTATATTTCAACCCTGAGGTTGAGGATATAATGGAATTTTGTTCTACCCATTATTTACTTGATGACCTTTGTTTGTTTAATAAAAATGTAAAAGCCATGACTATGCAACAAAGAATATCAAAAAGACTTATCGATTTATTCTTCTCTATAGTAGGTTTGATTATCGGTAGTCCAATTCTGCTATTAAGTGCCATTGCCATTAAAATCGAAGATGGCGGACCTGTATTCTTTAAACAAGAGAGAGCCACAATTAACGGTAGAATATTCAACGTTTACAAATTAAGAACCATGAAAACCGACGCAGCTATTAAATCTGCAACAAAAGATGACGACAGAATAACAAAAGTAGGTAAAATACTTAGAAAAAGCAGAATGGATGAATTGCCACAGTTAATAAATGTATTTAATGGTGAAATGTCTTTAGTAGGTCCAAGACCTGAAATGATGTCTAATGTTCAAAATTATACAGAAGAGTTGCCTGAATTTGAGTATCGTTTAAGAATGAAAGCAGGTCTTACAGGCTATGCTCAAATTGCTGGTAAATATAATACCACTCCAAAAGATAAGCTTATTATGGACATGATGTATATTGAACAATTTAGTATATTACGAGATATTCAGCTTATTATGCAAACTGTTATTGTATTATTAAAATTTGACAGCACCGAGGGCTTTGATGATGAAAACAGCAGAGACAGCATTATTTTTGAAAAACATGATGAAAACAACACTTCAATAGCCACTGATAAATAATAAGATGATTCTTAGCCCCACACAGTAAAATGTGCGGGGCATTATACTAATATCTTGCACTTTTCACCTACATTTTAATATTATAAATAGAAAGGATTTCCTATTATGAACTTTGTCTTCTTTTTTCCTGATGAAATGCGTGCAGAGAGCTTAAACTGCTATGGTAATGAGAAAATACGCACTCCTAACTACAACAAATTAGCAGAAGAAGGTGTGCTCTTTGAGCAATGTCATGTACAAAACACCGTGTGCTCCCCTTCACGCTGTTGCCTAATAACTGGCCAATATGTTCATGTGCACGGTCATAGAACATTGTGGAATTTAGTTAAACCTTATGAAAAAAACCTCTTCTCTTATTTTAAAGAGAGTGGTTACGATATTAGAATTTACGGAAAAAACGATATGCTCTCACAAGAGAGTATTGCTTGTTTTACCGATGAGTTCGTCGGGCATCCATCTACAAAGCCTGCTAACACAAAGCCATTAGTAGAGTTTGGCGAAAAAGGCTATCATAACTTTTTATACACTCCTATGGAGGGCGATTGCACCGACCACCACGACTACCAAGATGTAAAAGCAGGTATTGAATTCATTAAGAGTAGAAAGCCTGGAGATAAGCCTTTTGTGTTGTTTCTCCCGACGTCTTTCCCCCATTGCCCTTATACTGCACACGAACCTTATTACAGCATGTATGACGAAAGTGACACACCTGAGCTACGCCCTAAGGGTACTAATAAGCCTGAATTTCATGAACTTAACCGCAAACACAGAGATTTAGACGGAGAAAACTTTAAAAAGATAAACGCTGTTTACTCAGGTATGATAAGCTTTGCCGATACTCTTTTAGGCGAGCTTATGGACTGTTTAAAAGAAACAGGACTAGACAATAATACAGCGCTTATCGCAAGCTCTGACCATGGTGATTATGCTGGAGACTATAATTTAGTTGAAAAATGGCCAAGCGCATGTGAAGATGTAATAACTAGAGTTCCGCTAATAATAAAGGCGCCTAACTGCAAACAAGGCCACAGGGTAAACGAATTAGTAGAAATGTTTGACATAATGCCTACAATGCTTGAAAGTGCAGGAATTGAGATAAAGCATACACATTTTGCTAGGTCTCTTATTCCTCAATTAAACGGACAATCAGGAGACCCAGACAGACATGTTTTCTGTGAGGGTGGTTATAATAAAAACGAGCCTCATTGCAACGAGGGTATACATAATTTTGCTAGAGACCCACAGCATATTTATTATGAAAAATCAAGGCAGCAGCTACTAAGCCCCGAGAGCGTCGGCAGGGCTACTATGATAAGAAACCTAACCCATAAACTGGTTAAAAGAACATATGGAGACAATGAGCTTTACGACTTAATTCAAGACCCTAAGGAACTTAATAACGTTTACAATTTAAGCGAGTATCAGCAAGTTAAACAAGAACTTGAGGGCAAAATGCTTGACTGGTATATAGCAACCTCTGATGTTGTTCCTTATGAAGAAGACCCACGAGGAATAAAAGCTTAGTTAAAATTTTTCTATAATGTTTTTTATAATTACAAAATATTCATTAAAGTTCATACACTTTAGTCAATTTTCTTAACTATACCATGTATTTTACGAGAAATCTTATTTCCATTTTCATTGACATACTAAAAATTGTAAGCTATAATTTAAAAGAATTAACGGCTAAAACATAAGCCGTATAAAAGGAGTTTGTTTATATGAAAAAACTAAAAATAGGGTTTATAGGAACCGGAGGAATAGCAAATTCACATATGAAGGCATATTTGCAAATGGACGACATTGAAGTAATTGCGGGTTGCGACATAGTTGAAGGTAAGGCAAGAGAATTTCTTGATAAATACGATTTAAAAAAAGCTAAAGCATATGAAAGTGCTGATGAAATGCTAGCTAATGAAAAACTTGATGGTGTTAGTGTTTGCACATATAACTCAACACATGCAGAATGTGCTATTAAGGCACTTGAATCTGGTTGCCATGTTCTTTTAGAAAAACCCATGACTATTCATCTTGAAGAAGCGATAGAGATAATGAGAGCCGAAAAAAAATCTGGTAAAATTGTTACTGTAGGCTTTCAACCTAGGTACGATTCGAGAATGAAAAAAATTAAAGAAGTGGTTCAATCTGGTGAATTAGGCGATATTTATTATATACAAACAGGCGGTGGAAGAAGAAGAGGTATTCCTGGAAGAACTTTTATTGAAAAAAAATATGCAGGTGTTGGAGCACTTGCTGATATAGGCTGTTATGCACTGGATATGGTGTTAAATAGTATAGGATACCCAAAACCTCTTACAGTCTCTGCAACTGCTTACAATCACTTTGGCACAAATCCAAAATACAATAGTGAAGACGACGCAAAACGCTTTGATGTCGACGATTTTTCAGCTGCATTTATCCGTTTAGAGGGCGGAATTACTCTTGACTTTAGAATGTCGTGGGCTATGCATATGAACACAACAGGTGCTACAATAATTTTAGGCAAGGATGCAGGACTGAAAATAGAGCCAGCAAATCCTGATTTACTTTGGGGAGGTGCTTGGGACGGAAGCTGTGGAGATATTACATTGTTCCACGATAAATTCGGCACTCCTACTCATACACCTGTTCCTATCAGCGACCAAGGCGAAGACAGGTTTTATTTAAAAGTACGTTCATTTGTTGATGCTATTTTAGAAGGCGGGCCTGCTCCTATTCCTACATCACAAATTATTTATAACCAAGCAATTATCGACGGAATTATCCGTTCTTCAGAAGCAGGCAAAGAAGTAGACATTGTTATTCCAGAAATTTAATTACTGACTATATATTTTTATTTTAAGCGTTCGTAAATTTACTTCAAATTTATGAGCGTTTAAATTTTCTCAATGTAACAAAAAAACATGCTATTTTCGAATAATTTATTTAACAAATGTGCCATTTGGCACATTTACAAACCCTTTATAAATACAGTAAAATATTGCTATATAGAAAATTTTATTAATAATTGGGTCGAATTTTATTATTGCTTATTACTATCAGCTAATAATTCGTGCAAAACCAATTAAAGGAGGGCTTAAATGAAAAAGCGATTTCTAGCATCGGTGTTGTCGTTAACACTTTTATTTCAAATGACACCAGTCTCAGTGTACTCAGAAGATGAGACCAACTCAACGCCTACTGACACACAAAGCATTACTGCTTTTGTTGCGTTAGAAGAAGACGTGGTAGAGCAGAGTATAACTGTAGGTAGCGATGAATTACCAGTGCTTCCAGACACTCTAGATGCCACGCTAAGTGTTACAACTTGGTCAGAGCAAGCAAGCACCGACGAAAATGGAGAACAAGAAACAAGTTATACTAATTCGTCTCATGATGAGGACATAACTCTACCAGTAACATGGTCATTGCCCGAGGGCGAGGTGTTCTCTAGTAGCGTTGTAGATGAATTTGTATACACAGCTACAGCACTCGACGACACATACGACATCGGGGCTAATACGCCTACTATTACTGTTAAAGTGCTTGATGTGCCTGAGCAGGCTGAAAACCCATCAGAACCTTCAGACACTTCTTCTGAAGCAGAAGAAGTGTCACAAAATGAGGAAACCGAGGGTGAAGAAGATATTAATTTTGATGGCGAGACGAGTGAAGAAAGCACAGTAGAAGACAGCAATTCTTCTGATTTAGACAAGCCTGAAAGTTCAGCAACCGAAGAGCCTGTTATGCTTACAAGCGAGCAAATTTT
>CAYJEZ010000049.1:0-16825 GCA_964369215.1 uncultured Eubacteriales bacterium
GTACCTGACAATAACGTTTATTTGATGAATGCCCTTGGAGATTATGCAAGAAGTATTTACGTTAACGGCGATTTTTATTTTAGCAGTGGACAAGTAGCCGAAAATAAGGAAAATTTTATCCCAGGCTATTCAAGAATAATGGTTCAAGCAAAAGCGGAAAACAATGAACTTGAATTAATTATCCAAGGTGGAAATTTTGTTCATAGAGAAGGTAGTAGTTATAGTGACATTTATATCGGTAACCCAAAATTAATGACATGGTACCTAAACTTTGACAGCTCTGTAGAAATCTTGTCAGCAGGTATGTTTCTAGCTTTATCTTTGTTGTTTTTTATCTTATCTTTTATTACTAAAAATTACCGAATAAATCTTTATTTTTCAATTCTCAGCTTAATTTGGTTTTTTAGATTAGGTGTGATAGGAAGCAAGTTTTTATATGAGATAATTGAAGGATTAACTTGGATTATAGCGTTTAAGATTGAATATATAACACTTGCACTAACTATTACTTTGTTTAGTGAGATAATATATTGTCATTTAATTAAAATATCTTCGGTGAGCTTATTGAGAATTACAACTTTTCTATCTATAGGATTAGCAGTAGTATTTTTATTTTTAGATTCTATAACTATGTCTAAATTAGTACCTTTTACCACTGTAGTTTTTACATTATCGATTATTTATGTTATTGTAATTATTATAATACTTCTATTATCATCCCATAAACGTAAGCTTTTAGACTTTCCTCAAAGCATAGCAATTATATCTATGTTTATTTTATTTTTAGGAGCTATACACGACGGCCTGTATTATTTAAATATTCATATTTTATATAATACACTCACAGAATCAAGCATATTAATTTTTACGTTTTTTGAGGCTATTGGGATTTTTTACATTAATGTAAAAACACTTGAAGAAGCTCGTATTAAAGAAGAAAAACGTCGAATAGATGCATTAGAGCTTGAACGCTTTATAAAAATGAAAACAAATTTTATAGGAATTGTAGCACATGAAATTAAAACTCCACTTTCTATTATTATGGGTTACGCAGGAGACACCGAAGATATTTTAGACGAAATTGATAGTAAAGAAGAAATTAGAAGTAATCAATTATTAATAAAACAAACCGTAAAAAGAGTAAACGAAACAGTGTTTGAATTACTAGACACAGTAGCACTCGAAAGTGGTAGACTTAGTATAGTTCGTGGTAATGTGAACTTAAAAGAGTTGATTGTTACTGTTGTTGAACAATATAAGCTCCAAATTCAAGAGAAAGAAAATACGATAGTATATAATTTTTCTGAATTAACAGAGAATATAATAGCCGATGAAAGAAGAGTTAGACAAGTTATTTTAAACCTACTCTCTAATGCTTGTAGGCATACAAATAGTTCTTCTATTACTTTTGATTTGTGGAATGAAGAAAACTACCAATGCTTTTCAATATCTGACAACGGAGTAGGTATTTCTCAAGAAATTTTAAATAAACTTAAGAACAATTATGTTGATGGCGGCCCTCACGGCTACAGAGGTGGAATAGGTATTTATGTATGTAATGAAATTGTTAGGGCTCACTCAGGCATAATGGAAATTGAGTCTGAAGAAGGCAAAGGAACAAAAGTTACTGTAAAACTGCCAGTTAAATAAATTTAATTATTGTCATCATTTTAACTTAACAATGACAAAATTAGCAAAGGAGTATTTATGATAAATGACAACAATACCATATTAATTGTAGAAGATGACCCTGAACTACTAAACTTAAATAGAAAAAAACTTATTAGAAGTGGCTATAATGTAGTGTGTGCAACGAGCATTAAACAAGCAAGAAACGAACTTAAAAAACATTTATTTTCTATTATAATTTTAGATGTAATGTTGCCTGACGGTAGTGGTTTTGACTTTTGTAAAGAAGTTAAAAGAAACAATGATGTTGCAGTATTATTCTTAACTGGAAAGGTTCAAATAGATGATAAAATTACTGGACTAGATGGGGGTGGAGATTACTACCTTGTAAAACCCTGTGACCCCAATGAGTTGTTGGCAGTGGTGTCTAGTTTATTAAGGAGGATAAAAACATCAAGCGTTTTAAGAATAGGAAAATTATGTTTACATATTGAGAAAATGGCTGCCACTGTAGACAATAAAGATTTACTTCTTACACCTAAAGAGTTTACTTTACTATATGTTTTAGCCAAAAATCACAATACTCACTTAAAAGCAGATGTTCTTTCAGAAAAATGTTGGCCAAATAGTGAGGCTATTTATAGCACTAACCTATTATGGGCACAACTATCAAGGCTTAGAAAAAAACTTGAAAATGAAGGATTGTTTTATATAAATAATGTCAGAAACAAAGGATATATTTTAATAGTTCAATAAAGAAACCTTGCAATTTCGCAAGGTTTCTTTATTTTGTTAATAATTTGTTATATAATTAGTAAAAAGTATTTATTTTAAGGAGACTATAAAGTATGAAAAGTAAAAAAATTACATCATTTTTTGTAATGACACTTATTTTAACTTTATTTTTCACTGTGCAAGCATTTGCTTCGGGTGCAAGCAATGTTTTTACTGGTAAAATAACAGTTGGATCAAAAGATGTCGATTGCATTTACAAAATTGTTGGTGATGAAGTTCAAATTGGAGATGGAATAAACCCTGCAATAGAGCAAACTGTTTCAGGTGACCTTATTATTCCTGAAGAGGTAACATATAATGGCACTACTTATTCTGTCACTTCTATAGGAAACAGCGCATTTTATGAGTGTGTTAATTTAACAAGCACCGGTCTTGCTTCAAATACATCAGTAACACATGTTTCAGACAGTGCCTTTGCGGGCAACACTTCGTTAGAAGACACTGGGCTTGGGACAAATGTTTCTGTCGAAACTCTAGGAAATTCAGTTTTTTATAACTGTACTTCTTTAACTACAACTGGTTTTGCTACTAATAAATCTATTACAGTTATTCCAAATTCAGCCTTTGCTATGTGTACATCATTAAAAGACACAGGTCTTTCAACTAATAGCACTGTATACAGTATTTTAAACTCTGCATTTTCGGCTTGTAAGTCGTTAGAAGTAACTGGAATTGGACCTAACTCAGCAATTACTTCTATTGGAAATCAAGCTTTCTCAGAAACTGCTATTACCAACACTGGTTTAGCTAATAATAACTCTGTAACTACCATTGGAGAAAAAGCTTTTCAAATGTGTGACAAGCTTACAGATACAGGACTACTTACAAATACCTCGGTAAATACCATAGGAAAATTTGCATTTTGGTACTGTACTTCTTTAAATAGTACTGGTCTTAGTGCTGACTCAGCTGTTATTCAGTTAGGAGCAAGTGCATTTTATGGATGTTCTTCACTAAATAGTTATGTAGAATTACCTAGTGGACTTGTCTCACCTGTTTTCTACCAAAGTTATGCACCTAACTCGTCAGATTATGATGTATTTGCTGAAACTCCTGTAAGGCATATACTGTTTACTAACCCCACTTTAACGCCTACTATGGTAAGTGACGAATGGAGAAATACTTTTTGGGCTGAGGACACTCAGTTTGAAAGAGCGTCTGCATATTACTATGCAACAATAGCTAATGCCTCAGACTATGCAGAAAATACTGGATTTAAGGCACTATATAATGTAACAATAGATGGTGGAATAGCTGCTTTAAATAATTATGATTTTAATGAGCAAAGAAAAGGCACAGGGTTTGATAATAAATTTGCTCAAGGAGATTTAGTGCAAATTACGGCACAAACTCCTGAGAATTATACGTTTGATATTTGGGAAAGCTCAGATGTAACATTAGAACAACCAACATCAAATCTAACCACTTTTACAATGGTAGACAAAGATGTAAATATTAAAGCAATTTTTTCAGATATTGTCGATGTTAAAACTTATACAATTACTGTAACACAAAGCGATGGAGTAAAAATAGTTCCTGAAACCGTAATTGTAAACGAAGGTTCTACTCAATCATTTACAATCTCTCCTCTACAAGGCTACTTAGTTAGTGAGATAATAGTTGATGGGAACAAAGTAGGAGACGCTACAGAAAATTCAGACGGAACTTATACATACACATTTGTTAACATAAATGCAGACCACTCAATAACAGCTACTTCTGAAGATGACCCAGACCATGGAGTTCCTACAACGGGTGATGAGAAAGTTTATATCTTATATATTATCATCGCTACTATTAGCGTAGTAATGATGTTATTGTTACTGCTGTTTAAAAATAAATTTTTTATGAAAAAAAATACACAAAATAGTAAAGGAGTTAATAAATATGAAAAATAGAGTTATTGGATTTATTCTTGCAGTTAGTATTCTTTTTTCAGCGATAGCTCCTACAACTGCTTACGCTGTAAGCTCTGAAAATCAAAAACAAGATGTAGAAACAAATCAGCAGTTTGAACAAGAAAGTACGGAAATGTTTATAGCTGCTCCACCTATAAATAATGATGGAGATTTGCTTGACAATAACATTATTACATATATGGATGGTAACAATGTTTTGTTAGTAACTTCTGTTCCTAACAATGCAAATGTTACAGATATTCCTGAAACAGCTAAAATAGGTAAAGCGCTTGTGGGTTGGTATAAAGACGCGCAATTTACCGAGCCATTTTATGCACAAGAACCTGTTACTGAGAGCATGAATGTATATGCAAGATTTGAAGATGTAAGTTCAATTACAGATACAGAAAAATACACACCTTCTTATATTTCTATAGATGATGCAAAAACGGATTTTACTTTTAAGATAAATGTTCCGCAGGGAACTTCTCTTAATGAAATAGAAAGAAATGTTTCAATAACTGCTTCTGTAGAAACCCAAAACGTAAAATTGCTTTTTAATAAAGTTTCTACTGCTAATGGTAAAGACACTTATAGCGTTTCATCAAGTGAAGGATATGCATTAAGTGCTTCGTACCAAATTACTTTAATTGATGAAAATTATATACTCTTAAATACACAAGATTCTAGCGAACACAGTGCAACGGTTAGGCAGCTCAACTTAGTTATCGAGAGCGGACCTGAGCAAAATAAGCTTGAATATAGTGATGCTGTTAAATTTATTAAATCTAGTGATATATCAGGTTTTATTGTAAACGGAAAAGTTGTCGAACCTGAAAGTTTTGATGCACCCGTTTTATCGTTAAACGAGAACGGAGAACAAGTTGAACTTGATAAGCAAAAAGGTGAATTTGTTTATTCATCAGCTAATAATCTAACAGTAGGAGATATTGTTTCAATTTACAAAACCGATGACCCAAGACTTAACATGAATGCAGAGGCATCGTTTGTAAAAGTTACTGGTATAAATGGAAGTACGGTTGAATTTTCTACTTTAGACGAAACTGATTCAAGTAAAGTGTTTAGGTTACCTTCAAGTGTACTTGTTTTTGTAGATGAAAGCATTATTGACTTTCCTACAGACAATGGTAGCGGTAAACTGATTGTTGATATAGACCTTGACGACACTGATGTTGAGGCAGGTGATTACATATTAGACGAAGAGCTTTATGATATTGCTAAAGCCGCCGTAGATACTGAAACACAACAGCTAATTAGTGTACCTTCTAAAATATTGGCAAATGATATTGTCACATTTGTAAACAAAAAGAATAATACAATTAGCGATGAAGACGGTAAAACGATTTTTGGTGTTGTAAGCTCAGCTAAAGAAAAATCGGATGGATTGTATGAAGTTATTATTGATATAAAAAAAGATGAGAAAGAATTACAAGATAGTTTAAACTCATTTAGCTCGCAAAATCTACCTTATTCAACTATTAGTCAATCAATAGACGAAACTCAAGTAATAGAAGATGTTGAAAAGCAAGTTATTGAAAGTGGATTTATCGATGAAGCCACTGACAACATGGTGCAACAAGCCTTAACATCTACAGACTTTTTTGAGCAAATCGGATTGTCACCCGACGATTTATATGATGAAAACGGTGACATGCGCACAACCGACGAAGTGCTAATGATGGCTGGTTTTGCACCTGCACCTATAATAACACCGCCTGTAATTAAATTTGATTTAGGTGAGAGCCATGAAAAATTTGATGATGGACTAAGGGTAAACTTGTCAATAGAGTTAGGAATAACTATAGAGCCAGGCAGGTTAGACACTACACGCAAAACTTTACAAATAGATGTTGTTACAACCTTTACTCAAGAGATTGCTTTTGGTATTGATGCCTCAGGTTACCTTGCGTTAGTTCCTGTTCTAATTCCACCTCCATTTCCACTGTGGGTTATTTTAGTTCCAGCTAAACTGGATTTATCTGTTTCGGTAGAAGTTAAAACCTATACAAATGCAACATTTAACCTACAAATGTACTCGCTAAAAGAGAACGCAGGACTAGCTGTAAAACAATTAAAAACAATAAGCAGAGCTCCTTTGGGCGATTTAAAACCATATGCTATGAAAATAGGTAGAATTCAAGGTTATTACGATATGTATTTGCTTGCAGTAGAACAAGGTAAACCGAATGCCTTAGAGTTATATGACGAAGCGACAAAGGCATATGCAGAGCTGCAAAAAGAATATCCGTTTGACCCAAATGACCCAAATGACCCTGATGATATTGACTTTAGTGCGCTCAGTTTTGAAAGCTTTATTGATGCAGATATTACAATAATGCAATCAGATGATATTTTAAGCGCTATTACAACAGAAAGAGATGTGTCTGTTGCAAAACAAAAAACAAATGAACTAATTAATTCATATTCAGATTTAATTGAGGGCTCTGAAAGTGAATGGATGGAACTTGTAAAAAAAGGTCTTTTTGGACCAAAAGGTCTGTCGTATCAATTCTTTGTAATAGATATAGTTTTTCAAGCCTCTTTGGTAATAAGCGCAGATATATTAATTTCTTTGAGCTCTGAAATGACATATCAATATGGAAAAAGATATACTTTTTGGATGAAGTGGGACGTTATTAATGGATTCGAGAGCGGAACTAATGAGATGGACTTATTAGACGAGCATTTTGCTTATAGCTTTAGCATTATGGGCTATATAGGTCTAAGGTTTGGAATAGAACTTTCATTTAGAGTAGGCATTATATCTATCTATCTTGCCAATGTAGGAATTGCAGGAGAAGTTGGCGTATACGCTAAGCTTTATGGATATTTTGTATATGCTTATGACAGGTTACGACGTGCAAATCAGACACAGGTAGAAATATCTGAGTCTGCTATGGGTGCATTGTTTCTTGATATAGGTTGGTATGCAGAAGTTGATTTAATTGCAACCTTACTAGAAGGTTTTCATAGCTATGAAATGAGGTTGTTTGACTACGAACAGTCACTTTTCACCGCTGGTATACAAAAAAATGTATATGATTTCACGTACTCAGTAAAAGACGATGTTAGAATTAACTTTGTAGACGAAACCTTACACGACGATGAAATTAAGCTTCAATTGCCTGATATTTTGCAAACAATGAAAGTTGTTGATTTAAAAACAGGTGAGCTTTCAAATGAATTATTTGATGCAAGTAATTTTAACTTTATTTCTTCAAGCCCATATTTTGAAGTTATGCCTGATGGTAGCGTAACTGTTACTCCGCCAAACGATAGAATTCGTTATATGGAAGCAGATATTCAAATAATATGGAAAGGTCAGCCTTTAACATTCAGCAATTGTCCTACAGTTACAACAATACCTGTAGTTTGGAATAATTTATCTACTGAAGAGTTATCAAATCCTCAAACTGTAAGTGTTATTGTAGTAGATGATAACGGCAGAACAAATGTTTGGAGCGACATGGTTTATGCAAGTGAATGGTTCTACTTACCATCAGAAGAAGAAATTCTTGACATGTTAAATTATGATTCGTTTAACATTACAAACACTGATACAGCAGAGATTACTAATTTAAAATACGATAATATAAAAGGTTATACTGTTGACAGTACAGGATTGAATATTAATCAATCAGAAGGCGGACTAGTGTTAACAGATACAGAGTTTTATTTTGAGCTTAGCTTAAGAGATTATTCAGTAAATATAAATGAAGTGCAAGGTGCAGTTACAAACGAGACCTTAACTGCTTACTTTGGTGAGAGTTTTGATTTAAGTCCATTAATAAATTCTGGATTTGATGGTCCTGATAAATTTTCATCTTTTATGGGTATTGAAACTATTAGACCTGACTCTCATAAAGATTTAAATCTTGGCAATAGAGATTTCTCAAAACCAATAGACATTTCATTTGCAAAAGAATTACTTGATAAAGAGACAACATATAGTGCTAAGTATGAAGATACAACTGTTGATGTTACTTATAACTTCCAAGGTTTAACGGCTGCGCCTGTTACAAAAGTTTATGAAAAAGGTTCAATTCCGAACTTTGAAAATGATGTCGTAGCACATGCTAATACTGCTATGGGTGATGTTAAACATTTTATTGAAAGCATTACTCCTAACATTAGTGCTGTAACTGCAGATACAATTTATAATGTTAAGTATATAATTAATTCTCCTGATAACCCTACCCCTATTTATACTTTAACTTATTATACACAAGGAATTCAAAGTGGGGCAAAAATAGAGCAAAGTTACATAGAGAATACAATTGCCTTCCCTATTTCTACTCCTGAAAAAACTGGTTCTAGCTTTGTTGGTTGGTATTTAGACGAAAACTTTATAAATGAATTTACAGGGTTTAGTTCGGCTACTCCTCATAAAATGACAGAAGATATAAGTGTTTATGCTAAATTTGAAGAGCAACCTTATAAAATAAGCTTTGAGGCAAACTTAGTAGGACAACAAAACCCAGAGAGTAGAAGTATCATTTATGGCTTTGATTACTCTACCGCAGACACTGAGCCTACAAGTGGAACACCAGGGCTGCCAGTATTGTCAGACGCAAATATGAGTTTCTTAGGTTGGTACACAAAAGCCGATAATACAGGAATTAAAGTTGAACAAACTGATAAACATCAAATTGACAGCGACATAATTCTTTATGCTCATTGGGAAGAGAAAATGACTTTTACTGTAACTACTAACGGAAATCAAACAGAAGAAAAAGTCGATTCTTATACTGGAGAAAATAACACTAATAAAACCATTTTTACATATGCTCCTGCAGTTGAACGTGAAATTGATTTTATTGTTACTGTAGACGGACCTAATATTACCACGCCAAGACCTGCGACTGCTGAAGAGTTAGCTATGCTTGCTACATCATATCAGTGGAGAAGAGTAAAAGTAGATCCAAATGGGCCAGAACCTCCTGCTGCTGATTGGGTTACTACACCTCCTGTTGACGGCGGTGAATACTACGCAAAAGTAACTTTTGCAGGAGATAACGAGTATAAAACGCTATCGGCAGATTTTGGAGCAGGCGTATTGACTATTGACCCAATAGAGGTTGATATAGATACAATAACAAATATTACACCTTTAGTTAAAGGTCCTAATATTATAGTTACATATGAGCCGCCTATAACTGCACCGGGTGTACAACTACAATATTATTATCAAGTTGTTGGTAGTTTTGCTTATGATAGCGGCTGGATAGATTCTTCAGTTTACGGTGGATTTGAGCAAGAATCATATAATATTTATGTAAGAGTAAAGCCTACAAGAAACTACAAGGCTACCGATAATGACGTTGGTGACAACTTAACTCACGATCAAAAACTACTTACAGGTCCTACTTTAACAGAAAAAGCTGCAGATTACTGGTATATGTCCTATAAGATTGAGCCTAGAAGCGGCGAGCTAGACAACTACTTATCTACAAGAATGCAATCTAGTCAGCTAAACAGTGTAGCAAGTGGAGGCTTACTACCTGGAGATACAATATCTGCAGGAGATGCTGTTACATGGGTTACAGAGCCTACTCAACATTGGAATGGTGTAAAACTTTCTAACTATCTCAATGTCAATATAGGTAATAACTTTGTTGGAGGAAGTAATAGTGTAATTGCTAGAGGAATTGACCCATGGAGCATTGATTATCTTGACATTTGGATGGCAGATGATGGTGGAATAACTAGCAAAGATGAATTTGTAGCTGAACATACACTTTTAGTTTACGATAATGCGAATGTTCTTAAATCACAAGTTACAGTTTTTGAGGGGCAAGCTGTTAGGATGGATGAAGCAGATAATTTTGGTTCGCTTACTGCCCATGAAAGTTTCTATGAAATACTTAAACGTAATATAAGCAAAGTTGCTTTAGAAGTTGAGTTGGTTAGCGGTGGAATAGTAGTTCCTCAAGAAACTGAAGCTACAATGACTTACGACTCAGTTTTTGTAAGCGACCAATATGGAGTTTATGATGCATTCCTGTTATCAGAGGCACCTACTGTTACCTTTAGTAACGACGTATCTGATATATACAATCGCTTTGCTGCCTTTGTTAACACAAGTGATGGTATAAAAATGCAAATTGATAAAACAGGCACTAAAGAACAATTGACAAAAGATGGTATTAAAGAAATAAATTATAGCATAACAGTAACTTTCCCTGAAAATAGTACAAATTATGTTTCAAGTGTAGGTCAATTATCAAAAACATTTACTTACAAAGTATATGTTGATAATTATTAATTGCTAAGCTAAATTTCTTTATTATTAGAACAAGCGAAAATCGCAGGCAGAAATGCTTGCGATTTTCCATATAATTTGATAATATTATTACTATAGTTTATACAGTGCATATATACGCGCATATTATGAGTATATTGCTATAGTATGTTAATCTTTCAAGAAAAGAAGTGAATACGTATGAAGTTATATATACCATTTATAATAATTTTATTAATTTTTGTTTCGTGTAAAACAACAGATGATATATTGCTTGAAAATATAGACTCATCAGCAATTAAAATAGCGCTTATTGATACAGGAATTTCTTTAGATATTATTGAAAGTGAAAATGTATTAACCGGATATAATTACATAACAAATTCTACAGATACAAACGACACTATAGGTCATGGAACCTCAGTCGCTGGTATTTTATTGGGAGCAAATATAATAGATAATGAACCTCTTATTGATAATATAGACATAGTTCCGCTTGTAATACAGTCTCAAGTAAACGGAGAAATTGTTACAGCACACGAAGAAGTAATTGCTCAAAGTATTTATGACGCCATAGACAAATATGGATGTAGGGTAATTAACATGAGCTTAGGAACTGAAGAGAATAGTGCCTTGCTTTTAGATGCCGTAAATTATGCATTATTAAAAGATGTAATAATTATTTCTTCCGTTGGAAACTCCGGGAATATTTATCCTGAAGCTGTTTACTACCCTGCTGCATATAATGGAGTTATTGGGGTGGGGTCAGTAAATTTAAACAACGAGGTATCTAGTTTTTCACAAGTAAATGAAACAGTTACGCTTATGGGTTATGGTGAGGGATACTATTTGGCTTTACACAATGGGTCAAAACAATATGCCTCTGGCACATCTTTTGCAACAGCTTATGTGAGTGCGGCTGCAGCAAAACATTTAGAAATAAGCCCTGAATTAAATTTTGATGAACTATTAAATTTAATGAAAGAAAATGCCCTTGATATTGAAGAAGAAGGTTATGATATAAAAAGTGGCTATGGAATTTGTCGACAGCCTTAATGATAATAAAATTAGAATAATTATCAATTTTGATATTTTTGTTAAAATATTTATTATTTAGTTCAAATTTTCTACGTTAATTATTGATTTCTACATTGTAATTTATTAATATTTGTGTTATCATTAAAAGCAGTTACTTATTACTGCAATAAAGCACTCATAGTGAAAAAATTAGGAAGAGGATTTGTTTTAAATCTGCTATTGTGATTTAACTACATTTGATTTCTTTCATCAAGTTTACTGATGGTGCGTTTTTTATTTGCCTGTAATTATAGAGAAGTGCAAAATTAAGAGTTTATATTTCTTTTATACTATTGTTTTGCATTTAGTATGTGATTATTAAAAGGAGCTAGAACTTATATGAAAAAAATAGGTTTTGACAATGACAAATACGTTAAGATGCAATCAGAGAAAATAAGTGAAAGGATAGCCCAATTTGGAGACAAACTTTACTTAGAGTTTGGTGGCAAACTTTTTGACGACTTTCATGCATCAAGGGTTCTTCCGGGTTTTAAACCAGATAGTAAAGTTAAAATGCTATTAACACTTAAAGATAAAGTGGAGATTATTATAGTTGTAAACGCTGAAGATATAGAGCACAATAAAATAAGAGGCGATTTAGGCATCACTTATGAGATGGATACTTTAAGGCTTATTGATAGTTTTAGAAATATTGGTTTATTTGTAAGCTCTGTAGTTTTATCTATGTTCCATGGTCAACCAGCTGCAGTTAAGTTTGAATCTAAACTAGAGAGTTCAGGCGTGAAAGTTTATAAGCATTATTTTATTGAGGGGTACCCATCTAACCTTAATCAAATTATTAGTGAAGAAGGTTATGGAAAAAATGAATACATTGAAACCACTAGACCTTTGGTAGTAGTTACAGCACCGGGTCCTGGTAGCGGTAAAATGGCTACTTGTTTATCTCAGCTTTATCATGATAACAAACAAGGCATAAAAGCAGGCTACGCTAAATTTGAGACCTTTCCTATTTGGAATTTACCTTTAAAGCATCCTGTTAACCTAGCATACGAGGCTGCTACTGCCGACTTGAGAGATGTAAATATGATTGACCCTTTCCATTTAGAAGCATATGGAGAAACAGCAATCAATTATAATAGAGATATTGCGATTTTTCCTGTACTTAAAACAATGTTTGAACAAATTAACGGAAAATCTTTGTATAACTCACCTACAGACATGGGTGTAAACATGGCAGGGTATTGTATTAGTGATGATGAAATATGCACTAAAGCTTGCTACGATGAAATTATTAGACGTTACTATAGTGCAGCTTGCGGTGTTACAAAAGGAAAGTGGAGTGCTGACGTGCCGTCTAAAATAAAATTAATTAAAAATGTAGCCGGCATTACCAGAGAAGACAGAAAGGTAGTTGTGGCTGCAAACTCAAAAGCTGATGAAACAGGAAAACCTGCAACTGCGTTAGAACTTATTGATGGAACAGTAATTACGGGTAAAACTACCAAATTATTGGGTGCCTCCTCTGCCCTTTTATTGAACGCTTTAAAACAATTGTCTGGTTTAGATGATGAAGTATTGTTGCTTTCAAAAGAAATAATTGAGCCTATTCAAAGCTTAAAAACTAACTTTTTTGGCAGTATTAACCCAAGGCTTCATACAGACGAAATTTTAATTGCTTTGTCGATTTGTGCAGTAACTGACGAAAGAGCAAAAAAAGCATTAGACGCTATAGTTTTACTTTCTGGATGTGAATTGCATTCTAGTGTAATATTATCAGAAGTAGACGAGGGTTTGTTTAAAAAACTTGGTATAAATGTAACTTGTGAGCCTCAATTTGAAAGTGGTAGAAAGCTTTATAAGATGTAATTTTTCTTTAATTGTACATAGATGATATACAGTAATACTTCTATAAAATACATTTTAGAAAATTTTACTTGACATTTTAAATAATATGATGTAAAATACTAACAATAAGTATTAAAAGCTATGACGAAGACGGTTATAAAATTATATTTTCAGAGAGCTGACGTTTGGTGTGAGTCAGTAATATGTTTTTAATTATACCTATCCCTTCTGAGCTTAAAACCTGAACTTTTTATGTAAGGTTTTACGTATATGCAACGTTACTTGCATTAAACTTTGTTAGAAGTTTTTTAAGTGGCACTGTGTGCAAATTGAGTGGTACCGCGGATTATATCCGTCTCAAGTTATATAACTTGAGACGGATTTTTATTTTTTATAAGGAGGTGTTAGCTTGAATGATATTATCAGAAAGAATATAAATAAACTTAAGGGGACTACTGTAAATAATCATAAAGAGTATGAATACTGTAAAAAAAACTTTGTACCAAGAGATAATAATAAGCAATGTTTAGTAAATATCTATGAAGTTCCTCCGCATAAATCAGCTTACCCTTATCATTTTCATACAAGTAATGAAGAAGTATTTTATATAATAAGCGGTGAAGGAGTTCTTAGAACACCAGAGGGAGAGAGTTCTGTTTGTGCAGGAGATATTATTTATTTTCCAGCTAATGAAAAAGGAGCTCATAAACTTACAAACAGCTCAGACAGTGAAATGCTAAAATATATTGATTTTGGAACAAAAAATGATCTTGATGTTTGTTTCTATCCTGACTCTAATAAAATAGGAGTTTGGGGCAAAGATGTAAATAAACTTTTTAAACTTGAAGATGAAGTAGATTATTATAGCGGAGAATAATTTTATTAATACAGTTATACCCTTTAAAATATATCGCCTATACTATTATAAAAAAAATTTAGGCAGAATGGAGAAAACTATGGAAGCAACTAACTTAAAAAAGCAACTTCATGAGGTGGCAGACCGAATTAAAACTATGAGAGAAATCATTGGTATTTCTCAAGAAGAAATGGCAAAAACTACAGGTGTAAGTTTAGAAGAATATATTAAATGTGAAAGCGGAGAGTCTGACTTTAGTTTTACTTTTATTTATGAATGTGCTAATAAATTCGATGTAGACCCAACAGACCTTATTGCAGGAATTAGCCCTACGCTATCAAGCCATAGCGTTACAAGAAAAAATCAAGGCCTACCTATTACAAGAAACGAAGGTTTTGAGTATTTGAATATGGCTCCACTTTTTAAAGATAAAATTGCAGAACCATATTTTGTTACCATTCCATATGTTAAAGACTATGATGATAAAGAAATATATAAAACAGCTCATATTGGGCAAGAGCTTGACATTGTTCTAAAAGGAAAAATTAAATTTGTAATAGGTGAGCATGTAGAATATTTAGAAGAGGGCGACACTATTTATTACGATAGCTCACAACCGCATGGAATGGTGGCTGTAGATGGAAAAGAGGCACAAATTTATGCTGTAGTTATGCGTGGTGAGGCTCATGAAGAAAGTGAGGACCATTTCTTAAAATTTGTGAATCAAAGAAAAGAAGCCAGAGCAGACAATACCGTAGCGATGAATTTCGTAGTGCCTAAACTTGATGAAAATGGAATTTTAGAGAGTATTAGCTTTAAAAATGATGACGATTTCAACTTTGGTTATGATGTTGTAGATGCAATTACAGCTAAAAATCCAGATAAGCTTGCAATGCTTCATATAGGAAACGACTTTAAAGAGCAACGTTTTACATTCTCTGATATGACAAAATATTCTAACATGGCTGCTAATTATTTCACAAGCCTTGGAATTAAAAAAGGCGATAAAGTAATGCTTGTTTTAAAAAGACATCATCAATTCTGGTTCTGTATGGTAGCACTTCATAAGATGGGTGCAATAGCTATTCCTGCAACTAATCTTTTAACAGAGCATGATTTCACTTATAGATTTGAAGCTGCCGGAGTAACTGCATTAGTATGTACAGGAGACGGCACTGTTTCTGATGAGGCCATGTCTTCTAGAGATAAAATGAACGACAACAAGCCTATATTAATTATGGCGAATGGCAAAAAAGATGGTTGGTTTAACTTCGATGAAGATATTGAGAAGTTCTCTGCAGAGTTCCCTAGAACTGAAGAGACCTCAAAAGGTGATGAGCCTATTTTAATGTTCTTCACTTCTGGCACTACAGGCTACCCCAAAATAGCTCAACATAACCATAAATACGGCTTAGGGCACTATGTAACAGCTAAGTACTGGCACAACGTAAACCCAGAGGGACTTCACTTTACAATATCTGACACTGGCTGGGGCAAGGCTGTATGGGGTAAATTCTACGGACAATGGCTATGTGAAGGTGCAGTTTTCACATATGACTTCGATAAATTTGAAGCAAACAATATTCTTCCAATGTTTGCTAAGCATAAAATAACCACATTCTGTGCGCCTCCTACTATGTATCGTTTCTTTATAAAAGAAGATTTATCTAAATTTGATTTAACAAGCATAGAGCACTCAACAGTAGCTGGAGAGGCACTTAACCCAGAGGTTTACGAGCGTTGGAAAGATGCTACAGGACTTAGCCTAATGGAGGGCTTTGGCCAAACAGAGACAACACTTGCTGTTTATAACCCAGTAGGAACAATACCAAAACCAGGCTCTATGGGTATGCCTAACCCACAGTATGACATGGATATTATATTGCCAGACGGCACAAGCGCACCAGACGGCGAAACAGGCGAAATTATTATTAGATATGATAATGGTAAGCCAAATGGACTGTTTATGGGTTATTATCAAAATGAAGAAAAAACAAACGAAGCTTTTGCAGACGGAGTGTACCACACAGGCGACACAGCTTGGAGAGATGAAGATGGCTTCTTCTGGTATGTTGGTAGAACAGACGATTTAATTAAGTCTTCTGGATACCGCATAGGACCTTTCGAGATTGAAAGCGTAATTATGGAGCTTCCTTATGTTTTAGAATGTGCTGTTACCCCTGTGCCAGACCCAGTTAGAGGTCAAATTGTAAAGGCTACTATAGTGCTTACAAAAGGTACAGAGCAGTCTGACGAGCTTAAAAAAGAAATTCAAACTTACGTTAAAAGCCACACAGCACCTTATAAATATCCTAGAATAGTAGAGTTCATTGATGAGCTACCTAAAACTATTAGCGGTAAAATAAGACGTGTAGAGTTAAGAGAAAAAGGCTAATATATTTAATATAAACGGTGTTGCAACTTATTGTTGCAACACCGTTGTATTTGTTTTAATTAAATTTCATATATTTTTGCGATATTTGAAAGCTCGTTTATTATCTC
>CAYJEZ010000050.1:0-8937 GCA_964369215.1 uncultured Eubacteriales bacterium
AACCGACCTACCGGATTTCGAATCCGGACCCTTCAGCCACTTGGGTACATCTCCATATTATTTTATTTTTCGGATAACTGTAAGCAAAGTGTGAGCACTGACTTTTTTCTAATTGCTGATAGCCTCAAAACTCTGTAAGCATTCGGGTTTATGGCTTTTTACTAGAGGCTAAGCCCCCAACATTTCAAGCACAAACCCTTTTCTTCCACTTGGGCACATCTGCATATTATTTAAGTATTATTTGTTATTTCAATACAAACTTTTTCTACTATTTCATCGGCGTTTCTTGTCTCAATGTCTAGACCTTCAGCCAAAAACACCTCAACTTTAGGTATCCCATAAAGCTTTGCTAGTCGCATTACATACTTTTCACACAATTTATCATCTTCATTTAAAATGTCTCCCGCTGTGTATATATAAGTGATTTTATTTGCTTTGCATAGTCCTCTACTTCCAGTTGGAGTGTATTCAAATGCAATGTTTGGTATTGAGACCATTTCAAAATAAGCAGCCAATAATGCTGGAAATAGAAATTCCCAAAAAGGAGCAGCAATCACTATTTCATCTGCTTTAGCAAATTCTTTTGCTAAAGAGCAGTCATGATTAAGAACCGTGCTTCCATATTCATCAAAGTTTTTTTCAGTTAAAAATTTAATATCCTCTTTACTTAAATCGCAAGAAATTATGTTAATATCCTGCGATTGTTTTAACTTATTTAAGTAAGTGTAGGCAATTTTTAGTGTTCTCGATTTATTTTTTCTCACACAAGCATTAATGAACAATACTGTTTTCATATTAAGTATATATCAAGTTCTTTAAATTGATACCCTTTCTGTGCTTCATAGCTATAACTAATTATATTTTGGAGAAACTACTTTTCTATGCTTTTTATTTTTAGATTTTAACTCATACATTCTTGCGTCAGCAATAGCAATAAGTTGTTCAGAGCTTAAACGTTCATCATAAGACCTAAACGCTACTCCATAGCTAACCGAGGTTTTATATGGCTTATCGTAGTTGCTAGGAATTTTAGAAACTGCATTGTAGCACTTTAAGCATTTTAATGTTACTTCTTCTTCATGTTCATAGTACCCTACCACTACAATTTCATCTCCGCCATACCTACAAACAATATCGTCATTAAAATAATTAACTACTATTTCAGCAACTTCTTTAATATAAAAGTCACCTTCTTCGTGTCCATGTTCATCATTTACAATCTTTAAACCGTCTAAGTCAATAAAACACACGAAAAATTTTTTGTCTTCAATATTGTACTGCTGCATAATATTGTTGGCATACTCTCTTGTATATAGGTCTGTAAGTCCATCTACATTTGCTTCGTTTTCCAATTTTTTAACTATATCAATATCTTCTTTATTTTTTTGTGATACTTCTAAGTAAGATTGTGTAAACAATCTTAAATCGGCAAAAAAGTATGCGTAAATTATAAACAGTGCAAAAGCTAAAATATTAAACGTGCCTGTAAATATATGATGGTAGAGAATATCTCCTCCTGTACTCATTGAGCCATAAGTTAAAAAAGAAACAAATAGAGAAATAAAAAGTATTGATAATACAGTAGTTAAAAAAACCATATTCTGCTTATCAGCTAGTATAGTGTCAAGGTGAACACGGGAAATCATTTTTCTGGCTAAATTAATTGTTCCAATTGACATAGAGCAAGTAATTATAGTTACAAGTAATTTTAACTCGATACTCTCAAAAGCCAAGGGTATGCTTTGGTGATTAAGCAAAGCCATTATCCCCACTACTATAAGCCTTTTTGCAAATATATTAATTGTAAATGTAACGGCTATAAAAATCATGTGAAGCTTTTTAATTTTAAAAAGCAGTTTCGACTCAAGCCCTAACAACAACACCCAACAAACTAAAGCTAAATACTCATACTCTACAGAGAAGTTTGTAATAAAGAAAGCCCAAAACGCAAAATTTACTACTGCACAAAACGTGCCTGCTATAACAGGATACTTATTGTTTTGGAACATATAAGCCATATAAGAGAAAGTTGAAACATGGTAAAGGAAAAATGATATTGCAAAAATTATCCATAAAAAAACACTCACTTTCCTCCCTCCTCTTTTCTTTTGTAATACAAAGCCTTATTAATCCTCATATTCTCATCAGCTACTGATATAATGTACTTATCGCCTTTTTTCTTTACTTCTTCATCTACGAAAATCGAGCCCACACTAGCAGAAATAGGAAAATTCTCTGTATTATTTTGCATTTCAATATTAGCGTAAATTCTATCTACTATTTTTATACAACTCTCCTGTGTAGAGTCGCATAAAATAACAAGAAACTCATCTCCACCAATTCTTGCTACTACATCGTCTTCTCTTACTGCATTTGTAATAGCTTTTGCTATTTTAATAATAAGCCTGTCTCCACATTCGTGACCATAATTATCATTTACATATTTAAGTGCATTAATATCTACGAACAAAACGTTAAATTCTGTCGTTGAACTTTGTTCGCACATCTCTTCAAGCATAGAAAAAACAAATTTTCTGTTATACGTATTAGTAAGACTATCTCTCTCTATTTTGTTTGAAAGAGACGCTTTTATTGAGTCAATTTTCTTGCGTTCTTCTATGGCATTGTCAGAGTATCTTTTATACAAATTGGCATCTAATAGCTTCATTGCATATAAAAATGCAAAGTAAAAGCACACAATGCAGGTAGATGAGGTAGCAAGAGCCATTATCAGTTGCCCACGATAAATTTCATCTGTAATTATAAAATTAACCGAAATAGCTTGGTACAGCAAAATAGTAAAAGTGCATATTAACATTAATACAGAGTACTTATTTCGGGTTGTTATTCGCTGAATAGAAAGATGTGGAATTAGCTTATCTACTGTTAACATAGCTATAATCAACACGCCACAAGTAGCACCTATAGAAATAAATTGTGTTATGTCGTTTTGATAAACTCCATAAAATGGAGTTATCTCATAAGCAGACGCCACAATATTTATTATAGGTGCATTAATAGTGGCTATATGCATAGCTACTATTGTAGAGCCACAAAGACTTTGAATAATATCAGCACTAGATATCATTTTAAATTCTATTGTTAGCGCAATCATAATAAAAATATATAACCACGAAATTGGAAGCTGAAAGAATAAAAACAAATATAAGAGTGTTGCATTAATTATAGTCAAAAGCAAAAACACCAATTTATTGTTCTTAGGCCTTAGTAAAATCTTTGATACATATGAAAACAAAATAAACTGGTACACAAAAATTAACGCAATACTGATAATATCAAAAATAATATTCGCTTCAGAAGGCATAGCGTACACTCGCTTTCTAAAAAATATTGTCACAAATTAATTAAATATATAACTACAACAATTATATCAATAAATTAAGCAAAAAACAAGAATTCATATCATTTTCTATAAAATAACTAAAAATATTCCTAAATTCTACTTTATTAATTAAAGTATACACATATTTTTTAGCTTGCTTTTACCAATTAACACACTAGCTTATATATCATGATAAAATATGCTGTGAATAATCAGGTTACTTGATAAAAGAATAAACTAATTTAGGTGCGACACTATGTGCTCGCACCCTATATATTTTGTATATTATTTTTTGGTCATAACACTTATTATAGCACACACTACGAGTTAAGTTTTGCTAGTGTCTCAATTACTGCAACTGCCTGTTCTACTTTCATTTCATCCATTAGTGGCTTCGCTGGTGCTAATAAATATCCTCCATCATCTTTAAATAGATTGTGTAACCTAATAATTTCTGCCTCTATTTCTTTTGGCGTTCCAAAATTAAGTGTGCTTTGCGAGCCTAAACAACCCCAAAAAGATATTTTGCCCTTATACTTTTCTCTTAGTATTTCAGGTGCCATACCATATGCCTCAGGCTGAACACTCTCATGGCAATCCATTCCAATTTCATACAAATCGTCGTATATATCTACTATACTACCACATGAGTGCTGAATTGCTATTTTACCTTGCCTGTGCACTTCGTCATATATTCTAGCCCAACAAGGTTTTATGTATTTCACCCAGTTATCTCTACCTATAATCACTCCACGTTGGTCTCCCCAGTCGTCACCAAATAAATAAGCGTCTGCTGGCACGTCTTCACAAGCTTTTAGCATAGCTACATAGTTATCTGTAAGCTTTTCTGTTATATCTTTGTAAAAATCTTCGTCTGTTATTGTATCCATAAGAGCATTTTCAAAACCTCTAAGTCTCCAAGTATGCTCAAAAATACCCCAACCCATTGCAATTACTCGGTAATGCTCGTTATCTGCCTCATATTTTTTTATGGCCTCTGCTTTTTTTGCAAAAATAGGCTCAACAAAACTTTCAGGGGTAGGAAATTTATAATCACCAATTTCAGGCTCATCAAGAGGAGGCTTGTCTAAATGCCATGGTTTTCTATCCATTCTCCACAATGCACCGTATGCATCTTTTGAATATATATCATCTAATTTTTTCATCCCTACTGTATCTACAAATAAATGATTGCAAGTAAATTTTCTTAGTAAATTTTGTTCCCAGTCTTCACATTTGTAATAGTCATTTAACTTTTTTCTTAACTCAGGTTCAAAACTAACTATATAAGGGGTAGTTTGTGTACCCTCGTGCTTAAATCTTTTTTGTATTATTTCTCTCGCTGTCATGTTGACCACGCCTTTCAATGTTGTTATAATAGTATTGTATCAATAATTTATATCTATATCAATATAAAGATATATGTATAAGATATAAGAATATGAACATTTTACCTCTTGCGAAATCATAGCTTAAAAAGGAGCGCCTTTTATGATGAATAACATATATTTATCTCCTTCTACTAGCAGGTATATTCCGTTTGAAATTGTTGCAGTAGGAGAAAAAGACGACGAAATATCAGTAAGCCGAGATAAGGAATATTTGGGCTATCACTTAATGTGCTCAAAAAGCGGTGTTGGAAAAATGATTTTAGACGGAAGCGAACATGACTTTAAAGTAGGGACAGTTTTTTTACTAGATAAAGATAAACCACACAAATACTATGCCATTAGTAAAAATTGGCACACTTCTTGGATAATATTTAAAGATGAATTTGATATAGTAAAAAAAATGCTTAAGCCTCCTTATATTTATAATCTCAGAGGAGATTTGTTTTTTAAGTATTATCATCAAATATTTTTTGAAGCTCAAAATCCCACTACCGATACTTCGATAAAAGTTTCTTCTTTATTATACAGCTTAGCTACAGAACTATGCCAAGATGTTTCAGATAAAGGTGAACTTCATAATAGAACGCTCGACTTTATACATGGTAATTACATGAGCAACATAGGGCTAGAGGAAATGTCTGAAACTTTAGGTTATAGTAAACAGCATATATGTAGAGTTTTTAAAGAAGAGTTTCATATTTCTCCTTGTGATTATTTAACGGTTTACAGGGTAAACCGAGCAAAACAACTTATACACGACACAAGTATGCCTATGGCAGATATAGCAAAAGCGGTAGGTTTTTGTGACAGTAGTTATTTTGGTTATGTTTTTAAAAAAAATGTCGGTTCTAGTCCAGCTAAATTTAGAGAGCTTTTATAGTGCGAGGTATTTTTTATAGTTTTAATAAAGAAAGGATGATTTTGTGTGAATATTCTACATTTAAAATATGCTATTGAAGTAGAGAGGACAGGCTCTATAACAAAAGCAGCTGAAAACCTATTTATGGGGCAACCCAATTTAAGCCGAAGCATTAAAGAGCTTGAGGACAGCATAGGCATAAAAATTTTTAGAAGAACCTCTAAAGGTATTACTCCAACAATTCAAGGAGTGGCTTTTTTAAGAGAAGCTGGTAAAATATTGCTAAGGTTTGAAAATTTACATACTGCCTACAGAACAGATGTCAAAAAGAAGATAAACCTTACTATATCTGCCCCACGCTCTAGCTATTTGGCGTCTGCTTTTGCAAAAACTGTAGCAGGACTTGATGACGAAAAAGAAGTAGAAATTAATTATAAAGAGGCGAGTGTTGGAACTGTTATAGAAAATGTTGTGAGAGGTGACTCGAGAATTGGAATAGTAAGGGTTAGAGAAGAGCATCAGCAAAACCTTACTTATTTACTAGACTCAAAAGAGCTTGCTTATGAGCAAATAACAAAATTCAAGGTAAGCCCTATCACCTCTAAAAAGAATAACATAAGTGAAATTATAAGCAAAGAAGAGTTTGAAAACCTTATTGAAATAAGGTACGGAGACTCGTTTGCCTTAGGAATAACAAAAAGAGAAGAACGTGAATTTGACGGTAAAAAGCGAATTTTTGTGTACGACAGAGCAAGTGCATTTGATTTAGCCGACAGCGTACCCGACTCTTACATGTGGATGTCTGACATGCATGATAGCTATTTAAGAAGATTTGATTATAAGAATTTTCATGTAGAGGGATTGAGTAGTAGAAGATATTTGGATTTTTTAATAACTAAAAATGTTTTTTCTGCCTCTTTAGAGGAGCGAATTTTTTTAGATAATGTAAAACTAAAAAAGAAATCTGCACTTAGCCGTGTTTAATAAAGAAGCTGTCAATTTTGGCAGCTTCTTTATCATTTAGTCAATATGCACAAAAAAATAAAAAAATAAAAAAACTTGTATTTCATTTGCACTTTATATATCGATAAGATTATATCGATATATAATCTTTGGCATATACACAAGCAAAAAGCTATGCTAAAATAAAGTCAAGTTAAAACCAAAGAGAAAGGATGATGATAATGCTTGAGAAGACGATATCTAGACAATCTTTACAAAGATTAACTCAGTATTATAATTATATAAAACCTTTACTAATTGGTGAAGACGAAAATATATCTGCTACAAAAATTGCAGAAGCGCTTAATTTAAACCACGTGGTGGTTAGAAAAGACCTAGCTTCAATAAGTTCATCAGGAAAACCAAAGGTAGGATACAACAAATCTGTGCTTATTAATGAAATAGGTTGCTTTTTAGGATATAACAGCGTAAATGATGCAATAATAATTGGAGCAGGTAAGCTTGGAAAGGCACTTATTTCTTTTGAAGGCTTTAAAGACTACGGATTTAATATTTTAGCTGCATTTGATGTAGACGAAGAAGCGCTTAAAGAAGGAGCAAGTAATAAACTTCTATTACCAATTAACAAGTGTGAAAATTTTTGTAAAAGAAGTAAAGTTAAAATCGGCATTGTTACAGTGCCAGATGATAACGCCCAAGCTGTGGCGAATTTGCTTGTTAAATGCGAGATTAAAGCGATATGGAACTTTAGTTCTGTAAAGCTTTTGGTCCCTAACGATGTGCTTGTTCATAATGAGAATATGGCAGCTTCTATGGCACTATTATCTAATCATTTAGCAAAAAATTATAGCAAGTAAAAACCTAAATTGTATAATATAGAAAGGTTGGTCAAAAAGTATGAACGTAAACAAAGGCTATGAATTGGTAGACAGTGTAGAGAGCTTTAATGCAGCTTTAAAAAGAGTAAGAGAGGCTCAAGCTATTTTTGCTACTTACTCACAAGAGCAAGTAGACAAAATTTTTAAAGCCGCATCACTAGCAGCAAACAAAGCTAGAATTCCTTTAGCTAAAATGGCAGTAGAAGAAACTGGTATGGGTGTAGTAGAAGATAAAGTTATTAAAAACCACTATGCATCTGAGTATATTTACAACACATACAAAGACACAAAAACTTGTGGTGTTATTGAAGAAGATAAAGTTTTTGGAATTACAAAAATAGCAGACCCAATTGGAGTTATAGCTGCTGTTATTCCTACAACTAACCCAACATCTACAGCTATATTTAAAACACTACTTTGCCTAAAAAGTAGAAATGGTATTATTATAAGCCCTCACCCAAGAGCTAAAAATTGTACAATTGCAGCTTCAAAAACTGTTTTAGAGGCAGCTGTAGCAGCAGGTGCACCAGAGGGAATTATTGCTTGGATAGATGTTCCTTCATTAGAGCTTACCAACCTAGTTATGAAAGAAGCTGATACAATTCTAGCAACAGGTGGCCCTGGCATGGTTAAAGCAGCTTACTCATCAGGCAAACCGGCACTAGGCGTAGGAGCTGGTAACGTACCGGCTATTATAGACAGTACATCAGACGTTAGAATGGCTGTTAACTCAATCATTCAATCAAAAACATTTGATAATGGTATGATTTGTGCTTCTGAACAAGCAGTTATTGCTTTAACAGACGTATATAAAGAAGTTAAGGCTGAGTTCTTAAAAAGAAACTGCTACTTCTTAAACAAAGCAGAGACAGAAAAAGTTAGAAAAACTATTATTATAAACGGTGCATTAAATGCTAAAATTGTTGGACAAACTGCATTTAAAATCGCTGAGCTTGCAGGAGTTAAAGTAGCCGAGGATACTAAAATTCTTATAGGCGAGGTAGAGAGCGTAGAGCTTACAGAGGAATTTGCACACGAGAAACTTTCTCCAGTTCTTGCAATGTACAAAGCAAAAACTTTTGACGAGGCTATTGATAAAGCAGAGGTGCTTATTCGTGATGGCGGTTACGGCCATACAGCTTCACTTTATATAGATATTAATCAAAAAGAGAAACTAGATTTATACTACAAAGCTATGAAAACTTGCCGTATTCTAGTTAACACACCTTCAGCACACGGCGGTATTGGTGACCTTTACAACTTTAAACTAGCTCCTTCTCTAACTCTAGGTTGTGGTTCTTGGGGCGGTAACTCAGTTTCTGAGAACGTTGGAGTTAAACACCTAATTAATATTAAAACCGTTGCTGAGAGGAGAGAGAATATGCTTTGGTTTAGAACACCAGACAAGGTTTACTTTAAAAAAGGCTGTATGCCAATAGCTTTAGACGAACTTAAAACAGATTTATTTAAGAAAAAAGCATTTATTGTTACAGATACTTTCTT
>CAYJEZ010000050.1:9037-16600 GCA_964369215.1 uncultured Eubacteriales bacterium
TACGAGCTAATGCCTGACATGGCTATTATTGATACAGACAACATGATGAGCCAACCTAAAGGCCTAACAAGTGCTTCTGGTATTGACGTATTAACACATGCTGTAGAGGCTTATGTATCTGTATTTGCTAACGAGTTTACAGACGGACCTGCTATGAAAGCAGTTAAGAGCGTATTCAAATTCTTACCAACTTGCTACGACAACGGAACTGACGTATTTGCTCGTGAGAAAATGGCAGAGGCTTCTGCTTTAGCTGGTATGGCGTTTGCAAATGCATTCTTAGGACTAAACCACTCAATGGCTCACAAACTAGGAGCTTACCACCACCTACCACACGGTGTTGCAAATGCTTTATTAATGAGCCATGTTATTAGATACAACGCAGTAGAGAGCCCACAAAAAATGGGTACACTATCACAATATCAATACCCACAAGCTATTGAGAGATACGCAGAGCTTGCAAGATTTGCAGGGTTCAGTGGTAAAGATGACATGGATACAGTAGAGAACTTTATTGAAGGTATTGAGAAATTAAAAGCACATGTAGGCATTAAAAAATCTATTAAAGACTACGGAATTAAAGAGGAAGACTTTATGGCTACTCTTGATGAGATGGTTGAGAATGCTTTTGATGACCAATGCACAGGCGCAAACCCAAGATACCCACTATTCAAAGACATCAAAGAAATATATCTAAACACTTACTATGGTAAATAAGGGAGGAAGCAGCAATGAATCTTGATAATGTTTTAGCAAAACGAAGCACAAAAACCGTTTACAGAGACGGTGACTACGCAGTAAAGGTTTTTAACGAGGGCTACTCAAAAGCAGATATATTAAACGAGGCATTAAACCTTGCTAGGGTAGAAGAGACAGGCCTTGACATTCCGGGCGTAGAAGAGATAAAAAAAATTGATAATAAATGGGCTATTGTAACAGAGTATGCCGAAGGTAAAACTATTAAAGAGCTTATGGAAGAAAACCCCCATAAAATGGATGAATATTTAGACATGTTTGTTGATATCCAACTAAGTATTCATGAGAAAAAATCTCCTCTTTTAAACAAATTAAAAGATAAAATGCAAAGAAAAATTTCTGAGTCTGGCTTAGACGCTACTATTAGATACGAGCTACACACAAGACTGGAGAGCATGCCAAAACACACAAAACTTTGCCACGGAGACTTTACACCTGCAAACGTTGTTATTAGAGCAGACGGAACAGCCTTTATTTTAGACTGGGCACATGCAACACAAGGTAATGCAGCAGCAGACGCTGCAAGAACTTACCTAACTTTCTGCCTAGCTGGCAAAGAAAAAGTAGCCGATATGTATTTAGATTGTTTCTGCAAAAAAAGCGACACAGCTAGACAATATGTGCAAAAATGGCTACCAATTGTAGCGGCATCACAACTTGTAAAAGGCAAGTCAGACGAGAAAGACTTCTTGCTTCGTTGGGTAAATGTTGTAGAGTACGAATAATGTTTTATTGTATAATCTTGAGAAATAACAGAAATAATATTTAGCTTAGTTTTATCTTGATTTATATTTAATTAGTTTTGTCTTCACATTAAAATACTATCTATTGCCTCCTAAATAATATATAGTATAAAAAGTCAATAAAGCTTACACTTCCCCCCTATGCTAGAAAAATAAGTAACTAGCATAGGGGGTATTTTATTGTAAGTACTAAGCAAGAATTTCATACTAGCCAAGGAATTTTTTGATATAATAATAAATATGTAATATACTACTTTTTCATAAAATAAAAACAAATTAACCCCCATATACTGAGAAATCAATTTGTTTTTAATTAATTTATTAAGTGCTAACCGATTTTTTGTGAAGTCAGCATAAACTTGCTACGTTTACAACACCTAAGACTACTAAATGTTTAATTTAGTTTTTTAAAAGAAGAAGTTTACATCAAATTCAAAGTCATTTATATCAACAGTAGCAATTCCGTCGTAAGCTACTATATAAATAATGTCTCCAATGTATATGCCTCTAGAGTAGTATGAGCTTGCGAATTTTATCGAACTTTCAAGTGCAAATCCCTCTTTTTCATCATATGAGTAAATGAGGTAATTATCATCAGCACTAAAAGCAATAATATTTTTCTCTACATCTATAAGCCCTGCCTTGTGGTCGTATAATAAAGGCGAATGATATGCACTTGTAATAAGAATATGCTCTTCGCTTAACTCCTCTGGGTCACTAATGTCAAACATAGACAGCTTAACATAATCTGTTGCGCCATTCTCAGGGTCTGCGTTCATTCCTACGCCTAAAAGTTTGCCCTCTCCATATGGGTGCATATAGTCAGAAAACCCTGGAATTTTAAGCTCTGACATCAGCTTTGGATTGTGTGGGTCGCTAATGTCAACAGCAAACAATGGGTCAACATTTCTAAATGTTACAAAGTATGCCATGTTGCCAATATATCTTGTTGAATATAGCCTCTCGCCTTTCGCTAAATCTTCTACACTGCCAACAATTTCTAAATTCATATCTAGTACAAATAGGTTGCTAACTGTATCTGAATCATTCCAACTCGACACCGCTATACTGTCTTCTTCTGCTACAATTGTTTCAATGTCTTCGTATTCATCGTCTTCAATAATAAGTGTTTGTTTTTCTGAGGTTGTAGTAACCCTTAAATGCCCTGCGTACTCATTAAACGAAAATTGCCCATCAGGAGAGCCCGGAATTTCACCCTCAGCAGCTAATTTAATATTTCCATCATTCAAGCTAAACCTCATAATATGTGTGCCATAGTTTGAAACACCCTCTGTGCTTAAATCTGTATAGCCAGTTAAATATAAGTTTTGTGTAGTGCAATACACAGTGTTTGAATAGCCTAATATCGCCTTTGAAGAAATAATCACACCTTTGTCTATATCTACTGCGCTTACAACTAAAATATCATTCGCATCAGCGTTTTTAGTGTTTACATAAATGTCCTCAGGAGCAATAAGCTCCTTTTCTCCATTTTTTGATAAAAGAGGAATATAATTCTCATACTCTTGAGGGTCTGTAAGCACATGGTCAAATTTATTGCTTATAATATAAAGATTAGAGCCAACTAGCCTTGTTTCACTCATATTACCACTTTGAGAGAACTTATTCTCTAATTCAGGCTGCTTTCTGTCGCTTATATCATAAATAAATATTTCTGCTGCACGAAGAATAGTTTCATCGTCTTTATCGCTTAAATCATAAGCTTGATTTTGCTCACAAATTAAAACAAGCTTGTCGTCTTTAAGGTACATGTCTTTTATATAAAGCTCATTTTCAATAGTAGAGTGCTCTTCTAAATCTCTTCCATCTGCTTTTATAATATGAACCACGTTATCTCTTAAATAATAGATATATTCTCCGTCTGTTTTAATTATATCTGCCTCGTCTACCGCTTCTTCTTGAGTGTTAGTTTTAGAGAAGTCTGTTTCACTCTCTTCCACTGCTCCCATATCAGCATCCTCTCCAGCGCCCGAGTCTGCGGTTGTGCTCTCTGCTACTGCATCGTCAGAGTCGGAACTAGCAAATAGATTCTCAAAAAATCCCCCTTCAGTATAATAGTAATCATCATAATCGTAGTAGTCATAGTCTTCTCCGTAAATCTCAGCAAGTTTTAAATAAATTTCTTTATACGGGTTATTCTCTGTTACCTGTTTGTCTTGACCATTAACAAACAATGCCCCAATAGGCGCTAAAAGTAGCAAAGCTACAAACGCAACCACTACACCTATGTTCTTTTTCATAAATACACCATCCTTTTTTTCTGTTTATTGTAAGATTAATAAATATTTAACTAACTCTATATACATAACACGCTTTAGTATGGTATAATGTTTCATGTAAATAAAATATTTTTATTTTATTTAACTTTTAAATAAACCTTGCACAAAATAGCAATCATTACTATTTTTTAACTTTTAGTTTATAATATATTCATATTAAGAGGTTATACTAAGTATAATTTAATGAGTATAAAATACCTATGCTATTTTAGTAGGTAGTATATACAAAACATTTATCATTAATAATAAATAAAGTAAAAATAAAGGAGAATACTTATGGCTGTATACAAAGTTACAAATGCAAATTTTGAAGAGGAAGTAAAAAAAGCTTCTACTCCGGTACTTTTAGATTTTTGGGCGCCTTGGTGTGGTCCTTGCAAAATGGTCGGTCCAATTTTAGAGCAAATTGCAGAAGAAAGACCTGATATAAAAGTATGCAAAATAAATGTAGACGAAGAGCAAGATCTTGCAAAGCAATACTCAATTATGAGCATACCTACACTTTTAGTAATGAAAAACGGAGAGATTACAAACCAAGCCGTAGGGGCATTGCCAAAACCTAAAATTTTAGCACTTATATAAGAAAATGGGCTGTGAAATTCACAGCCCATTTTGATTAATGCATTAAGCTAACAATTTAAAGGTATTTTTTAATCTCTTCAATTATACAGTTATACTCATCTTCAGTTAAAGTTTTTTGCTCTGGGTTCATCGCAAAGGTTGTGCCCCACTCAAATTCATCAATGTATTTTGGAACTAAATGAAAATGCAAGTGACAACCTGTGTCTCCATACGCTCCATAATTGATTTTTTGAGGTGAAAAAGCCTGATGTAATGCTTTTGCAGCCCTGTTTACATCTGCAAAAAATAAGTCACGTTGCTCGTCAGACAAATTAACAATCTCGCTCACGTGGTCTTTATGAGCCACTATAACTCTACCCTTATGGCTTTGCTCTTTAAATAAATATAACTTAGAAACTCCTAAGTCGCAAATTTTAATTCCGAATACATCTAATAGTTCTCCCTCAGTACAATATGCGCAGTTTTTATCTATCATTTGTAACAACCCCTTTTTATTTTCATTTTATATTAAAACAACTAAAAAATCAAGTTGAATTTTTAGTTGTTTGCTTAAAAGAAAAAAGCTTGCAGTAAACAACTGCAAGCTTAAATTTGTCTTATTGTCTTGCCTCTATATAAGAAACAATTGCCCCAACAGTTTTGATGTTCTCAACCTCTGTGTCAGGAATCTCAATTTCAAACTCATCTTCAATAGACATAAGTAAATCTACTACGTCTAGTGAGTCTGCACCTAAATCGTCTGACAAATCAGTATCCATTGTTATTGTGTCCTCTTCAACGTCAAATTGGTCGCTAAGAATAGCTTTTAGTTTTTCAAATACCATAATAATACTCCTTTTTATGTTTTATTCAATTATATTCTTGTCTTCACTTACTCAAAGTATAGACAAGATAAATTTATTGTGGTACAATTTGATGTAAATTTCTATGTTTACATTCTATTTTATTTACTATTATTTTGTCAAGTGTTTTTATAAAATTTTTACAAAAAATGTTTTTATTTTTTTAGTTATACTATATATTGAGGAGCAACATATGAAAATCACTAAATTTGCAGTTATAGGTCATCCTATTGAGCACACAATGTCACCTTTTATTCATAAAAGATTATTTACTTTAAGTGGTTATAAGCCTTCTTATGACGTGCTGAATATTAAAGATGTAGTTGAAAACAAAGAACTATTATTAAGCTACGACGGATTAAATGTAACCATACCCCACAAAAGCGCAATAATGAATATAGCCCATAGTGTTGCAGACGACGCCATTCGCTACAACTCTGCTAATACTATAAAAAACGACAACGGAGTTTTAAGTGCATATACCACAGATGGAATTGGCTGTATAACCGCAATAGAAAATGCAGGAGTTAAAATAGAGGGCACTGTAATAATTTTAGGCACGGGCGGTGCTGCTAGGGCTATAGCTTTTGCTTTAGAGCCATATCGAGTTAAAATAATTATAGCCGCAAGAGACAAAGATAAAGCTAGGTTATTATCAGAAAAAATTAATAACAGTGATTACTTAAGCATAACCGAATGCGAGGCTAGTATGAGTGCTCAACTATTAATAAACGCAACTAGTGTAGGAATGTACCCTAATGGTGACGACTGCGTGGTTGGAAAAGACTTTATTGGCAGATGCGACAGCGTATTCGACGCTGTTTATAACCCACACGACACTGTACTTTTAAAAACTGCTAAATCACTTAATAAAAAGATAATTTACGGAATAGACATGCTTGTATTTCAAGCAGTTGTAGCACATAAAATTTGGTATTGCGCCGAGTTTAATAAGTCTGATATTCTAAAACTATGTGAAGATTCAAAAAACGAATGCTGTAGATTGTTTGATAACTATAGTAAATAAACTTAGAAAACACCACAGAAATAAAGTCAAATAAGCTAATAGTCAAACATCAATTTAACTATATCTATGTGTTTTTTCGCTTAATTTGTGTTAGTTTTTCTTGTTAATTTGCTATTATACATTTTGCTTCATAATATAAAAGTTACAAATATTAACAAAAGGAATGATAGAATGAATATATTACTTTGTGGGTTTATGGGCTGTGGAAAAAGTAGTGTAGGTAAAAAAGTCGCACACCTAAGCAACTATAAATTTTATGACACCGACAAATATATTGAGAAAAAAGAGGGCATTAGCATAAGCGAAATATTTAATTTAAAAGGCGAACCCTACTTTAGAGAACAAGAAACCTTGGCTGTTAAAGAGCTTTGCCAAAAAGACCATGTCATTATAGCCTCAGGTGGAGGACTGGTTTTAAAAGAAGAAAATGTTCAGATAATAAAAAATAGCGGTTGTAAAATTGTTTACATGGATGTACCTTTAAGGGCACTTCACGAAAGGCTAAAAAGAACCGAGAAAAGGCCTTTATTGCAGCGAGAAGATAGAACCGAGTTTATTAACACTCTACACGCACAAAGAGAGCCTATATACAAAAAGGTGGCAGATTATGTTTTACCATCTGGTATGCCGGTAGTTCCTCTTGCTAAAAATTTGCTTAAATTAATTGAAAACTGAGAATAATTAATCGCTAAACTAGGTGACACAATAATTTTTTTGTGTTATAATTATAGGTGTACAATTTACAATAAATACAGTTTGAATTTAAAAATGAAAGGTTGATATAAATGAAAGTAGTATTATTAGAAGACGTAAAGTCTCTTGGAAAAAAAGGTGAGCTTGTAAACACTTCTGACGGATATGCAAGAAACTTTTTATTCCCTAAAAAACTTGCTAAAGAGGCAAATGCACAAGCTATGAACGAGCTTAAAAATGCAGAGCAATCTAAAGCCTTTAAAATTAAAACAGACACAGATAATGCAAATAAAGTTGCCGAGCAATTAAAAGACAAGGCTATTGTTATTAAGGCAAAAGCAGGTCAAAACGGCAAGCTCTTTGGATCTGTTACCTCAAAAGAGATTTCAGTAGCACTAAAAAATCAATATGGTATTGATGTTGATAAACGAAAAATTCAATTACAAGTAGATATTAAAGCTTTTGGAATGTACACAGCAGACGTTAAACTTTACTCAGGCATTAATGCAAAAGTAATGGTTGACGTTCAAGAGGACAACGCTTAATATAGCTTGACCGATATAACCCGAACCCGCCCTAAAAGAGTAGATTTCGCCATTAAACTGCGTTATCCTCATCAC
>CAYJEZ010000051.1:0-16578 GCA_964369215.1 uncultured Eubacteriales bacterium
AAGCATGTACATTTTAAGTGCAAGACCTGTAAATAGGTGTATAATTCCTAGCATAAGCGAGAACATTAGAAGAGTCATAGGCTCGTTTAAAGGCTTAAACCAAATAGTTGGAGTGCTAAGCTCTACACCAAAGAAGGTTGAGCTTACAACCTCTATTACATCGCCAAAGAAGCTTCCGAACATTAAACCCCAAAATGCCGTTGAAATACCGCAGTATAAAAACATTTTTATAGAGTTTTTAAGTCCTTCTTCCATGCTTTTGAATTTTGCAAGTACCACGCCACAACCTATTACCATAATAAGTCCGTATGCTACGTCAGAAAGCATTAAACCAAACAAGAAGTAATAGAATATAGCGGTCATTGTGGATGGGTCGAACTCTTTTTTATTTGGTAAACTATAACTTTCTATAACACCCTCAATAGGGGCTGCAAAACCATTGTTTTTTAGCTTAACAGGAACTTCCTCATTAGGGTCAGGGTTCTCAATTTCTACATGACACATAAAGTTTTGTTCTAGTTTTGCTTTTAGCGTTTCACTGTCTTCTGCAGTTACATAACCTTTTACTATAAAAGTTTTGCTAGATTGCACAAGCTTAGCAAGATTTTCATATCTCTCGGTTCTCATTCGCAAATAATCACCTGTATAAAGTAAAGCCGTGCGCTTATCTTTATACGATACAATCTCAGTTTCAGCTTTCTCAATTTCTGCTTGTGCATCGCCAATTCTTGAATTAAATGTTGCTATTCTCTCTTTTGGTGCAGTTTTACTTGGGGCAGCAGGATAGCTCATACCCATAGTTCTTAAAGCCGCCTCTATTTCACCGCATATTCTTTTGTGACAAAGAGCAAAAAAACAAGTTTGTTGTGTAGAGCGACTGAGTATTTCAAAATAAACATCACGGCCTTTTGGTTCTAAAGCTAAAAGGGTGTCTCTAAATTTATTCTCGTCGCAGTCTTCAGGTAAAGTTCCTAAAAAAACCATAGTTGAATCAGTTTCTTTAATCCTCATACCGATATCAAGGTTAAGCCACGGTGTTAAAGCCTCGATAGAAGCTTTATTTCTAACAATATCAGCCTTATGTTCTGCTATTTTTTTAGATAACAAAACAATTCGTTGAGCAATTTTAATATTGTCTGTCGCTTCTTGCTCTGTTTTACGGTATTCATCTAAACTGATTTCTTTTCTGCCCTCAAACATAGACGTACCTTTTTCAGGCTTTGCTAAGCTATCTAAAGTTTGTATTGCCTGAGTAATAGTCTTCTCGTTTGTCTCAAAAGTGCTTTTGCTTGAAGAAATGTCTTTTTTTCTAAAAATTTCGCTATCTTTTTCTTCAATCTCAGTGTCAATAAATTCTACTTGATTTTTTCTTTGCAAAAGCTCAATTACGCTTTTACGCTGTTTTTTCAAGCCGTAAATATTGATTTTTTTCATAGGCAGTATCGCCATTAACCTACCTCCTTTTTTAAAATCTTGAAATTACCTACGCTAATCACTCATTAAAAATTAACCTTAAAATCTGCACAAAAGCCATAAACCAAAGTTTTTGCTTGATTTTAATGAATTTTTATATTCGTGATATAGGGTTAAATGATACTTTGGACAATTTGTTTAATAGCTTCATCTTTGTTACTGTTATAACTGGTTTGCAATTCAGCTACTATTTTCTCACTGTCCTCTTTTGCGCGGGCTTTGATGCTCTCGGCATCTTTTTCGGCCTTTGTTACCGTATCGTTCATTTTTGTTTCAAGTGTGTTTTCTAAATCTTGAAGTTTTTGCGTTTTTAGAGTTTTTGCATCTTCAATAATTTTTTCACCAGAAATTTTTGCATCTTCAACGGTAATTTTTGCTTTTTCCTCTATTTTTTTTAGAGTATCCAGAGTTTCTTTTGCCAAAAAATCACTCCTTAACAAATTTTTTTATGAGACTGTATATACATATGTTTACATACAATCTTTGCTAATTTTATTATATCAGTGTTTAATTAACTTGTCAAAGCAAATCTAAATATTTATTAAAGTTCGAGCATAGATATAGATATATGGGTGCAAGAATAACTATTATTGTGTAAAATTAATAAATTCATAATATTTATACTTAAAAATTATGATATAATCGGTGGTATATTTAAGTGCAAAAGCACATATATAGTTAAACACTTTAAAACAAGCGACGATTTTATTATGAAGATACTTATTGTATTGGGTTAGCATATATATATTTTAGTTTGGTGATTATAAGTGTTTTATCTATAAAAAAGAAAGGTATGATTATAATAATGAAAGCAAAATCTTTTCACTGTTCAAAAAATAATATTGTTCACCCTATAGCTGCTGAAATAGGCATAAAATTGCAATGCGTATCTGATAAAATGCCTCCTGCATATCCAAGCGACGGAGAAAAAGTAGTTTTTATCGGAATAGAGATGGATAAAAAAGTTCCTGCACCAGTAGAGCAATTCTGTAAAGACCTTACTACTGCAAGAACAAAATACATAGCTTTTTATGTAGTAAACGGAACAGGAGACACTTCAGGTCTTGACTCTGTTATTAAAATGGCTGAGAGCAAAGGCGTTAAAAAAGTAGGGGAAACTCTTGCTATTACAGTTAAATCTTCTTTATTCAAAAAAGGACAAGTTACTGATGAAGATATTAAAAAGGCTGTTGACTGGGCAGTTAAAATATCTGAAACACCGTAATTTTGAATTATGTTTTATAACTTGAATTACTATATTTATAAAAGAAGCCGATATGGCTTCTTTTTTTATGCGAATTTTTTCAAACAAAAAGCACTCCTAAAAAGGAGTGCTAGTAAGTTAATCTTCATCTTCCTCAATAACTTTAGGAAAGTTAACCTTAACTACAATTTCTGTGGCTTTTTGGTTCTCTGCCTGAGTTACCGTAACAGTCAAGTTATCTAAGTCAAACTTATCTCCAACTGCAGGAATTTTATCTATATTTTCAACAACCCAACCATTAATAGTAGAAGCATCGGTTTCTTCTGTAATTATGAATTGCTCTAAAAATTCGTCTAGTTCATTTTCTGTAGGTACAGCAAAACTATCGTTGCCAAGGTCTCGAATAGCAGCTAATACTTCGTCGTGTTCATCCCAAATCTCGCCAACCAATTCTTCTAAAATATCCTCAAGTGTAACTATTCCTTCTGTTCCGCCAAATTCGTCTACCACTACAGCTAAATGCTGTTTGTTTCGTTGCAAATCTTTTAGTAGTTCAGATATTTTGATAGAAGGGTGTACAAACTCTACTGATTTCATAATAGTAGAAATATCGTTATCTGTTCCTGAAATATGGTTGTGAAAATCTTTGCCTGTTATTACACCGATTATGTTGTCGATACTGTCTTTATAAACAGGTAGCCTTGAATATCCTGTCTCTTTAAACAAAGTTTTAATTTGTGCTGTTGGCAACTTAGAATCAATTGCACACACGTCTATTCTAGGTGTGAAAATGTCAGTAGCCTCTAAGTCGTTAAACTCAATAGCATTTTTAATAAGAGTGCTCTCAGTTTCGTTAATTCCACCATCTTGTTCGGCTTCATCAACTATAGTTAAAAGCTCACTTTCTGTAATTCCACCCGAGTTTTGTACGCCCAGCATTTTGCTGATTACCCCTTTAAATTTTATAAGCAAAAAGTTTAAAGGTTTAAACACAACCATCAAAAAATTCATTATTGGTGCAACTGCTATTGCAAGTTTTTCAGGGTTCTCTTTTGCAATGCTCTTAGGGGTTATCTCGCCAAAAATAAGAACTATTATAGTAGTTACAACCGTAGATATTGTTGCCCCATTTAAAGGAAAGAGACTTACGAAGAATATTGTTGCCAATGTTGCTGACGCAATGTTTACAATGTTGTTTCCGATAAGAATTGTTGAAAGTAGCTCATCGTATCTATCGGACAATTTATAGGCGAGTTTTGCTTTCTTTTCACCCTCTTGCACCATTAGTTTTAACCTTGCACGGCTTAAAGATGCGTAGGCTGTCTCTGTTGAAGAGAAAAAGCTTGATAAAAACACCAAAATTATAAATGCTACGATAAGCGTTATACTGTCAGAATCCATGATAGGAAAAAATCACCTCTTAATAAAATTATTTTTTTAACTATAACATAAAACTGATAAAATATCAAGCAAAATATTTTATCAGTTTTAATTTATACTAATTATTGTCTTAAAAGATTAGTATTAGTTCAAATTTGTGACATTTGACAAATTATTCAGATGTCAAAGCTGCCATAGTGATGTAGTTATATGGTTGGTTAAAATGTGGCAAGAAGAAAATGTCAAGAAGTTTTAATTTATCTATAGTAACTTTCTCTTGTATAGCCAAACTGAACATATGAATACCCATTGACATATCGTATTCAGACGCCATTTGTGCGCCTATTATTATGCGGGTTTTCTTATCATACACAATTCTAAGTTTAACTTTTGGGTTATCTTCTTTCATAAATGCAGGCTTTTGGTAATCTTCAAAGTCTGTGCAAGCTACGTCGTAGCCTAAAGTTTTTGCTTTGCAACAAGTAAGGCCTGTAGACACCATTTTTAAATCCCAAATACATATACCGTTAGAGCCTTGAACGCCAGCAGACTCAAGAGCAGTGCCACAAACATTATGAGCAGCAACAACGCCAGAACGTACAGCATTAGTAGCAAGTGCTATATAGTTTGTGTCATCAATAGAGTTATCGTAAACTGTGGCGCAGTCGCCTATTGCATAAACGTCTTTAATGCTTGTCTCTTGGTTTTTGTTAACTTTATAAGCACCATTTCTAAAAAGGTCTAGTGCGTCTTTGCCTAGTGCATTATTAGGTGTAAATCCAACTGCTAAAATAACCATGTCAGATTTAAATTCTTCTTTGTCTGTAATAACTTTTTCTACTTTACCATTGCCCTCAATTTTAGTAACTTTTTGTTTGTAAGCTACTTTAATTCCGTTCTCAACTAGCTTATTGTTCATAAGCTCAGTAAAGTCTTCGTCGTAATATGTGCTTAAGCAACTGTCGGCTACATCTATTAAGGTAACATTTTTATCAAGCCTTTTAAAAGCTTCTGCAAGCTCTACTCCAATATAGCCTGCACCTACAACTGTAATGTCGTTAATGTCCGGTTTTTTAAGTTTCTCAATAACTTCTACAGCGTTTTGATAAAGTTTTACTCTTTGAACATTCTCAAGTTCTATTCCCTCAATTTTAGGAACTATAGGTGCCGAGCCTGTTGCCAAAATAAGTTTGTCGTAGCTTTCTTCAAAACTGTCGCCATTTTTGCCTGTAGCAAAAACAACCTTTTTATCAAAATCTATTCTATTTACCTCGGTCTCAATATGAACTGTCGCACCTTTTTTTATTACCTCGTCTTTATTTGAGTAAAAAAGTTCATCGCCTGATTCAATTTGCTTGCCTATCCATAGTGCCATGCCACAACCTAAAAAGCTGATATTATTATTCTTATCGAACACAACAACCTCGTTGTCTTTATAAGTGCTGAGTATGGTGTTTACAGCTGCAAAACCTGCGTGGTTTGCCCCAATCAATACAATCTTGCTCATTTTTTTCCTCCTAATTAATTTTACTTTAATAATAATTATTATTTTTATTTTATCAAAAATAAAACCTTTTGTCAACCTTATTATTATATTCTTTTAATAGAAATAATAATTATACTAATTTACCTAAAAAATAAAACGTATAAATCATCACTCAAACTATAGAAGTGCTTACTTATTAAAGAAGTTCACAGAGAATAAGTAAAATTCGTGAATAGAAAATTATATAAAGCCTAAAGCTCTAAAAATAAATATTGCGAAGAATACACTGAAAATAGAAAACATAGAAGTAAACACGACTACCGACGAAGCAAGCTCTGGGTTGCCACCCATTTTCTCTGCCATAGTAAACGAACTTGCAGCAGTTGGAGAGCAAAAAACTGCTATTAAACAAGCTAGTTCTACTTCTCTGTAACCAATTAAAATAGCTATTGAAAGAACAATTAGCGGAACAACAATAAGCCTACCTAGGCAAACCATGGCTAGTTGCTTTTTAACATTAGCCACTTGTTTAAACTCAAAACCTGCACCAAGCAAAAATAGTGCAAAGCTAGAGGCAATTCCGCCTAAACTGTTAAATGTTGTGTCTAGCATTGGAATAAGCTCTATGTTTAAGAACATAAATATTAATCCAATAAACGTGCCTATAATAAGTGGATTTTTAAGAATTTCTGTAAAAATCTTTTTAAAATCTGCATTTTTTGTTCCAAAATAAGTTAAAACTGATACAGAGTAAACATTAAAAATTGGAATTACTAGCGCTACCAAAACAGCGGCTAGGCTTATGTCCTCATTAGGCATTAATAGAGTAACAAGTGGTATGCCAAAAAGCGCATAGTTAGAGCGACAAATGCCCTGTATCATAACGCCTCGTTTTGCATTGTCTTTCTCTACTGCTATAGTAAAAACTGTAACAAGTGCGAAAACTAAAGTAACTGCCACAGCTACAAAAATAAAAATTCCTAAATCAGATATATTGCTAACATCGCAGTTTCTTGTATTGTTAAATAAAAGAATAGGTAAAAACATTTTAAAAACTAAATTGTTACATATTGAGGTAGTTTTAGCGTCTAAAAGTTTTAGGCTCCTAGCCAAATACCCAGCTGCCATGATAAGCATAAGCGGAACTACAACATTTGCCGAAAAAATAAGATTTTCCAAATTAATATCCGTCCTTTCAAATCTCGAAAAATAATATAAAAAACCAAATTGCAAACAATTAACAAAAATTATATTGCAATATAAGCTTAATACAAGTAAAATATAAGTAATTAACTAATAAACCCCGTGAAAGGAATTTAACACTATGCCAAGTAATTTTTTTGCAATAATATCTAGAATGAAACTTATAAATCGTTGGGGCCTTAAGCGCAACACCAGACAAGAGAATTTAAGTGAGCACAGCCTTGAGACCGCCATAATAGCACACGCACTTTGCGTTATTAACAATAAAAGACTAAACGGAAATTTAAACCCCGAGCGTGCCGCTGTGCTAGCAATGTTTCACGATGCAAGTGAGATTATTACTGGAGATTTGCCTACCCCTATAAAATATTACAACTCAAATATTAAAGAAGCCTATAAACATGTTGAGATTTTAGCTGCACAAGCCCTATGTTCTAAACTGCCCGATGATTTAAAGGCTACTTACGATAGCATTTTAAACATTAGTGGCGACGATGCTAAATACGATACTATATTAAAAGCTGCCGATAAAATTTCTGCCCTTATAAAATGTGTAGAAGAGAGAAAAAGCGGAAACACTGAGTTTGTAAATGCAGAGTACAGCACATTTAAAGCAATTAACGATTTAAAGTTAAAAGAGGTAGAAATATTCATGGCAGAGTTCTTTCCTGCATATCATTTAACAATTGATGACTTAACTTAACCATTTTATCATAAAACAAAGTACTTTACAATAATAACATGCTAAAAAGGTGGTGCAGAATTGATGTATAAAATCGACTCATTATCATATAATTTGGGTGTAATTGACTGTTTTAACGAAATGCTTAAGGCAGGCGTTAAAAAAATTGCATTGTCTCACCCATTTGTAAGCAAGGCACAGCGTACCGAAGTGCTTTGTTATGTAGATAACATTTGCAAAAAATATGGTACAAAATATTATATTGAAGACAGCCTCATTTGCACCGACCTTTTCGCAAAGCATTTAACTAGTAATATATACTCTATTATTTTTTACAAAGAAGAGAACTGTATACTAGATTATTTAGCCTTAAAACACGAGAGAGAAAGCCTTATTAAAAACAATATGTACACTGGCATTAAGCGTTATGAGCTTGCGTGTAAATTTGGCTTTTTACTAGGCTACCCAAAAACTAAAATAGACGAGTACATAAAAAACAACGACAACAAAGAGTAACAGATAGGAGACCTAAATGTTTTTACCCATAAATAAAAAAGAAATGCTTGAGCGTGGTATTAATCAGCTCGATTTTGTATATATTAGTGGCGACGCCTATATCGACCACCCATCTTTTGGCACGGCAATAATTTCTCGTGTGCTAGAGGCGGCTGGCTACAGTGTTGGCATTATTGCACAACCAAATTGGAAAGACCCAAAAAGCATAGACGTTTTCGGCGAGCCTAAGCTTGGTTTTCTTGTCTCTTCTGGCAATATGGACTCTATGGTAAACCATTACTCTGTAAGCAAAAAAAGAAGGCAAAAAGATTTTTACAGCCCAGATGCAGTTATGGGCAAGCGTCCAGACTATGCAAGCGTAGTTTACTCTAACTTAATTAGGCAAACATATAAAGATAAGCCCATTATTATGGGTGGAATTGAGGCAAGCCTTAGGCGTTTTGCCCACTACGACTATTGGTCTGATAAAGTTAAGCGTTCCGTGCTTTTAGACGGTGGCGCAGACATACTTATTTACGGAATGGGCGAGAGGGCAGTGGTTGAAATAGCCGAGGCTTTAGCCTCTGGAATATCTGTTAAAGATATTAACTATGTAAAAGGCACTGTTTTTAAAACTAATATTCCAGATTTAATACCAGATGCCACTAAGCTACCTAGCTTTGAAAACATTGTAAAATCTAAAGAGCTTTTTGCTAAAAGCTTTTATAAACAACACCAAAACACAGACCCTTTTACTGCTAAAACCTTGGTTGAGGCATACCCAGACAAAATTTTTCTTGTGCAAAACCCTCCTCAGCCTCCACTAACAACTAAAGAGATGGATGACGTGTATGCACTGCCTTATATGAGGGAGTGCCACCCTGTTTATGGTAAAGATATTCCTGCTATTGAAGAGGTGAAATTTAGCCTTATTAGCAACAGAGGTTGTTTTGGCTCTTGTAATTTTTGCGCTTTAACTTTTCATCAAGGCAGAATTATTCAAGTTAGAAGCCACGAAAGCCTAATTGAAGAGGCAAAAATTATTACTGGGCACAAAGACTTTAAAGGCTATATTCACGACGTAGGAGGCCCTACTGCGAATTTTAGAAAGCCAGCTTGTAAAAAACAGCTAAAACTTGGCGCATGTAAAGATAGGCAATGTCTCTTTCCTACACCATGTAAAAATTTAGAGAGCAACCACGAAGACTATGCCGAGCTTTTAAATAAATTAAGAGCATTGCCAAAGGTAAAAAAAGTTTTTGTACGCTCTGGTATTCGATTTGACTATTTGCTTTGTGACAGTAACGAGAAATTTTTTAAACAACTTATAGAGCACCACATAAGTGGACAGCTAAAAGTTGCACCAGAGCATGTATCTGACGATGTGCTTTCTAAAATGGGAAAACCCTCAAGAAAAGTGTACGACAAATTTACCACCAGATATAAAGAGCTTAATAAAAGCATGGGTAAAGACCAATATTTAGTGCCTTATTTAATGTCATCTCACCCTGGCTCACAGCTTAAAGACGCAATTATTTTAGCGCAATATTTAAACGAGCGTGGCTACAGCCCAGAGCAAGTGCAAGACTTTTACCCCACACCTTCTACAATTTCTACCTGTATGTACTACACAGGCCTAGACCCAAGAACAATGAAGCCTGTTTATGTTGCAACCGACCCAAAAGAAAAATCTATGCAAAGGGCACTTATTCAGTACAAAAACCCTAATAATTATGAGTTAGTAGTTCAAGCGCTTATTAAAGCAAAAAGGCAAGATTTAATTGGAAATGCCCCAAAGTGCTTAATTAGGGCAAGGCATGGAGACAAAAGATTTTCTGCTCAAACCCCTGTGAAGTCTAAAAAGCAGTTTACTGGAAAAAAAGTAGCGAACAAGGCAAAGCAAAAGAGAAAATGATTAGCTATAAAAAACTAATACAAAAGAGCCTTCTATGGTAGATTAAATAACTACTATAGGAGGCTCTTTCTTTACACAAAAATTTAACTTTTAATATTTTCTTAAATTAGAACTATAGTCGATTAACTAGAAAAGCAGGGTGAAATTGTTTTTAAGTTAACTGGCTATGTGTTTTATTTATTAATAAATTACCGCCAACAATTACTTTTTTTATATTTATGTCTTCATCAAAAATATTGATGTCAGCGTCAAAACCTACTTGCAAACTGCCTTTTGAATTACCTATGCCCAATACATTAGCAGGGTTAATTGTCATCATTGCAACGCTGTCTTCTAAGGAGCACCCAGCTAAATGATACATTGTTCTAACACATCTGTCTGCAGTGCAAACACTTCCGGCAAAGGCTTTTTTGTCCATCATAAATGCTACACCATCGCTAACTATACAAGGTTGACCCTTGTCTAAACTTCCTAGGGTTACAACAGAGTTTTCTGGTAAATCTGCACCACGCATGGCGTCTGTTACTAGGCTTATTTTGTTTAGTGGTTTTTGTTTGGCAATTAGCTGTAAAAGCTCTTTTGGCAAGTGCTTTCCATCTGCAATAATTTCAACAGTCATGTTATCAAGTAAATATGCACACTCAATTATGCCTAAGTGCCTAAAAGCATTTATCCTTTTTATTGTAGACATACAGCTGTACATATGGGTAACATGGGTAACACCCTCGTTATAAGCTGGCAGAACATCTTCGTACATAGCATCTGAGTGGCCTATTGAGCCTAATATCTTATGGCGTTTTAATGCTTTTGCAAGTTTGTTATCTTTGTCTAGTTCAGGTGCAAAAGACATTCTTGATATAATGTCGCTGTGCTTAAAAATTTCTTCGTACTCATCTTCATTAGGGGTTTTTATATAAGCAGGGTCTTGTGCGCCCGACTGACTAAGTGCAAAATACGGCCCCTCTAAATGTATTCCAAGTAGATTAGGAATACCAGATGCTTCACTATCTGCCTTTCTATAAATACTAAATAAATTGAATAATTCCTCGTTAGGGCAGGCTAGTGTTGTAGGAGATAGAGATGTAGTTCCATGCTTTAAGTGTGTTTTACATACAGTCTCAAAAGCTTCTGAAGTGCCATCCATAAAGTCGCTACCGCCACCACCGTGAACATGTAAGTCTATAAATCCTGCACTTACATAGTGGTTTGTCGCATCTATAATTTTATCGACTTTTACATTGTTGTTGCTGCAAATGTCAATAATTTTTCCATTTTCATAGATAACGGCCTTGTCTACTATCTTTTGATTATTTGTGATGATTGTACCGCCTATTATCGCAGTTCTCATTTTATGCCCTTGCCTTTCTGATATCCGTTTGAAAACCTATTCTAAAATTTGATTTTTATTAAAGCAAACTACTGCTATCAGAGTCTAAATAAAGAATCATATCACTGCAAAGTCTTAAAATTGTAGAAGGACAGCTTGTGTTAATTTCACCATGAATTGTGTTGTAAACTGCTTGTGCTTTTGTTTTAGCAGGAACTACACAAAGGTGATATTTTGCATTTACTAAAGCTGGAATTGTAAGTGTCATGGCTAATTGTGGTACTTTATCAATAGATTCAAAACAACCGTCGTTAACTTGTTGTTGACGGCACATGTCGTCAAGTGTTACTACTTTTACAAGCTTATCGTCGTTAAAATCAGCAACGTCAGGGTCATTAAAAGCAATATGACCATTCTCGCCAATGCCAAGGCAAACTATGTCAGGTTTATTTTCTATTAATAGCTTTTCATATCTTTCGCATTCAGCGTTTGCATCTGTTGCGGTACAATCAATAAAATGAACTGACTTAAACTGAACTTTAGAGAAAAGCTCTCGTTTTAAAAAGTTTGCAAAGCCTTGTGGAGCTTCGCTGTCAATTCCGATATACTCGTCCATATGAAAAGCGTTAATTCTGCTAAAATCAATAGTAGTGCTTTTGCATATGTTCTCTAACAAATCAAATTGAGACGGAGCGGCTGCGAAAATCATGTTAATGCTTTCTTTCTCTTTAAGTAAGTCAGCAATGATTATTTCTAAATCGCTGGCAGCAACAACACCTAGTTCTTTTCTAGTGTTAAAAATTTTTGTGTTAAATGATTTTAATGTATAATTATTTTTCATTATTTATTCCTCCATATTACATAGTAATCGATAACTATATAATATACTACCGAGTATTACATGTCAATTAATTTAATAATAAATATCCAAACAAACTAAAAATTTAGTAAAAATAGATATATTGATATACATCATTTTGTTAATTTATTTAAATGTAAGTAAAGGGATATTTGATTTTATTGACATTCCATCCGAATGATGTATAATAATAGTAACAAGTTGCTATTGTTTGAAAAGGGGATTTCTATTAATGAAAAAAACAACAATTTACGATATTGCCGCTGAATGTAATGTTTCTAGCGCAACAGTTTCTCGAGCATTAGGAGATAGCGGGTATCCTGTTAATAAAAAAACAAAAGCCCTAATACTCGAAACTGCGAAGAGGTTAAATTATACTCCAAATTTTTTCGGAAAAGGTTTAAAATCTAGTCAAAATAATAATATAGGAGTTATTGTACCTAATATTTCTAACCCTTATTACTCGACGCTGTTGCAAGGTATATACGACCACGCTTTAAAAAATTCTTATACACCTGTTATTACAAACTCGTATAGAGATACAAAAATAGAGGATAGTAACATCAATAATTTAATGTCTACTCAAGTTGCAGGGATTATTATAGTAAGCATTAATAAAGATACTACAGAGATTGAAAAAGCTATTTCTCAAGGTTTTAAAGTTGTGGTACTAGAGCAAGATGTTGATGTTGACTGCATGAAAGTTAGGTTTAATTTTAAAAAGGGTGGGTACATTGCCACGCAAAATTTAATAGATAATAACCATAAAAACATAGGGTTTGTGGGAGCTGCGCTTGATAGACCTAGTAGAAAAGACATGCTAAGTGGTTATAAAAAATGCTTGCAAGATAACAACATAACAGTTAATGAGGACTATATAAAATTAGATGCAAATAACAACGAAGAAGATAACGATGAAGTGTTTGAAATTCAAAATGGAGTAAACAGTGCAAAGTACTTTATAGGCATGAAAAATATGCCAACTGCATTTGTTTGCCTTAACGATATGACTGCTTTCGGGCTTATTAATCACTTTGAGAAAAATAAAATAAGAGTGCCTGAAGATGTATCTGTAATTGGCTTTGACAATATTCCTTTTTCAGGGATATACTCTCCTTCTCTTACCACAATTGACCAGTCTCCATATAACCTTGGAGCGATGGCATCTAAAATGCTTATTGAAAACTTAGATGTAGATACAAATTTAAGTTACGCAATTACAATAGAACCAAAACTAGTAAGCAGAGATACTGTAAAAAAAATAAAGTGAGAATATAAGTTTAGTTAATGTTAACGAGTAGTGAGTTTTATTATAAAAAAGCAATTTGTATTGACAATTTTAAAAAAATGGTATAAAGTGTAGATATCGATTACTATAAATTAATGCAAAGCAAGTAAAATAAACTTATTTGATTTATATTAACCCAATAACTTTTGAAAGGAAGATGATTTTGTTTAAGACAAGTGTTATTACTGATGAAATATCTCAAGATTTAGATGTTGCTATTGAGCTTGCTGTAAAGCATGGGTTAGATGCTATAGAAATTCGTTCGGTATACGATAAAGACCCATTTAGCATGAAAAAAGAAGATTTTGAAAATATTGCCCAAAAAGCTAAAAAAGCTAAATTAAAAGTAAGTGCTATAAGTGCACCTTTCTTTAAATGTAGCATGGATAGCGAAGAAGAAGTAGAAGCACATTTATTAGGGTTGCAACGTTGTATTGATGGTGCAAAGGTATTAGAAACAAAATATATTAGAGGTTTTGCGTTTTGGAAAAATGGCGAGCTGACAAGTTGTATAGACAAGATAGTTTCGCTTTATGAAAAAGCTATTCAAATTATTAAAGATGAAGATGTTTGCTTAGTGTTAGAGAGTGAACCAAGCGTTAATACAGGCAATGCTAAAGAGCTTGCACAGGTTTTAAAGGCGATTAATAACCCAAAAGTAAAAGCTTTGTGGGACCCAGGAAATAATCTTTACTCTAAAACAATAGAAACTCCTTACCCTGATGGATATAATTATGTAAAAGATTACGTTGAGCATGTTCATTTAAAAGATGCCTTGATAAACGAAAATAATGAGGCAGACGGTTGTAGGTTAGGTGAGGGTTTAGTTGATTTTAAAGGGCAGTTCAATGCTTTACAAAATGACAATTATGACGGATATGTTGTAGTAGAAACCCATTATCGAAAAAATACTACATTATCAAAAGAGATACTCGAGCGGCCGGGAGGAACTGCTTTTTCAGCAGACGGATATGAGCCTAGTGAGGAATGCATTATTAGCATGATGGAATTATTAAACAACAAATAATTGTAAAGGTGGAGATTGAAATGAAAAAATTACGCGCAGCAATAATTGGTCAAGGAAGAAGCGGAAGAGATATTCACGGAAAATATTTTCATACCGACACAGACAGATTTGAAGTTGTGGCTGTTGTAGAGGCAATTGAGCACCGTAGAGAGCGTGCTTTAAAAGAGTATGAGGGTTGCGATGTGTACGAAACATACCAAGAGTTATTTGGTAGAACAGATATAGATTTTGTAGTAAACGCATCATTCAATCATATGCATACACCAATAACAATTGACTTACTAGACCACGGTTTTAATGTGCTTTGTGAGAAGCCTTTTGGAAAAACACCTAAAGATGTAGACGATATGATAGAGGCATCAAAAAGAAATAACCGTACGCTAGCTATTTTTCAACAGTCTCGTTTTGCTCCGTATTATCAAAAAGTTAAAAGTATAGCAGACTCAGGAGTTTTAGGCAGAATAGTACAAATCAGCATAGCTTTTAACGGATTTGCTAGACGTTGGGACTGGCAGTGTTGCCAAGAGTTCAGCGCAGGAAGTCTATACAACACAGGGCCTCACCCTGTTGACCAAGCTTTGAATTTGCTTGATTATTATGACGGCACACCGAATGTGTTTTGTAAAATGGACAGAGTTAACACCTTTGGAGATGCAGAGGACTATGTTAAGTTGATTTTAACTGCCCCTAACCGCCCTCTTATTGATGTTGAAATTTCTTCTTGTGATGCCTACCCAAGCTTTACTTATAAAGTACAAGGCTCTAAGGGTGGTTTAAAAGGCAGTATGACACAAATAGACTGGAAATATTACTCAGAGGTGAGTGCACCTAAACAAGAACTTACAAAAGTACCGCTACAAACCGAAGATGGCTTGCCTAAATACTGCTCAGAAAAACTAGAGTGGGCGAACGAGCAATGGGCTTTAGAAGATGCAGGTACATTTACAAATGCAGTTAGAAGTATTTATTCTAACTTATATGATAATTTGACAAACGGCACAGCTTTAATTGTAACCCCAGAGCAAGTTAAACAGCAAATATTTGTAATGAACGAATGCCACAGGCAAAATCCGCTATCAAAATTTTAATTATAGTCAAACCAATTCAAAAATCACCAAATAAATGCTTGCAAAAGCTAATAGTCAAACCGATGCTTGACTATGTTTATGGGTTTTTCGAACAGAGGTTTGTTATGATTTTGTAGAGATTTGACTATAGACAGGAGCTTAATTATGTTTAGAATTGGTATTATTGGAACAGAAAATTCTCATGCAATGGCTTTTGCAAAAGCTATAAATTTAGTTAATCCTAAAACAAAAAAATACGACTTTGAAGATGCTAGAATAGTTGGAGTTTATGGTCCAGATAAAGAGTCTACTAATGCGATAATGGATGAGGTTGGAGTAGATTTTATAGCAGAAGATGTTTCAGAGTTTATGGGTAAAGTAGATGCTATGATGATTACCTCTAGAAAAGGTAGTGTACATTATGAGTATGCAGTACCTTTTATTGAAAAAGGTATACCTGTTTTTATTGATAAACCTATTACAAGCGAGGGTAAGCAAGCAAAACAGTTGATAGAGCTTGCAAAAAAACACAACACACCTATGCTAGGTGGCTCGGGATGTAAGTATGCGTATGATGTGCAAACATTAAAAAATATAGCTAACACTATGAAAGATGAGGGCTCTATTCTCAGCGGAGCTATGAGTTTCTCTCTTCAAAAAGACAGTGAATATGACGGCTTTTACTTTTACGCATCGCATTTAATTGAAATGGTTCTTACTGTTTTTGGTTACGATATGCAAAGTGTGCAAGCCTTTGAGAGAGATAAAACTGTTGTTGCTGTAGCTCGTTATGAAAAATTTGATGTTACAATGCACTTTTGTAATGAGAGTAAGTCACACAGCGGTATAATTTTTGGTACTACTAAAAATCATTATCGTGAGCTTGACATAACAGGCATATACACTTTAGAGGTTACGAGCTTTTTGAATATGCTTAGAAGCAATAAAATGAAACAATCGTATGAAGATATAATAAAACCTGTTTATATTATGGATGCAATTTTAAAATCTTTAGAAACAGGTTCTTGCGAGAAAATATAGTCATTTTACCCTAAAACTAACATAAATTAAGGGGGGAATTACATAGATATAGTCAAATTATGTTTGACCTTTAGCTTATTTACTTAATTTCTGTAGTGTTATCTAAGCTTATATCTATATAAATCAAACAA
>CAYJEZ010000052.1:0-16532 GCA_964369215.1 uncultured Eubacteriales bacterium
ACAATAACTGCAATGAAAAGAATGATGGGTTAATTATTATAAAAAAATAAAAATAATTGTTGACAAGATAGTTTTTGTATGGTATTATATGTGAGTAGACAGCAAAGGCGCTGTGAGATTTAATCTCACAGCGCCTTTTTTTGTTTTGATTAATATAATTACAAATTGGAAAGGATGAATACAATGGGAATTACACCGACAAAAAAAGATTATACTAGCGCACTGTCCCTTTATAAGACACAAAAAGCCATAGGCTTTGTAAAAAGAACATTTGAGGATAAACTTTCAAATGCGTTAAATCTAATTCGCGTGTCAGCTCCACTTTTTGTTGAACCACATACAGGACTTAATGATGATTTAAACGGAACAGAAAGACCTGTAAGTTTTGATATTAAGCAAACTAAGACGGAGGTTCAAATTGTGCATTCTCTTGCAAAATGGAAAAGAATGGCACTTTATAAATATCACTTTCCGATAGGTGAAGGACTTTACACAGATATGAATGCTGTTAGACGTGATGAAGATATGGACAATATACATTCAATATATGTTGACCAATGGGACTGGGAAAAAGTAATAAATAAAGAGACGAGAAATCTTGATTACCTTAAAGAAACTGTTATAGCTATAGTAGATGCTATTTGTGATACAAGCGAGGCGATTAATAAGAATTTTGACGAGCTAACACTTTCTCTTTCAAGACAAGTAAGCTTTGTAAGCACACAAGAACTTGAAGATATGTATCCTACACTATCACCGAAAGAGCGTGAAGACGAATACTTAAAAATACACAAAACTGCATTTATTATGCAAATTGGCGATAAATTGAAATCAGGACAAAAGCATGACGGTCGTGCCCCAGATTATGACGATTGGGCACTAAACGGAGACATAGTTTTTTGGAATGATACACTGGGGAGTGCTTATGAAGTATCTTCAATGGGAATAAGAGTGGATGAAACTTCTCTTGCAGAACAACTTGTAAAAGCAGATTGTAAAGAACGCAGTGAACGCACTTTCCATAAAATGCTACTTGAAGGAAAGCTTCCTCTTACTATGGGTGGAGGTATAGGACAATCAAGACTTTGCATGTTACTACTACAAAAAGCTCATATAGGTGAGGTTCAAGTTTCTGTATGGGATAATGAAACTCTAAGCGACGCTAAAAAACTAGGAATAAATTTACTTTAAGGAAGGATGAAATATATAATGAAAAATGTACCCGAGTTATTCGGAAGCAAGGTTTTTAATAATGCCGTAATGCGCTCAAGACTACCTAAAGATGTATATAAAGCACTAAAAAGAACAATTTCAGAAGGGAAACATCTTGACTTAGATGTTGCAAATGTTGTTGCAACAGCCATGAAAGATTGGGCGATTGAAAACGGAGCAACACATTTTACTCACTGGTTTCAGCCAATGACAGGCATAACCGCAGAAAAACACGATAGCTTTATATCTCCTTACGGAGATGGAGAGATAATAATGGAATTTTCAGGCAAAGAACTTGTAAGAGGCGAGCCTGATGCCTCCAGCTTCCCTTCAGGTGGTCTTCGTGCAACATTTGAAGCCAGGGGTTATACGGTTTGGGACACAACGTCTTATGCCTTTATTAAAGATGAAAGCCTTTGCATACCTACTGCGTTTTGCTCGTACAGTGGAGAGTCACTTGATAAAAAAACACCGCTACTTCGTTCTATGGAAGCAATAGATAAGCAAGCTATGAGAGTTCTTCGCTTATTTGGTGACACAAAAACTAAACGAGTTATAACTACTGTAGGCCCTGAACAAGAGTATTTTCTTATAGACAAAGACTTGTATGATAAGAGACCTGACCTTGTAACTTGTGGTAGAACATTATTTGGAGCAAAACCACCAAAAGGCCAAGAACTAGACGATCACTATTTTGGCAATTTAAAACCTCGTGTTTCACTATATATGAAAGACTTAGAAAAAGAACTTTGGAAACTAGGAATTCTCGCTAAAACAAAACATAATGAGGTTGCACCAGGTCAACACGAACTAGCACCAGTGTTTACCACAACAAACATTGCTACAGACCATAATCAGCTTACAATGGAACTTATGAAAAGTGTAGCCACAAAGCATAATCTTGTTTGCTTACTGCACGAAAAACCATTTGCAGGAGTAAATGGCAGTGGTAAGCATAATAACTGGTCGCTATCAACCGACTATGGCTCAAACCTTTTAGAACCTGGCGATACACCAAGAGAAAATGCAAGATTTTTATTATTCCTTGCAGCAGTTATTAAAGCAGTTGACGAGTATCAAGATCTTTTAAGGGTTTCTGTAGCAAATGCAGGAAATGACCACCGTCTTGGTGCTAATGAGGCTCCTCCAGCAATAGTTTCAATGTTTTTGGGCGATGAATTGTCTGAAATAATAGAGGCAATAATTAATGAATCTGATTATTTGGGCAGAGAAAAAGAAAGTATGCAAATAGGTGCAACAGTACTACCGCACTTTCCTAAGGATTCAACCGATAGAAATAGAACTTCTCCTTTTGCTTTTACTGGCAATAAATTTGAGTTTAGAATGTTGGGTTCAACTTTTTCTATTGCAGGACCAAATATTATACTTAACACTATAGTTGCCGAGGCACTTTCAGATTTTGCAGATATTCTCGAAAAAGAAACTGATTTTGATTTAGCCCTTAAAAGCCTTATTAAAGATACTATTTCAAAGCATTCAAGAATTATATTTAACGGAAATAACTACTCAGACGAATGGGTTGAAGAGGCAGAAAAGAGAGGACTTTTAAATTTAAAAACAACAGTCGATGCACTTCCTACATTTGTTGCTGAGAAGAATATTTTACTATTTGAAAAACACAATGTATTCTCAAAAATTGAAGTAGAGTCTCGATATGAAATTCTTCTTGAAGGCTATGGCAAAGCTATACACATAGAAGCACTTACTATGATAGATATGGTAAGAAAAAGCATTTTAGGTTCTTGTTTTTCATATCAACAAGAGGTTGTCAATCTATTAAAAGATAAAAAATCGATTGGAATTGCTAGTGAAACAGAAGAAAAATTAGCAAATAAATTATCAACTCTAACAGACTGCTTAGTCAATAAGGTAGAGACATTAGAAAACTGTATATTATGTGTAACAGGAATATCAGACACCTTAGAGCAAGCTAAATATTACAGAAACGAAGTGTTTGCTGCAATGAACAGATTAAGAATAGTAGCAGACGAATTAGAAATGATAACTACAAACAAACACCGTGTATTTCCAAATTATGCAGAGCTTTTGTTCAGCGTAAATTAATATATTTTATAAAAAAATCACAAAGACGTGAATTTTCTTAAGCGAAAATTCACGTCTTATTTGTATAGTTATAATCATAAACAATACGATTTTAATAATTAGGAGGAATATTTATGTTTTCAGCAGTAGACACAATTTGGACCCTTTTGGCAGCGGCACTAGTATTTTTTATGCAAGCAGGATTTGCTATGGTAGAGACTGGTTTTACACGTGCTAAAAACGCAGGTAACATAATAATGAAAAATATTATGGACTTCTCACTAGGCACACTTATGTTTTGGCTAATAGGTTTTGGGCTTATGTTTGCAGGTGACGGACTTTTTATAGGTGGCTTAGACTTATTTATTCAGGGCGATTACAGCTCTTCTATACCATCAGCGGCATTCATTATTTTCCAAACAGTATTCTGTGCAACGGCTGCAACTATAGTTTCAGGTGCAATGGCTGAAAGAACCAAATTTTCAACTTATTGTATTTACAGTGTTATTTTAAGTGCAGTTGTATACCCTATTTCAGGTCATTGGATTTGGGGTGGCGGATGGCTTTCACAAATGGGCTTTCATGATTTTGCTGGCTCAACCGCTGTTCATATGGTTGGAGGAGTTGCCGCTCTTGTAGGTGCTAAAGTACTAGGACCTCGTATTGGCAAATACTCAAAATCCGGAAAGTCAAGGGCAATTCCCGGACATAGCCTAACACTAGGCGCACTTGGTGTGTTTATTCTTTGGTTTTGCTGGTTCGGTTTCAACGGTGGTTCTACAGTATCAATGACAGACGGTTCGATTGAAGCAGCGGCTAACATTTTTGTAACAACAAACATTGCAGCAGCGGCTGCGGCGGCAGTGGTTATGGTAATCACTTGGATAAAATATAAAAAACCCGACGTTTCGATGACCTTAAACGGCGCTTTGGCAGGCTTGGTTGCAATTACTGCAGGTTGTGATGTAGTTTCTCCTGTAGGTGCATTCGCAATAGGAGTTATAGCGGCTTTTGTAGTAGTTTTTGGTATTGAGTTTATAGACAAAGTTTTAAAAATCGACGACCCTGTAGGTGCTGTAGGTGTTCATGGTATGTCAGGCGCGGTAGGAACAATTTTAACTGGTGTTTTTGCACTTGAAGGCGGACTTCTTTACGGCGGAGGATTTGACTATTTAATCGTTCAAACTATCGGTGTATTTGCAGTAATTGCATGGGTTGCCGTAACTATGACTATAGTGTTTGTCATACTTAAAAAAACAATAGGCTTAAGAGTTTCTAAAGAAGAAGAAATTGCAGGGCTTGATATAGAAGAGCATGGTCTTGCAAGCAGTTATGCAGACTTTATGCCTGTTGCTAAAGGCACTGACTTTAAAGCAACTTCAGAAGAAAGCACAGTAATTACACCTGTAGATGTAGCTATTCCTGTGGTTAGCACAACTCATCCGGGCGAAAAAATGGCAAAAGTAGTTATACTTACAAAGCACAGCAGATTTGACATATTAAAAGAAGCGCTTGATAAAATTGGCATTACTGGTATGACCGTAACAAATGTTATGGGTTGCGGAATGCAAAAAGGATCTACTGAAATATATCGTGGTATTCCTTTAGAAACAACACTTCTTCCGAAAATTAAAGTTGAGATAGTCATATGTAAAGTGCCTCTTGATTTACTAATTGATACAGTAAAAAAAGCTCTGTATACAGGAAATGTAGGCGATGGCAAAATATTCATTTACGGAGTGGAAAACGTTATAAAAGTAAGAACAGGTGAAGAAGGGTACGAGGCTCTTCAAGACGAATGATAAGATTATTAATAGCTTATAGTAGAAGTCTTAAGATTTTTCTACTGTTAAATATGTAATAGCAGAAAAATTTGATAAATACTAGTTTTTGCTTACTACAAGTTAATAATAATCTGATAAATTAATTAAAAATTCAAATAAACAAACAAATATTTAACTAAGAAAAAAGCTTTTGGTAATACTTGCCGAAGGCTTTTTTGCATATTTACTTATGCATAAATGTCTAATATTATCTCTATAGGGGCTGTGACGTAATTGTAATAATGCACAAATTTTTGTAGGGGCGGTCAGTGGCCGCCCGAGATTTTGGGAAGAAACAAGCATATTTCTACCATAGACCTCGGGCGGCTGCTGACCGCCCCTACATTATTTAGTCATTTTAGACAAAGAATTTCTATTTCGTCACAGTCCCTAGTCAGCCACTACAAAATTATATCAAATCTTTGCTCACAAAGCCTAGCACATTTTTCAAGCGGTTTGACTTTAATACAAAAATGTCACTAAGTGCTAACGCCAAAGTCACAGATGTTTTAGTTGAAATCACAAGAAAATTGTATTACAATATAGTCACAGAGAAGCCGAACAAGAAAAATTGAAGTTATATAAAGGAGTAAATCTTATGTTTTTTAAAAAGAAAAATCAAGCTGAAAAGAAAGAGTTGCTACAAAAAGAGAATATAAAATTAAACTGTACCGAAACTGACAAGATAACCGTAATTAAAACTGTAGGTAAAATGCTAGTAGACAGTGGCTATGTAAATGGAGCATATGTTGACGGAATGCTTAAAAGAGAAGAAAGTTTCTCGACTTATATGGGTGCAGGACTTGCAATTCCTCACGGCGTAGAGGCAGCTAAAAAAGAAGTGTTATGCTCAGGTATTGCTGTTATGGTTTTTCCTGATGGAATTGTATGGGACGACGAAAAAGCTTATTTAGTAGTTGGCATTGCTAGTGCGGGTGATGAACACTTAGAAATTTTAGGAGCTTTAAGCGAAAAAATAATGGACGAAGACTCATACAAACAACTTCTTACCGGTGATGTAAACACAGTATATAACATTCTCACAAACAAAGCATAAGGGAGATTTAAGTTATGATTATTACAGTAACTATGAACCCTGCAATTGATAAAACTATTGAAGTAGATAACTTTGAAGTCGGAACATTGAATCGCATAAAAAAATCTGTTAGCGACGCAGGCGGTAAAGGAATAAATGTATCAAAAACTATAAGAGCAATTGGTACAAATACAATAGCTACAGGTTTTGTAGGTGGAAATACGGGTAATATAATTGTTAATACACTTAATTCTTTAAATATTGAAAATGATTTTGTGTATTTAGAAGAAGAAACCAGAACAAATACAAAAGTGTTTGCTAACAACGCCCCTGTTACTGAGCTAAACGAGCAAGGTGCAATGGTAAGTGAAGAGAAACTAAAAGAGTTATTGCTTAAAATAGAAGAGTATTCAAATAATGACACTATTTTTGTTCTTGCAGGTAGCATACCAAAAGGAGTCCCGAAAGATATCTATAAAACTATTACCGAAATGGTAAAAGCAAAAGGCAGTAAAGTTATTATCGATGCAGACGGTGAGCTTTTTAGAAATTCACTTTCAAGTATACCTTATTTAATTAAGCCAAACAAAGAAGAACTAAGCGAATACGCGCAATTAACAGGAGAAGTTACTAATGAGCAATTGATTGAAATAGCACAAGAGTTTTTACAAAAAGGCATTGAAACTGTTGTCATCTCGTTGGGCAAAGAGGGTTCTATATTTTTAATTGGTGGTAAAAAATATTTTTGTAATCCGGTTGATGTAAAAGTTCACTCTACTGTGGGTGCAGGAGATGCGATGGTCGCTGGGCTTGCTTATTCGTTAGAGCATAATCTCAGCATCGAAGACACAATTAGATTAAGCGTCGCTACTTCTGCTGGTGCAGTAACAACAGTAGGTACAAAGCCTCCAAGCAAAGAACTTGTGGATAAACTTATTAAAGAAGTAAAAATATACGAAATATGAGATATAATACGAAAGGAAAATAACTATGAAAACAAAAGCAGTTAGAATGTATGGTGCAGATGATTTAAGACTTGAAGAATTTGAATTGCCTCAAATCAAAGACGATGAAATATTGGTTAAAGTTATTAGCGATAGCATTTGTATGTCAACCTATAAACTTGTTCAACAAGGGGTAAACCATAAAAGAGCGCCTAAAAACATAGCCACCAACCCTATTATAGTGGGTCATGAATTTTCAGGAATAATAGTCGAAGTTGGTGAAAAATGGAAAGACCAATTTAAGGCAGGACAAAAGTTCACACAACAACCAGCGCTTAACTATAAAGGCAGTCTTGCATCTCCTGGTTACTCATACGAGTTTTTCGGTGGAGCTTGCACATACTGCATAATTCCACAAGAAGTTATGGAATTAGGATGCTTAATGGTTTATGAGGGTGATAGCTTTTTCGAGGCTTCACTAGGTGAGCCTATGAGTTGCATAATTGGTGGATATCACGGAAATTACCACACTAACAAGCGCAATCACGACCTAAAAACAGGAACTAAAGAAGATGGAGACATCATTATTTTAGGCGGTTGCGGACCTATGGGCTTGGGCGCTATAAGCTACGGTATTCAACTTGAGAACAAACCTAAAAGAATTGTTGTTACAGATATTGACGATGAAAAAATTGCAAGGGCAAGAGAGGTTATTTCTGAAGAAAAGGCAAAAGAGATGGGCGTAGAACTGATTTACGTTAATACTTCTAAGCTAAATGATGAAGTTGAAGATTTGAAAGCTATAACAGGCGGTAAAGGTTACGATGACGTTTTTGTTTATATACCAAACAGAAGAGTAGCGGAGCTAGGCGACAAGCTGTTAGGCTTTGATGGCTGCTTAAACTTTTTTGCAGGACCTTCAGACAGTAATTTTATGGCAGAAGTTAACCTTTACAATGTTCATTATACAAGCTCACACATTTTAGGAACTACAGGTGGAAACAACGACGATTTAATAGAGGCTAACGAATTAGCTGCTGCTGGAAAAATTGAACCTGCTGTTATGGTAACCCATATTGGCGGTATAGATAGTATTGCTCAAGCTACCCTAGACCTACCTAATATTCCAGGTGGTAAAAAACTAACCTATACCCAATTTGATATGCCGTTAACAGCAATTGAAGATTTTGAAAAATTAGGAAAAGATAATGAGCTTTATGCAAAGCTTGATAAAATATGTAAAGAAAACAGGGGCTTGTGGAGTGCACAAGCAGAGAAAGTTCTATTTGAACATTTTGAAGTTAAAATATAAAAATTAATAAGGTGGTAAATATTATGGTATCAAAAAAAATATTAATTAGAAACGAATCGGGCTTACACGCAAGGCCTGCGAGCATACTTGCAAAAGAGGCTTCATTATGCCCTTGCAATGTTTTAATAAACACCGGAACTAAAACAGTAGTAGCGAAAAGCATACTAAACATCATGTCTGCTGTAATAAAAAAAGGCACAGAAATAGAGCTTATTTGTGACGGTGAAGATGAAGAGGCGTGCTTAGAGAAATTATCTGCATTAATTGAAGAGGGATTTGGCGAGCTTTAATAGTTAAATAAATTTTAACTGTGCCATTAATGATTAACATTATGGCACAGTTTTTTTATTATCAGCTAATGCGGTTTAACTATATTCTGCATAGTTTTTTATAACATTTGTTATATCATACTGTGATATTATAATAATGTCACTAAGTGTTAATGCCAAATTCAAAGGAGTTTTTGTTGAAATTGCTGTAGTTTAGATTTATAATATAAGTAAAGATAAGGTTAACAAATTGTTAAATAATCCACTTTATGGGAGAGTAGCGTATGAAAAAAATAACAGTAGAGAAAACAGCATCACGAGGAGTTGTAGTTGCACCAATTTTTAAGTATATGCAACCTGATTTATCGCCAGACAATACTCCGATTATGGAAAATCAGATAAACCACGAGATTGAACTTTTTGAAGGTGCGAAAGAAAAAGTTGTTGCAGAACTTGAACTTTTGGCAGAAAGCAACGCAGTGTTTTTTGCGCACGGAGAGATTGCAAGCGACTACACTTTAATTGAGGGAATTGTATCAAAAATTAAATCTCAACAAAAAAATGCTCAAATTGCTGTGCACGAGACCATTGAAGAAATAGCGACTATGTTCTCTATGGTAGACGACCCTTATATGAAAGAGAGAAGTGCCGACGTAAAAGATGTTGGCAAGCGCTATATGAGTGTATTGAAAAATTTACCTATGCCTGACCTTGGAAATCTTAAAGAAGAGGTCGTTGTTATTGCAAAAGATATGTTTCCTTCAGACACAGTTAAGATAGACACAAAATATGTAAAAGGAATAATAACCGAAGAGGGCGGCGTTACAAGCCATGTTTTTATTATGGCTAAGAGTATGGATATACCTATACTTGTAGGTGTACACGATATACTAGATAGTTGTAATGATAACGAACTTATTTGTATGGACGCTAAATCAGGCGAAATAGCAATAAATCCAGACAATGAAGTAAAAGAAATATTTATAAAAAGAAAAAAAGAGTTTTATGAAACTAAAGCAAAGCTTGAAGCTTTAAGAAGCAAAAAGGTATATACAAAAGAAGGTAAACACATTGCATTATGTGCAAATGTGGGTGGTATTGCAGATATTAAAAATGCCTTAAAATACAGTGTAGACGGAGTAGGGCTTTTTAGAAGTGAATTTTTATATATGGAGAGCATTCGCTTTCCGACTGAGGACGCACAGTTTAAAGTTTACAAAGAAGCTATAAACCTCTGTCCTTCTGAACTCACTATACGTACTCTTGATATAGGTGGAGATAAAGAGCTTTCTTATTTTGAATTTGATAAAGAAGAAAACCCATTCTTAGGCTACAGAGCAATAAGAATTTGCCTTGAATTAAAAGATATGTTTAAAGAACAGCTAAGGGCAATACTAAGGGCGAGTGCTTTTGGAAATGTGCGAATAATGATACCTATGATAATTTCTTTAGAAGAACTTAGTATGGCTAAAGAAATTATAGAAGAATGTAAAGCTGAGCTTAAAGAAAAAGGCATTGCTTTTAATGAGAATACCGAAGTTGGAATGATGGTTGAAACTCCTGCTAGCGTACTTCTCGCAAAAGAATTCGCAAAAGAAGCAGATTTTTTCAGCATAGGTACAAATGACTTGACACAGTACTTATTAGCGGTAGACAGAGGCAACAAAAAAGTTGCAGACAGATATGATTATTTTCATCCAGCGGTTTTACTTGCAATTAAAAATGTTATTGATGCTGCACACGAGGCTGGAATAAAAGTTGGAATGTGCGGAGAGATGGCAGGAGACGTAAAAGCGGCTGAAATGCTTTTAGATATGGGGCTTGATGAGTTTAGCATGTCGGCTTCAAGCGTGGATTATGTAAGAGAAATTCTTATAAATAAGACAGAAAATTAATTTAAGAGAGGGAGAAAAAGATGAAAGAGAAAGTTCAAGTTTTCGGTAGATTTCTAAGTGCAATGGTTATGCCAAATATAGGCGCATTCATTGCATGGGGTCTTATTACTGCATTGTTTATTCCTACAGGGTGGATTCCTAATGAGGGCTTTGCTGCATTAGTAGACCCAATGGCTAAAATGCTTTTACCACTGCTTATTGCTTACACAGGCGGAAGCAAAGTACACGATGTACGTGGTGGAGTAATAGGTGCAATAGCGACAATGGGCGTTATTGTTGGCTCTCCTGACACTGCTATGTTTATAGGTGCTATGATAGTAGGACCATTGTCAGCATACATATTAAAGCTATTTGACAAATTAGTACATGGTAAAATTAAAGCTGGGTTTGAAATGCTTGTAAACAACTTCTCGTTAGGAATTATAGGCTTTGGTCTTGCGTTACTGGCGATGATAGGAGTTACACCGGTAGTCATGGGCTTTACATCACTCTTAGAGGCAGGGGTTGAATTCTTTGTTGAGCATGGCTTGCTACCTTTAGTTAGCTTATTTATAGAGCCTGCTAAAATCTTATTCTTAAATAATGCCATTAACCACGGAGTATTATCGCCTATCGGAATGAAAGATGTTGAAGAGATAGGCAAGTCTATATTCTTCTTATTAGAATCTAACCCAGGTCCAGGGCTTGGTATTTTACTTGCATACAGCTTTGTTGGCAAGGGCAGTGCAAAAAGCACAGCTCCTGGTGCTGCTATAATCCACTTCTTGGGCGGTATTCATGAGATTTACTTCCCATATGTTCTTATGAATCCTTTACTACTTGTATCAGGCATAGTAGGTGGAATGAGCGGTATATTTGTTTTCACTTTATTTGATGTTGGTTTAACCTCTGCTGCTTCACCTGGTAGTATTTTAGCTATAATGCTAATGGCAGAGCGCAACTCTTACTTAGGCATAATTATAGGTGTAATAGTGTCTACTGCGGTTTCTATGGCAATATCTATACCTCTACTTAAGTTCATGGATAAAGGCACAAGCCTTGAAGAAGCACAGGCAAAAAGGGCAGCAGAAAAAAACAAAGCAAGTGGCATTTCTGTTGAAGAAGCTCCAATTACATTAGATGGTAAAATTAGTAAAATAGCTTTTGCATGTGATGCAGGCATGGGTTCAAGTGCAATGGGCGCTACAGTTTTAAGAAAAAAATTGGCAACGGCTGGTAGAGGCGATATTGAGGTTATTCATACATCGGTATCATCAATTCCTTCAGACGTACAAATTGTTGTAACACACCAAACCCTAAAAGAGAGAGCTGCAAAAAGTAACCCAAATGCAAAGCTTGTATTAATAACAAACTTCATGGCAGCACCTCAGTATGATGAACTTGTAGAAACACTGAAAGATAAAAAATAAAATATAACCAAAAGTATGGTGCAAGGTATAATTTATCTTGTATCATACTTGTATATTTATTATTATGTAAACATATAGACTGTTTGTTCAATATTTTGTTTGGAAGGGTTGATTAAAATGAACTTTAGTGCAAGAGGAAAAAAGATACTTTTATTAATGCTAGAAGAAGCTTTACCTATATCTATTGTAAAATTGTCAGAAAAAATTGGCGTTAGCAAAAGGACAATACAACGAGAGCTTGAGTTTTTTCCTACCGACTTACAAGCACATAAACTAGAGTTTGCCTCAAAAACAGGTGTTGGAGTTTGGATAATAGGAACACAAGAAGATAAAAACAATTTATTGCTTAAGCTTAAAAATGATAATAGTTTTGACGATACCGATAGAGAACACAGGCGAAAAAGAATAGTTTATGAAATTTTAAAAGACAAGGGTATAAAAAAACTTTTTTGGTATAGTGCAAAGTTTAAAGTAAGTGAAGCGACTATAAGCGCAGATATAGAATCGCTTGAACCGTGGCTAAACTTTTATGGTTTAAAAATTGTTAAAAAACCAGGAAGCGGCATAACTGTAAATGGAACAGAAGCTAGTTACAGAAAGGCTATAAGAGCATTTATCAGTGAGAATATAGATACAAACTTTATCCACGAAATGTATGAAAGTCACTCGAAAAACAGCAAGATTATTGATAATTTTCAAAAAACAGGTTTTATAGGTATTTTAGGAGAGGATACTGTACAAAGAGTAACCGATTGCATAAATGGAATAAACAGTGAATATGTAAAAAGTCTTACAGAAAACTCTTACATTGGCCTTATTATGCATACTAGTATAGCGGTTAAAAGAATACTTGATGAAGAGATAATAGAAGACTGTGTAGATAGCTCCAAACCTTATTCAAAAGGTGCTGAGTATAAAATTGCCCAAAAAATTGCTACTGAGTTACAAGAGGAGTTTGAAATTGAAATTCCAGAAACAGAGATTTCGTATATTTATCTGCATTTAAAAGCATCTAAATTTGAAAAAGCAACTATAACATCAGAAAGCGACTTTGAAAACATTAACATTATTGCAGATAAAATGATTTATGCGTTTGACGAGAAAATGGCTTATCAATTAAAGCAAGATGATGATTTTATATGTAGCCTGTTAGCGCATTTATCTCCGACAATAATAAGACTTACTAACGGAATGAACATACATAACCCTATGCTAAATGAAGTTGTTAATCAGTACAGTGATGTATATAAAAAATGTGAAAACTCTGCAAAAGCATTAGAGAGCTTAATTGGAAAAAAAGTACCTGCAGCAGAGGTGGGTTTTTTGGCAGTTCACTTTGCAGCTGCGCTGGTTAGAATAGAGACAGGTAAGCAAAAATCTAAAATCGTAAACATTGGCATAGTGTGCACAAGCGGTATAGGCATATCTAGGCTTATGCTATCTAAGCTCAAAAAAACGTTTAAATCTAGAGTTATACTTACTGCATATGGTAAAAATGATATTAATAGCAAAGTTACCCAGAAAGAAGATTTTTTAATATCAAGTTTCTCTTTAAATATAAAAGACATTGAAGTTATAGAGGTTAACCCACTCCTCAGCGATAAAAACATGGAGGAAATTAGACAAGCCATATTAAAATATGAGGTATATACCGAGAGAAAATTTGCAAACAAAACAACTTTAGAATTTGAAGAAATTAGTAATATGGCAAATCAAATTAATCTTATCGAAAAAAGTATTGGAATTTATAGAATAGATGAAAACTTGAATTTAATGCAAGCACTAAAAATAATATCTAAAATAATTTGCAGAGCAGAAGAAGACCCTGAAACAGTAAAAAATGATATCTTAGAAAGAGAACAAATATCCAGCCAAATATTTCCTGAACTAAAATTTGCACTCTTTCACGCTAAAAGCAATGGAGTAACATCTCCTTCATTTAATATTTTTACATCTCAAAGTTTATCTCAATTTAAATCTCCTGACTTGAAAGGCATCAACATAATTTTTACTATGCTAATACCTAAAGATGAAAATGAAAAAATTAACAGTGACATTATGGGAAGTATAAGTAGCAGTATGGTTGAAAACAACACTCTTTTAGATAGTATTTATGAAGGAGACGACAGTACTACTTTAAAAAATATATCTAAAGTGTTGAAGACGTTTTTCGCGAATTATATAAACTAAATACTAGTGTACTATATTGCTATTTTAACAAATGTTTTTATAGCCCCTACCTTACTCGAATTTTTTAAACACCTACAGAGGTAACATAGAGTATAGAAAACTAAGAAATAACCAAGATAAAATAAAATACACCCAATTAGTTAGACATATTGTTTTATAACTATATGTTTAACTAATTGGGTGTAGGTTTTTGCTTTAGAGCAGTTAGCAATTTAGAGTTAAATACTATAGCTTAGCTAACGACTCATTAATTAGCCTAATTTTCTCTGCAAGCTTCTCTGCGTTGTCTTTAACGCCTTGCTTAACATTGTCTGGCGCACCGCTCATAAATTTCTCGTTATTAAGCTTTGCGTTTGCTGTTGCCAGTTGTTTCTCACAGCTCTCTAGCTCTTTATTAAGCCTTATTTTCTCTTGCTCAAAGTCAACAAGCTCTGCCATAGGTAGGTAGGCTGTGCAAGTGTCTGTAACAACTGTAACTGCGTCGGCTAAGTCGAATTTATCACCTACAACAACCTCGTTTGCAAAGGCTAGCTTTGCAATAGCCTTAATGCAAGGCTCAAACACTTCCTTATTCTCTGTAGCAATGCTAATGCTCGCTTTTTTAGAAACAGGAACGTTCATGTCTCCTCTTCTTGCCCTAACAGCACGAATTAAATCCATAACTTTCTCCATGTCTTCGTGCTCTTTTTTAAACTCTAGCTCACTTTTATACTCTGGCCACTGTGCCACTATTAAAGCCTCGCCCTCGTGTGGCAAGCTTTGCCTTGGCAAGCTTTGCCATATGGTCTCGGTAATATATGGCATAAATGGGTGTAAAAGCCTAAGGGTGCTTGACATAATATAAACTAAGTTAGCTCTTGCTGTGTCGCCTGTTTTGTCGCTTTCGTCTGACATACGAATTTTTGCAAGCTCTATATACCAGTCGCAGAAGTCGTCCCATAAGAAGTCGTATATTTTAGAAAGCGCAATGCCTAGCTCAAACTTCTCTAAGTTCTCTGTAATGTCTTTTGTTAAAGCGTTAAAACGGCTTAATATCCATTTGTCTTCAAGCTCTAGCTGTGTAGGTATCTCGCATTTAATGTCTTTGCCCTCTATATTCATAAGAATAAATCTTGCGGCATTCCAAATTTTGTTAGCAAAGTTTCTGCCAGCCTCAATTTTCTCTTGTGCGTATCTCATGTCGTTTCCTGGGCTGTTTCCTGTTGCTAGTGTAAACCTTAGTGCGTCTGCTCCGTACTTCTCTATCTCCTCTAGTGGGTCTATTCCGTTGCCTAAAGACTTACTCATTTTTCTTCCTTGAGAGTCTCTAACTAAGCCGTGGAAAAACACGGTGTCGAACGGATTTTTGCCTGTGTGCTCAATTCCTGAGAATATCATTCTAGCAACCCAGAAGAATATAATATCGTAACCAGTAACAAGTGTGTTTGTAGGGTAGAAGTACTCAAAGTCTTCTGTCTTCTCTGGCCAACCCATAGTAGAGAAAGGCCACAATGCAGATGAGAACCATGTGTCTAGTGTGTCTTCGTCTTGGCTAAGTGTAGTGCCACCGCATTTAGGGCAAGATGCTGGAGTGCTCTCGCCTACAACAGTCTCGCCACAAGAGCAGTACCAAGCTGGAATTCTGTGCCCCCACCAAAGCTGACGAGAAATACACCAGTCTTTAATGTTCTCCATCCAGTTGTAGTAAGTTTTGCTCATTCTCTCTGGAATAAATTTAATGTCGCCTTTTTTAACAACGTCAATAGCCGGCGCAGAAAGCTCTTCCATTTTTAAGAACCACTGTGTAGAAACCCTAGGCTCTATAGTGGTGTCGCAACGATAACATGTGCCTACATTATGAGTAATTGGCTCTACTTTAATTAAAAGCTCTAGGCTCTCTAGCTCTTTAACTATGGCTTTTCTAGCGTCCTGCGAGCTCATTCCACAGTATTTTCCACCGTTTTCATTAATAACTGCACCCTCGTCCATAACATTAATAATAGGTAAGTTGTGTCTTAATCCAACCTCAAAGTCGTTAGGGTCGTGAGCTGGTGTAATTTTAACAACGCCTGTACCAAAGTCTCTCTCAACATAGGTGTCTGCCACTATCGGAATTTCTTTATTAACTATTGGCAAAATAACATTTTTACCAATTAGGTGTTTGTATCTGTCGTCCTCTGGGTGAACAGCAACTGCTGTATCTCCTAGCATTGTCTCTGGCCTTGTAGTGGCTAGGTTTAGGTAGCCACTGCCGTCTGCTAGTGGGTATTTAATATGCCAAAAAGAGCCGTTTTTCTCTTCAAAGTCAACCTCTGCATCTGAAATAGATGTTTTACAGTTAGGGCACCAGTTAATAATTCTCTCTCCACGATAAACAAGGCCTTTGTTATAAAGCTTAA
>CAYJEZ010000053.1:0-6348 GCA_964369215.1 uncultured Eubacteriales bacterium
CAAGTGTTCCCAAAATATCATCTGCCTCATAACCCTCTAGGCTAACATTTTTATAACCCAAATGCTCTAAAAGGTCTTTTAAGTACGGCATTTGCATTGCAAGCTCTTCTGGCATTCCTTTTCTTGTTCCTTTGTATCCGTCATACATTTTATGTCTAAAAGTAGGAGCTCTTAAGTCAAAGGCAATTGCCACTGCCTCTGGTTTTGTCTCGTCTTTAAGCTTCTCTAAAATATTTAAAAAACCGTATATTCCATTTGTAAAAATTCCGTCTTTTGTGCTTAAAGGCTTAATTCCATAGTAAGCCCTGTTAACTATGCTATTTCCGTCTAGTACAAGTAATTTCATAATTGTGACCATCCTTTTTCTGTGTAAAAATTTATTTTACACTATGTGCCGTCTGCTTTTGTTAAATGCTTTTTATAGAAGAACATAAACAATGTAAATGTACTTAAAGAGGCTAAAACATCTGCTACAGACTCAGCAAAAAGCACGCTGAATACTCTGCCTGGGTCGTGAACTAAATCTGCTACAGGTGCTGCCATGTCTATTGCCCACTGTGTATCTCCAATAAGTGCCGGTAATATATAAATTAGTGGGATTAACAAAATAATTTTTCGATTAAGCGCCATTAAAAGCGAACGCTTTGCTTGCCCCAACGCCAAAAAGCTTTGTTGACATGAAGATTGCAAACCAGCTACCATACTACCAAATAAGTAAGGAACTAAAGCCCATGAAGCCATTCTTAAGCTGTCAGGGTCGCTTGTGTAAAACGAAGCAAAGAAAGTTGGGAAAATTACAATTAAGATAACTGCTATAAACTTATAGCCAAAGGCAATAGCAACTAAAAGTTTAAATGTTTTTCTAACTCTAGTGTAATTTTTGGCACCAAAATTATAACTCATAATAGGCTGTGCACCTTGCGATAAGCCTGTTAATGTCATATTTAAAACAGAGTAAGTACTGCTTAAAATAGCCATAGTTCCAACTGCTAAAGTTCCACCATAAAGTAGCAATTGATTGTTAAATGTAATTTGTAAAAGCGACTCTGTAACACACATAATAAATGGTGAAACTCCAAGAGCAGTAATAGATAAAACAATTTTAATGCTAGGCATTATGTACTCTTTTTTTATTTTAAGAGTACTTTTCTTTCCCATAAAAAACATTAATACCCAAATTGCTGAAACAGCTTGTGATATTATTGTTGCCAAAGCAGCACCGCTTACACCCATGTCAAAAACAAAAATAAATAGTGGGTCTAAAACAATGTTAAGGCCTGCACCAATTATAACCGTTGCCATAGAGAACTTTGCAAAACCTTGAGTTGTAATATATGCATTTAGGCCGAATGATAAATGAACAAAAATATTACCAATAGCGTAAATGCCTACATAGTCTCTTGCATAGCCAATGCTTGTGCTGTCTGCTCCAAAAACATACAAAATTGGGTCTAAAAAAATCAAAAAAACCGCGGTTAAAACCACTCCGCTAATAGTTAAGCAAGCAAAAGAGTTCGTAAGAATTTTATTTGCTCCTTCAATATCTTTCTCTCCCATTTTTATAGCTGCCAATGGTGCACCACCAGTACCAAATAACATTGAAAAACCCATTACTATAGTTACAACCGGAAGAGATACTGCAAGGCCCGACATCGCTAGTGCTCCGTCCTCCATTCTTCCAATATATATTCTATCAACAATATTATAAACTACATTAACAAGTTGTGCTACTATTGATGGTATCGCCAAACTTATTAGTAGTTTAAATACTTTCTCTGTACCTAACTTATTACTCGCTTTATCCATTTCTTAATGTCCTTTTCAAATTTATTCTAAATTAAAAATCATAATCTCTTTAATAAGATCATCTAAATCATATATAGTTTTTAAGGTTCCACTTTTTTTTCTGAAATACGCCGCTTGATTTAACCCATGAATATACCAAGCCACGTGCTTTCTAGCCTCTCGCATACCTTTTTCTTCGCCTTTTATTTCGCACATAGCCATTACATGCTCTCGCATAACAAGCAAACGCTTAGATAGCGGTGGCTCTGGCATTGTATATATACTATTTAAGTAAGCATTAATTTTAGAGAAAACCCAAGGGTTACCAAGGGCTGCTCTTCCTATCATAACTGCGTCGCACCCAGTTTGCTCTAGCATTTTTGCGGCACTAACAGGGTCTACAACATCCCCATTACCAACAACTGGTATGCTAACTGCCTTTTTAACCTCTTTAATTATCTCCCAGTCTGCAAAAGGCTTATACATCTGCTCTCTCGTTCTACCGTGAACAAAAATAGCCTTAGCACCTGCTTCTTCACAAATTTTTGCTACTTCAGTAGCATTAACACTGTTTTTGTCCCAGCCTTTTCTAATTTTAACAGTAATAGGAACATCGCTTACTTTGCTCATCTCTCTTACGATATCTCCGCAAAGACTAGGAGTTTTCATTAAAGCGCTTCCGCAATTGTTTCCTGCTATTTTAGGTACAGGGCAACCCATATTTACATCTATAAAAGATGGCTTATACTCAAGCATCTTTTCTGCCGCTTTCGCCATTGTAAGCGGTTCATCTCCAAAAAGCTGAATTCCAACAGTTCCTACATCTCGACTTAAGTTAGCAAGTGAATGTGTTTTTATATCTTTATATACTATTGCCTTTGACGACACCATTTCTGTTACTGTACACGCCGCACCAAAACCAACACATACATTTCTATATGCGCTATCTGTTACCCCTGCCATCGGTGCTAAAAAAAGCTTGCCGTTTATTTGGGTATTTCCTATTTTCAATTTTACAACAACCTTCCTGAGTAATTTAGTTTAGGGTGGTTATTTATTATGCTTTTTTTAAATATTCTATTTCTTTATTAACATCTTCTGCACAAAACACAGCTGTTCCTACAACACAAATGTCTACTCCCATATTTTTACATACCCCAATATTGTCTCTCGTTATCCCTCCATCTGCTTGTATGAGCAAATTAGGAAATTTATCCTTTAATATTTTTGCTTTTTCAAGTTGCTCAAGCATTATGGTTTGACCTCCAAAACCAGGTTCAACAGTCATTACAAGCACCATATAAAGTTCACTTGCATATTCAAATACTCTAGAAATATCTGTTCCAGGCTTTACAGCAATAGCTGGTTTTAATCCTAGCTTTTTAATTTTTTTGATAACTTCTTTAATATCGTCCTCACACTCTATGTGAAAACATATAATGTCTGCACCAGCGTCTTTAAAAACCTCAAGATAATCAATTGGATGTTTCAGCATCAAATGTACATCAAAAGGTACTTCTGTTAAAGGTTTTAAAGTTTTTACAACACCAGGCCCAAAACTTATGTTAGGCACAAAATTACCATCCATAATATCTAGGTGTATATAGTCACTTTTACTTATTTTTTTAATTTCTTCTCCAAAACACGTATAGTCGCATGCTAACATTGAGGGCGCTATTTTCATTAATAGAATCTTCCTTTCAGAAAACGTATAAAATTTTAAACTCAATCTTTATTTTTTACACTCAATTTACAAATTATTTTACTAGTGAATTAATAATAATATTTTATATTCTTACCTTATGATTGTACATTAATTTGCTTATTTTTGCAATGAAAAAATAATGAATTTTTTAAATTAACTAAGCTATTTGTGCTTTATATTTTAAGTGTGTCAAACAAATTGTACGCTGACAGCAACGATACAAAAACTTCACTTTTATTTATTGTATTTTTCATTTTACTATGTTATTATGTTTTTAGTTATTATTTAATTGTAATAGCAACTAATAATATAATAACATAATTAAGAGAGTTGAAGAAATATTTATATACAGCATATCTAACTTTTCTATCTTCGTTCTATCTCCGAATAGAACCTCCAAATTTTCGAAACAATTTTAGTAGTGTTAAAAAACATTGAACTTTAAAAAAATTATTTATAATAATAAAACTAGCATTAACAACCTAAACTATTGTGTTATAATATAATTAAATTAACCATTACAGTTAACTAACTAGCATATACAACATAAAAAAACAATGGTAGAAGTTTGACTCATAACAATTTTTACAATTTAAATGTTCATAATAAAACAAATTTATTTAATATCATTTATGTTGTGATATGAAAGGAAAAAATAATGGTTAAAATAATTACTGATTCATCTCCGTTATATACAAAGGAGGACGCACAAAAATTAGGTTTCACGGCAATTCCACTTTGCATTAGCATTGATAATTGGACTTTCCGTGACTTAGAAGTTGATACAAATACCTTCTATGAAAAAATTTCAAATGGATTTGTTCCACACTCTTCACAACCTCCTATCGGAGAGGTAATTAGTGCCTATGAAGAAAATCTTACTGATGAAATAATTAATATATCTATGGCCGACGGTTTGTCTGGTACATATCAAAGTGCTTGTGCTGCAAAAAATTTGGTAGCTAACAAAGACAATATTACTGTATTTAACAGTAGAACACTATGCGGTCCACATCGTTATATTGTTGATTTAGCTGTTAAAATGTCAAAAATTGGCAAAAGTAAAAATGAAATACTTGAACAAATAGAGAAGACCTCAAATAGTGCAGGCTCTTTTTTAATCCCACAAGATTTTTCTTATTTAAAAAGAGGCGGAAGGCTAACACCTTTAGCAGCTACTTTTGGAGGATTATTTAATTTAAAGCCAATAATGAAACAAACACCTGACGGAAAACAAATAGAGAGATATGCCGTCAAAAGGACTCTTCCAACAGCTAGTGCTTTTATAATAAATAACTTGAAGAAAAAATGTGTTGATGATAAATATATTATTTTTATCAGTCATGCGAATGTTCTAAAAGATGCTATAAAAATAAAAAAATCTTTTAAAGACGCTTTCCCAAAAACTGAAATACAATTATTTAACTTAAGCCCTGCATTTATTACACAAGGCGGACCTGCTTGTATAGCTATTCAATATGTAAAAAAAGCATTTTGTATTATTTAACTATAAGTAAGTTAAAGTTGCTTTAAAACTTTAGAACCGCTATCACTTAATAAATTCTATAAACTCAATAATTAAATACAAACAAAATGGATTGATATCTACGATTGCTAGATATCAATCCATTTTGCTTTTCCTTACTATTCGTATATTGTAATAATTTATGTATTTTTTAAAAGCTATTCTCGATTTTTTTGCGTTTACTAAAATTTATCAAATGTTCTTTCTTTTAGTTTTATTAATAATATTTTTGTTTAGTATATCTTTTTTTGCTTCAGCTACATATGGCACTATTTTTCCATCTTCTATAGTCCCTAATCCGTCATAACTATCACGATCTACTGGAAGCATTTTTTCTTTTAGTCTAGAGTTTATACTTCTTCTAATTGCTGCAAAAATTACCGCAAATGTAGGTACTCCAATAATCATTCCCGGAATACCCATAAATCCTCCAAAAACAGTAATAGAGAAAATTACCCAGAAACCAGTTAGACCAGTAGAGTCTCCAAGAATTTTAGGTCCCAGAATATTCCCATCAAACTGTTGCAACATTAATATAAAAATTAAAAAGTATAGTAAATTTAAAGGTTGAGTAGGTTCTACTACAAATATCAAAATTGCAGAAGGAATAGCACCAATGAACGGCCCAAAAAAAGGAATTACATTAGTAAAACCAATAAATATGCTTACTAAAACCGCATATGGTGTGCCTAAAATAGAGGTACCGATCATACATAAAATGCCAATAATTATTGAATCAATTACTTTACCAAAAATAAAGCCGGTAAAAGTTCTATGTACAAATCTCATATCTTGAAGTAAATGATTAGCATTTGAAACTGAGAATATTGCATAAAGAACTTTTTTCGATTGTGCAACAAAAACTTCTTTGCTCGATAATAAATAAATAGATATAATAAAACCAAGAACAATATTCCAAAACGTCACTAATATCGATATTATACTACCTGATACGCTTACTAAAAACTCACTGGTTCCCGGAATAATTGTTGTGTCTAAAAAGTTTTGAATCTCACTGTCATATCGATTAAGCATTTCAAAAATCCATGCCTCTACATCCGGGTACGCTGACAATAAGTCGTTTACATAGTTGGTTAAATTTTGCGAATAAATATCAAAATTATTTGCTATTTCTTGAATGCTAGGAACAATTTGTGAAATAAAAATAAGTATAAATATTGCTGTTACAGTAATAAATAAAACCGATGTTGAAGTAATTGACAATACTCTAATTACTCTTGCTTTCTTTGAGAAATCTTTCTTTCTCTTAGATAATAATTTGTCCCATTTTTTTTCAAAGTAAATCAATGAGGGATTCATAATATAAGCTAAA
>CAYJEZ010000053.1:6358-16323 GCA_964369215.1 uncultured Eubacteriales bacterium
GTAATTGGCATAAGAACTGAAAAAATATTACTCATGAGGTTAGTAAAAGTTTCACTTCTAAACAATATAAAATATATAATAAGTAAAGCTACAATTGATACCCCTGCAATAATAGCTATTGTAATATATTTGTTTTTATTTGTATTTTGGTTCATAGAAATTTTTTCCTTTCAGAATTGTAACAATAGTATATGCATTTTAGTTTAGTTTCTTAAAGCTTACTATATTTTATAAAAATTATTAAACTACATTAAAAAAGTGATATAAAATCTTGTATGTCAGTTTATAAAATCATATTCACTAATGCAGTCCAAACTTCTTCATTATCTATTTTGTGATTAAACACAAGAGCATTACTTATGCCTTCAAAAACTAGTATAGCTAAATTAGCCTTTAATTTAACATCAAATGAACTACTTAAAACATTTATATCAATTCCATGCTTAAAGAAATTTTCTATGTAACTTATAAGTCCATCAAAATTAATAATAATATTATTCTTTACTTCTTCGTTTCTCTGTGCTAGTAAGTTAATTTCTGTAATAATTTTTCTTAAAGGAACATTATCTCTATAGTCAGCTATCAATTCATGTCCAAATTTGATTAAAAACGTCTTATATTCGTCATAATCTGATAATTCGTAAAACGAGTAGTCAAAAGATATTTCAGAAATATTACTCTTAATCAAGTCAAAGAGTATATCTTCTTTTTTTTTATAATAGTAATAAATTGCTGCTTTTTTCACTTCTACTAATTCCGCTATTCTTCCAATAGAGGCTCGTTCATAGCCTTGTTCTGCTATTAGCATAAACATAGCATCAAGTATTTTCTTTCTTGTTTCGGCTGCTGACATTCTTATACCCCCTATTTATTTTATTAACATAAATATTTATGGTGAATAATTATGCACTTGACGATAGGTAAATTATATATTAAACATCTACTAAAGTCAACAGTTTTATACAGTTTATTCAAAATAGTGACAAAATATTTCATCTTTATATGTAAATATGATTTTCTAACACCCTCAACAATATAAATGCGTAAAAGTTGTGGTATATATAGTCATACAAATTAAAAAAATAAGCAGAACTCAAGAAAAAAATCGCATAAATATAGTTAAGTCAATATTTGGCTTTTAGCTTTTTCAATTGATTTCTCTAGTGTTTTCTAAGTTGAATAACTATATAAATAATTAAAGTACTTCTAGCAAAAGTAATAACATTTTATTATTTAAGATATTTTACTTTACATTAAGTTTTTTTTGATTATAATTAAGTATGTATAAGATAAAAAATATATCGATATAAAGAACTAACAACTTATTTGAAACGAGGAATAGCTTATGTATAAACACTTTTCACTACTTATAAAAAATTTTGATTTACCAAATGATGTATCTGAAGAACTTCTTGAAGCAGGTAGCAAAATTATTAATACCAATGATTTTAAAGATGCAGTAGCCAAGTATTATAGGATTAAGTTTAATTATAACTTAATAAAAAGTGACTTAGAAACTATTGCTACTAATAATGGATTGCATTTTTTCACAATATGTTTTGTATTTATGGCTGCTAGTTCAAAATACATATTAAATGATTATTTAAGGGCAAATTTAAGCGAAGAACTTTTTTGGAATACAATAATAGATTTAAAATATAAACTATATGAATGTAAAAATGTTCATGGTGTTTGGGGTAATTTTGTAATGGGTTGGTATAATATTTTCTTCTCATTAGACATATTTAAGCTTGGCAGATTAGAATTTGAAAGAAATAAACTCGAAAAACACTATAGCTACGGAGATTATGAATTTAAAAAAGGAGATTTATCCTATAGTGTACATATTCCTTCAAGTGGTTCTTTAAGTGAGAAATTGAGACTTCAGTCATACAAAATGGCATACGACTTTTTTAGTGAAGAAAGAAACGGTAAACCTTTGTTATGCTACTGTGGCTCTTGGCTATTATACCCTAAAAACCGTGATATTTTCCCACCATACATCAACTTGGTAAAATTTATGGATGACTGGGATATTATTGAAAGTGGAGATAACGAAACTTTTAAAGATGCTTGGCGTGTTTTTGGCAAAGAGTATGAAAAAGGAAATGTAACAAGTGAAACAACTCAACAAAAAGCTTTAATTGAACATATAGACAATGGAGGAACTACTGGTTGGGGCTTAGGTATATTAATTTTTGATGGAGAAAAAATTATTAACACAAGCATATAACTAACATAAATACATAAAAGCACCTAATTTTACTACTATTCTCTAGTTGTAATATTAGGTGCTTTTGTTCTTGTATGCGTAATTTACCTCTCCCCTATTGTACTACTATAATTAAGTGAACAAGCTTTTACCTATGTTTTTTTACTTAATTCGAGTTAGTATTCAGAGTTGAATGACTATACGATTTCTGAACTTATCAAACGTTTACTTTAATAACATATGCAGTCTTGCAAGGTTTTTCTTTAGGTGTATTTACTATAAGAAAATTTTCTGTTACAGTCCATTTTAAATCTTCTTTACAACCCAAAATTTCAACTGATTTTATATCTTTTGCAAATGCTTTTTTACCAAAAGATTTTACTATAAACTCACCACTGTCAGGCCAGCCTAAACAAATGGCATAAATATTGTCTCCTTTAGTAGTAAACCTATAATTCTCACTGGTATAATCAATTTCAGTCTCGTTAAACTCTCCACCAGCGGTAGTTTCAGGCCCTTCACCAAAATGTGTAAACGGGCGTGTATCATAAATACATTCGCTATTTACACTCATCCAATCAGCAATACCCTCCGCAACTTCTATTTCCTTTTCATCTAAAGTTCCGTCGGGTCTAAGTGGAAAGTTAATCAGCAAATTTCCGTTTTTGCTCACTATATCAACAAGCATTTTTATTACTGCTGCTGCTGTTTTATACTCTATTCCTTCTTTATAATACCAACCGCCTATACAAGTGTCTGTTTGCCAAGGCATAGGATTAATATCTTTTACTACACCTCTCTCAATGTCTTCTACTCCACAGCCTTCATAATACTCACCATAAATTCTACCCGTCTTTTTTTCTCTCTCTCGACAGTCTTTTAAATTATATACAGCCTGCAAATTTCCTCCATTCGCTTTTATGTTGTGGTTGTAAAAATTAGCAACTGCAGAGCGCCCTACTACATCAAAAGGAATTGCGCCATCTGTATATAATAAATCAGGGTTATATTTTTCTACTAAATCAGATACTCTGTCATACCAACCTTTAACAAACTGATATGACGGATGTTTTGGGTATCCAAAGTTCGAATCTCTGTGGTTTTCATAATACAAGTCTTCATACTCAAAAAGATTACCGTCATAAGGCACTCCTTTGTACTCTCCTTTAGTGTCAGAGCCCTTATTGGTTGAAAACCAACTATAGCTCCTTTCGTGATGAACTGTAACACCAAAGTTCAAGCCTGCTTTATCAGCCGCTTCTTTCCATAATCCTACAATGTCTTTTCTTGGTCCATAATTGACAGAGTTCCATTTATGGTGTTTTGAGTCCCAACAATCAAAATTATCATGGTGGCTAGCTAAAGATACAAAATATTTTGCACCTACTCTTTTGTACAATTGCATTAATTTATCTGCGTCAAAATTTTCTGCTTTCCACAGCTTAATAATATCTTTATAACCAAATTCAGACTGATGCCCGTAATTCTTTTGATGATACTCGTGTTGTGGGTGTCCTTCAATATACATGTTTCTAGCGTACCAGTCTCCTTGCATTGGCACACATTGCGGCCCCCAATGGCTCCATATTCCAAACTTTGCATTTTTAAACCACTCTGGGCATTCGTACGACATTAACGACTCAGGTGTAGCATTAAACTTACCTTGCTCTATCAATAGTTTCATAATATACACTCTCCTATCTTCAACCTAAAATTAATATGCTCAAACCTACAAAACAAGGTCTGAGCATATTTGTTTGTAAATAATTAATTCAATTAGCTATTAGCTTTTTCTTCTTCTATTTTCTCGTTCAATTTCTCTAAGAAGAAGTCTTGATCAAAGTTAATGTCTACTTCTTTATCAAGCCAACTAGATAGGTGAATAGCATTAGCTAGTCGCACGCCTCTAATTCCGTCTGAACCAGGAGCTACTAGTGGAGTTTTATCTACTATATTAGCAGCAAAGTTTTTAAGAATATCAGCATGTTGTGCTCCCCATGCACTTGGGAACTCAATAGTTTTTTCATCATATAAATCAGAACCACCGCCTTTAGGAGCACCCATCATAAGTTTATATACCCCCATAAGGTCTTTTGCTTCAGCATTCACTTCTTGCTCTGACTTTTTAAGTGTTTTTACAATTGCGGTTTTTGAATCGTTTACAACAATTTTACCTTTATCTCCTAAAATCTCAAGTCTGTCTGTTCCTAACAGGTCATGCGTACAGGTTACAAATACGCCTGTAGCACCATTCTCATACTCAAGCATCGCAGTAACTTCATCTTCAACAACTATGTCTCTTCTAAATCCATAGCGGCATTTTGAGTACACTTTTGTAGGCATACCACACATCCATTGTAGTAAATCTATTTGATGTGGAGCTTGGTTAACAAGAACACCACCGCCTTCTCCACCCCATGTGGCACGCCATGAAGACATGTTATAGTAAGCTTGAGGACGATACCAGTTTGTTATAATCCAATTTGTACGTCTAATTTCTCCAATTTCTCCTGAGTCTATTATCTCTTTTAATTTACGATAAAGAGGATTCATACGTTGGTTGAAAAACACACCAAAAGTAAGGTTTGGCTTTGAGTTAGCCATAGCTATAACCTCTTCAACTTGCTTTGTGTAAACTCCAGCTGGTTTTTCAAGTAAAACATGAATATCACGTTTCATCGCCTCAACACCTATTACAGGGTGCAAATAATGCGGAACTGTAGTTACCACAGCATCTACATTTTTGCTGTCAAGCATTTCAATGTAATCTTCATACACTGGAATATTAGGAAATAGTTCTTTTAGTTTTTCTACTTTTTTAGGGTCATTGTCGCAAAAAGCTCCTACTTCAAGTTGGTCAAACTTAATATCTCCCATTGGCATCCCTTGTGGATTAACTTGTTTACCCGTAAGTAATGCAGTGTAAAATCCTCCTTGTTGACCTACACCAATAATACCTAGTCTTACCTTTTCCATAGTTTGTACAATCCTTTCTATTATTAATTATTATTTTAATTTACTGCTACATTTAAATTAGAAAGTATTTCTTTTAACGCTTTGTACTGCATCTCATAGCCTTGCTCTCCTGTAATATTTGCACTTGTATTTACTACTGAGCTAGCCTCTTCTAACTCAAGTGATTGTAAAGTACCAAACATAGCAAGATGTGGCTCAAGTGTTAAAAATCCATCGTAACCGCTTTCGAATACTATTTTTAATATTTCTGGAATTTTTCCGTCGCCTGTACCACAGAGAACATTATGGCTAACAGAGTATGATGCATCTTTTATATGGATATACTCAATATAAGGTTTTAAAAGCTCATAAGCCTCAATAGTATTTTCTTTGCATTGTACAAAGTTAGCAAAGTCAAATATCGCTTTAAAATTAGGTGAGCATATCTCTTTAAAAAGCACTTCACATCTTCTAGCTATATCGCCATATATATCTTTTTCATTTTCATGAAGAAGAATAACACCATATTTTTCAGCAATGGCTACAAGTGTTTTCAACTTGTCTATAACTTCAGTTTTATAGCTGTCAAAATCTTCTTCTTTATCTATAAAAAAGCTAAACATTCTTATGTATTTACAGTCTGCAAGTTTGCACATCTCGCATAGGTTCTCAAGCATTAGTTTTTGCTTATTATAGCCCTCTTCATCATTAATAAAAACTTTACCTATAGGAGAGCCTATTGAAGATAATTTAATGCCACCTTTGTTTAAACGAGGAAGAATGCCCTCTTTAAACTCTTCAACACTGTAATCACCAATGTTTTTTCCGTCTACACCTCTTACAGATATATAACTCATACCCAAAGATTTAACAACCTCAATTTGTTTATCAAAATCGTCAGCTATCTCATCTGAAAAACCTGAAATAAATACACTCATTACTCTTACCCCTCTCAATATTGACTATATCAAAGTTCGTTTTAATATAGTTGAAATAGTTAGTTTATAGCAAAAATACATAATATTTTTGTTAACTTAATCAATGATATAGTATCATAAAATTAATTTATATTCAAGTTAAAATTTATTGCTATGTTGTTTTTTACAAATTATTCAAACTTATTAATTTTACAAAACAACAAAATATTAAAAAAGGTATTGACAAAAATAAATTTCTTATTATAATAATACCTATACCCCCTATAGGTATTATTATAATTTTATGTTAGAAAGGTGCGTATAATTTTATGAAACAATGTATGGATGTAGATGCTATAAATAAGCGTTTAAAAAGAATTGAAGGTCAAGTGCGAGGAATACAAAAAATGGTGAGTGAAGATAAGCCTTGTGAGGATATTTTGATACAAATAGGAGCTATTAAGTCTGCTCTTCATAAAACAGGCCAAGTAATTTTAGAGGGACACATGCACCACTGTGTTCTCGATGGAATAAGCAGCGGCAAAGAAGATGAAACAATTCAAAAGCTAATATCTGCACTCAACCAGTTTTCTAAAACAATTTAATGAGGTATATTATGAAAAGCTACATTGAAAAACTAAACTCTATACCAATGCTATGGATATCTGGTGTATTTTTACTAGCTAGTTTTATTACTGAATATATTTTGCCTTTTATGGGTAGCACTTTTAGTTTCCCTATTAATCCTGCTTGGGTATCTCTAATTATATCTGGTATACCCCTTGCCTACTCTGCCATTGTAAATACATTAAACAAAAGAATTACCTCTCCTCTATTAATAACAATTGCAATGATTGCGGCGGTTTATATCGGAGATGTTTTTGCTGCAGGTGAAGTTGCTTTTATAATGGCTATAGGTGAATGGCTTGAAGATAGAACTGTTGAAAAGGCTAAAAGGGGAATTGAAAAGCTACTAAACCTTGTTCCAACCGTTGCTAGAGTAATTACATTTAACGGTGAGCAAACAATTGATGCAAAAAATATAAATAAAGACGACATAATAAGAGTTCTACCAGGAGAAAGCTTTCCTGCTGACGGAATAATAATTGTAGGTAGCACCACAGCCGACCAAAGTATAATGACAGGTGAAAGTTTGCCAATTGACAAAACTGTAGGAGATGAAGTTTATACCGGTACTATAAATCGATTTGGCAGTGTAGATGTAAAGGTAAGCAAATCGTTTGCTAACTCGTCGCTTCAAAAAATGATAAAACTGGTAGAAGATGCTGACAACAACAAAGCTCCAACACAAAAAATTGTGGATAAATGGGCGTCTTACTTAGTTCCACTAGCTTGTGTAATTGCCATTATTACTTATTTTGTATTTGCGTTTATTCTAAACAATCCTGACGAGGCACTAATACGTGCAGTTACTATTTTAGTAGTTTTTTGCCCTTGTGCTCTTGCCCTTGCTACACCTACCTCTATAATGGCAGCTATAGGGCAAGCAACTAAAAATGGTGTTTTAATTAAATCTGGAGAAGCATTAGAGCAAATGGGTAAAGTGTCTACTGTATGTTTTGATAAAACAGGCACTATTACAAAGGGCAAATTATCTGTAAGCGATGTATACTCATATGGTATAGATAAAAGCAAACTCATGTCATATATCGCCTCAGTTGAAACACGCTCTGAGCATCCTATAGGCAAAGCAATAGCTAACTATTCAAAAGAGAATAAAGTAAACATTCTTGAAATAAGTGATTTTAATATGAGTTTAGGCAAAGGGGTAAGTGCTAAAGTTGAAGGTAAAATAATTTTTTGCGGAAATGAAAAATTGATTGAAGACAACGCTAAACTAATACTAACAGAAGACTATTTAAGCACAATATCTAACTTAAGAGATGAAGGTAAGGCAGTTATTATTGTTGCTAGTTCTGATACAATACTAGGCGTTATAGGACTTTCAGATGAGTTAAAATCAAGCTCTACTAGTGCTATTAAAGCTCTTCAAGCATCAGGTATTTTCAACACAATACTGCTTACAGGAGACAATAAAAAAAGTGCAAACTTTATTGCACAAAAAGTTGGAATAAATAATGTGTATGCCTCTTTATTGCCAGAGGATAAAGTTAATGCAGTAAAAGAAATAATATCTAATAATAATGCAGTTTGCATGGTAGGCGACGGAGTTAACGACGCACCTGCTCTTAAGACAGCTACTGTAGGTATAGCAATGGGAACTATGGGTAGTGATATCGCAATAGACGCGGCAGATATTGCAATTTTAGGTGATGATATTTCAAAAATATCTTATATTAAAAAGCTATCAAACGCTACTATTTTTTCTATAAAATTCAATATAATAATGTCAATGGTTATAAATTTCGGAGCAATTATTTTATCTGTATTAGGTTTATTAAATCCCGCTACAGGGGCATTAGTACACAATGCTGGTTCTGTGCTAGTTGTTTTAAATGCCGCAAGGTTATATGATAAAAAAATATAAAATATTCTACATAATTAATGAAGGGTGAACAATAAAGTCACCCTTCATTTTTATATATAGTCATAACCAATTCAAAAATCTCCAAATAAATGCTTACAAAAGCTGTTCGTCAAACTATTGTTTGCCTATATTTATTGGGTTTTGTAAACAGATGTTTGTTGTGATTTTGTAGTGCTTTGACTATAATTATGCTAAAAATCAAACTTTTTAAGAAGAAACTCCAAAGCATTTAAAAAGTTAATTTCCATCACATCCTCTGCAATCTCTACAGGAATAGTCTCTATTACCTCTTCACCATTTTTAATTGTTACTACTCCAATCTCTTGGCCTATCATCACAGGCGCTTCAACATCTTGAGATATTTTCACCTCAGCACTAATAGCATCTTTTTGAGCCACAGGTACTATTACTTTCGAGCTTTTATCTGCTCTTATTTTAGCTTCATTTTGCATGCCACCTTTTATTTCAACACTTTCAGGCAATTCAAATTCGGTTGTAACCATTGCCCAATTAGCAAAACCATAGTCTAAAAGCTTTGTGGCATCTTTAAACCTATTATCAGTAGACTCAGCACCTAAAACGACGGCTACTAAATTCATATCGTCTCTTGTAGCAGTAGCACTTATACAACTGCCAGCTAAGCCTGTAGTTCCTGTTTTTAACCCTGTAATACCATTATAACTAGTTATTAATTTATTAGTGTTTACAAGTTGTGTCTCTCCTTCTCTCACATATTCAATTCTAGTAAGAGTGTAGTCAAGTATCTTCTCATATTCCATAAGTTTTGCGCTCATTACCGCTATATCTCTAGCTGTTGTTAAGTGTCCTTCTTCATCTAAACCATTTGAATTTTTAAAAGTTGTACCTGTCATTCCAAGCTCTTGCGCCTTTTCGTTCATTTTAATAACAAACGCCTCTTCACTGCCTGCTACTGCCTCTGCCAATACAACCGCTGCATCGTTTGCACTCATAATTATTGTAGCTTTTATTAGGTCGTGTACACTCATTTGCTCACCTTCTTCAAGCCAAATATCAGAGCCACCCATTCCTGCTGCTAGTGCACTAGTAGTTAAGATATCGTCATAACTTAATTCTCCTGCCTCAATAGCCTCCATAGTTAATAACATAGTCATAACTTTTGTAATAGATGCACCTGAGCGCAACTCATCTGAATTTTTTTCATACAACACTTTACCTGTGTCTGAATGTATTAATATAGCAGATGGTGAAGTTATTTCAAGCTCATTTGCGTATACTACCGCATTAAAACTGTAACAAAAAATACAAGTGATAATCAACAACACAACTAACAATTTCTTACCCATAAAAACCCCTCACATTATTAATTTTACTGTATAGTTAAAGCACTTAT
>CAYJEZ010000054.1:0-16315 GCA_964369215.1 uncultured Eubacteriales bacterium
CTTTTGAGGGCATTGTAGAGTGCATTAATTTTTTGCTTAATAAAGGTGTTAAAGTCGCTTTAATTACAGGAAAAGGCGAAATTCCGGCAATGATTACACTAAACAGGTTTGGAATAACCCATTTGTTTTGCGATATTCACACAGGTAGAGACGACAGGCACAACAAAGTAGAGCCTATGCTTGAGCTTATGGGGAAGTACGCTGTACAAAAAAGTGAGTTCATTTATGTAGGCGACGCTGTCTCTGATGTGAAAGCCTCTGACGAGGTAGGTGTGAAGTGTCTATCGGCTTGCTGGTGCGACAGGCGATATATAGAGGAACTTGAGAAGATAAACAAGGGCAATGTTTTGCATACGGTTAAAGAGTTAAGACGCTATTTTGAAGAAGAGTTAAAGGGAATGTAACATTAAGCAATTTTTGTAAAAATATATAAATATACTTTAATGCGACACCCCAGAAGTTTTGCTGGTTCGGCTTTACAAGCGAAACTAATCAAAACTTCTACGCTATATGAGAGAGGAAAGATAAAATGATAAGCAACAACGAGAGAGCCCATATTTTAGGGCAGGCATTACCTTACATAAGAAAATATTCGGGTGAGACCGTAGTTGTAAAATACGGTGGCAACGCCATGATTAACGAAGAGCTTAAACAGGCGGTTATTAACGACATAGTTTTAATGCAACTAGTTGGAATAAACGTTGTTTTAGTTCACGGCGGTGGCCCCGAGATTAACTCTATGCTTAAAAAAATAGGCAAAGAGTCTAAATTTGTTAACGGCCTAAGATATACAGACCAAGAGACTATGGACATAGTTCAGCAAATTTTAGCTGGCAAGGTTAATAAAGATTTAGTTCAGCTAATAGAAAATCATCAGGGCAAGGCTATTGGGCTTTGTGGCTTAGACGGCTCTCTTTTAAAGGCCAAAAAAATTGAGGGCGAAGACCTAGGCTTTGTGGGAGAAGTTTACGAGGTTAACACCGAGATTTTAAAAACAGCGCAACAAGGTGGTTATATTCCTGTTGTTTCTACAGTGGCAGCAGGCGACAAAGGCGAGGTTTTTAACATAAATGCAGACACTGCTGCGGCACAAGTGGCGGCGGCAATAGGTGCTAGTAACCTAATTTTAATGACAGATATTAAAGGGCTTTTAATGGACAAAGACGACGAGAGCACGCTTATTCCTGTTGTTAGGCTTAGCGAGGTGCAAAAGCTTAAAAGAGACGGAGTTATCTCGGGTGGTATGATTCCTAAAATTGACTGCTGTGTAGAGGCAGTTAGACGAGGCGTTAAAAAAGCAACTATTATAGACGGCAGAGAGGCACACTCTATTTTAGTAGAGCTATTTACCGACGAGGGTATTGGAACTCAGTTTTATTAATTGGAGAGATGTATGCAGACGAAATCTTTAGAAAACACTACTTTAAGCAGTAGAGTAGTTTATTTAGATGTTTTAAGAGTATTCTCGGTTTTTTGCATGATGATGTTACACGTGGCGGCGTCAAATTGGAGCTCGGTTTCGCCTAGCTCGCTTGAGTGGCAAGTGTTTAATTTTTACGACAGCCTAGTTAGATTTTGCGTGCCAGTGTTTGTAATGATATCGGGAGTGTTTTTTCTTGACCCTAATAAAAAAGTTACATTTAAAGGTTTAATAAGCAAAAATATACCAAGGGTGGTAGTGGCTTTTTTGTTTTGGTCTGCACTTTATTATACAGAGGCATTTTTTTATAGTTCACAAGAGCAAACTGTAAGTGCATACATAGCACGGTCAGATAGAATACTAACAGGGCACTATCACCAGTGGTTTTTGCTTATGATAGTTAGAATTTATTTATTTGTGCCACTTTTAAGAATAATTACAAAGAGCAAAAAAAGGACTGAAATATTTATTTTGTTACATTTTTTAGCCGTGGTAGGCTTAAGAACAATAGCTGGGGCTATGGGTGTAGATAATTATTTTACACAAAGCTCTAACACGATAGATTTATTGATTATTTTAAGGTTTTCAGGCTATTTTGTTATTGGGTATTATTTATACACATTCAGTTTAAGTAAAATACAAAAATACATACTGTACTCATTAGGTGTACTCGGTCTTGTTTTTACCATAGTTGCCACTAGCAGTATTTCGGTAGAGGCAGGAAGAGGCCTAGAGACTTGGTACGACAATTTAGTAGCTACCACATATTTTGTAAGCATTGCCGTTTTTATGTTCTTTAAAGAGGTGGTTTCAAAAATTAACTGGAGAGAGAGGGAACTTAGCCTTATTAGTTTGTTGTCTACATTGGCTTTTGGAATGTATTTAATGCATGATTTTATTAATAGGCTTTTGTATACTGTGAATTTAACAACACTGGTTTATAACCCAATAATTGCAGTGCCAGTTAACACGGTAATTGTATTTGTGCTAAGTTTTATACCAATTTTTCTTCTTAGCAAAATTCCTGTACTAAACAAATATTTAATGTAAGTTGCAAAGAAAGTAAAGTTGTGGGTTATATATTAGTTTAAAGCTATAAATGCTACCCAAAACTTTAAGCTACATATAGAAAGGGAAGGTAAAAATGTTTAACAATATAAAAGAGCTAGATAAAAAACACATAATTCAAACATACGGCAGAGTAGACGTTGCTATAGAGAGCGGTAAAGGCGCAAGGGCTATTGATGTAGAGGGTAAAGTGTATATAGACTTTACAAGTGGCATAGGTGTAAACTCTTTAGGTTACTGCAACGATAAATGGGTAAGTGCCGTAAGCGAGCAGGCTGCAAAGCTTCAACACATTAGCAATTACTACTACAGCCCTGTAAGCACAAAGCTTGCTAAAAAGCTTTGCGAGTGCTCTGGAATGGACAGCATGTTTTTTGCAAATTCTGGTTGCGAGAGTAATGAATGTGCTATAAAAGTAGCTAGAAAAGCTAAAAAAAGCACAGGTGCTTACACAATAATTACGCTTAGAAATTCTTTTCACGGAAGAACAATAACCACGCTTGCTGCAAATGGCCAAGAGGTTTTTCATCAAGACTTTTTACCATTAACAGATGGCTTTATGTACTGCGAGGCAGGAGATGTAAACGCTTTAGAGGCTATGATAGACGATAGCGTTTGCGCTGTTATGATAGAGTGTGTACAGGGTGAGGGCGGAGTTATTCCTATGGGTGCTGAGTACATTAAAGCAGTAAGAGAGCTTTGCGACAAAAAAGAGGTATTAATGATTATAGACGAAGTTCAAACTGGAATTGGCAGAACAGGCGAGCTGTTTGCGTACCAAAAAGCTGGAATTACCCCAGATATTTTAACGGTTGCAAAGGGCTTAGGTGGAGGACTTCCAATAGGTGTTTGTATGGTTAATAAGAAGCATAAAGATGTTTTAGTAGGTGGAGACCACGGCTCTACTTTTGGTGCAAACCCTGTAAGCTGTGCTGGTGCACTGGCTGTTTTAGAGCAAATAGCAGACAATGCGTTTTTAAAAGAGGTTAATGAAAAAGGCGAGTACTTTAAAGAGAAACTTTTAAAAATGGAGGGTGTAGACTTTGTAAGGGGCGAGGGACTTATGATAGGCGTTGCGCTTAAAGAGAAAACAGCTAAAGATATGCTTTTAAACTGTGCAAAAGAGGGACTTTTAATTTTAACGGCTAAAGATATGGTAAGGTTTTTGCCACCTCTTAACATTAGTTATGAAGAGATAGATAGCGGATTGAAGATATTTGAGGAAATATTGAAAGGCTAAATTGAAAATCAATAACACAGTAGGGTTGAGTCAAGACTTAACCGAATATAGAAAATTTTTATTGCGATAGCCTAATACAAAAACAAGAAATTATAAAACGAAAGGGTATTATAAATATGAAACATTTACTTAAACTTCTCGACTGGGATAAAGAAGAGATTTTAGAGGTGCTAAACCTTGCAGACCAACTAAAATATGAGCAAAAACACGGCATTGAGCACCCTTATTTAAAAGGAAAAAGCCTTGGAATGATATTTGCAAAATCTTCTACAAGAACAAGGGTAAGCTTTGAGGTTGGAATGAAACAGCTTGGAGGCCACGCACTGTTTCTATCTTCAAACGACTTGCAAATTGGCAGAGGCGAGCCAGTAGAGGACACAGCAAGGGTTCTTTCTCGCTATTTAGACGGCATTATGATAAGAACATTCGAGCAATCTGAGGTAGAGGCTTTGGCAAAACACGGCTCTATTCCTATTATCAACGGACTTACAGACGCATTTCACCCTTGTCAAATTTTAGCAGATTTAATGACTATTAGAGAGTACAAAGGTGGATTTGAGGGACTGAAAATGTGCTTTATTGGCGACGGAAACAACATGATGAACTCGCTAATTATTGGTTGCTTAAAAGTTGGAATGGAAGTGGCAGTTGCTTGCCCAGAGGGCTACAGACCACCACAAGAAATTCTTGATTACGCTAACACATACCCTTGCTTTAGCATTACAGACAAGCCTTTAGTAGCTGCAGAGAATTGCGACGTAGTTATTACAGACGTGTGGACATCTATGGGGCAAGAGGCAGAAACTGCTAAAAGAATGAAAGCTTTTAAAGGCTACTGCATTAATGATGATATTATGTCAAAAGCTAAAGAAGACGCTATTGTGCTACACTGCCTACCGGCTCATAGAGAAGAAGAGATAACAGCAAAAGTGTTTGAAGAGCACGCAAATGTTATTTTTGACGAGGCAGAGAATAGACTTCACGCACAAAAAGCAGTTTTAGTACATTGTATGAGAGATAAGACTTAATTTATATTTTTGTTAAGTAATTAAAAATTGTTAGTGTTACAAGCAATAAAATTATATAGAGTAAATTCTCTTTATAATTCAGAGCATCTAGGACAGATAATTCGCTATAATTTTGCAGAGCCTTATGTATTAATAGGAGGTTGTTATGAAAAGAAAACCCAATGTTATATATATTTATGCAGATGACTTAGGCAGAGGTATGTTAAGTAGTTACGGACAAAATCATTTTAAAACGCCCAACATTGACAGTTTAGCCGAAAACGGAGTTAAGTTTGAGCGTGCTTATGGTTGTGCATTTTGTGCCCCTGCAAGGGCAAGTTTAATAAGCGGTATTCACGACTGCCACGCAGGTAGATGGACGTTCTCAAGTGCAGGAATATATAATCAAATGGGTGTTACAATGAGTTATGAAGAGATATCAGAACTAATTAACAACACAGGTTTTAACGATATACCAAATACAGAGTTTTTACCTCATGTAGTAAAAAAGGGTGGTTATTTTACTGGTCAAATTGGTAAGCTTGAATGGGGTTTTGCCACTACAGACGCTGATATTAGAAAACACGGTTGGGACTACCATTATGGATATTACGACCACCAACAATGCCATGGGTTTTATCCTCCTTTTTTGTTTGAAGATGGAAAAGTAGTGTACATAGATGGTAATACACATATGGATTGTGGTGTAACCCCTGACGGAGAAAGCTCAGAACATCGAAAAAAAAGACACGATATGGCAGGTAAAAATATTTATAGTCAAGACCTGTTTAACAGCAAAATAGTAGAGTTTATAACAAAGCATAAAGACGAGCCTTTTTTCTTATATCATCCGTCTCAGCTTCCGCACGGGCCAATTTCAGTACCTAAAATACATGCGTCTGTTGCCGATAACGAGCAACTGAGTGAATACGAGAAAGAATATGCCTCTATGGTTTTAAGACTTGATGATACTGTAGGGATTATTATAGATAGCTTAAAGAAAAACAATTTACTTGAAGATACTCTAATTATTTTTAGTGCAGACAACGGACACGAACTTTATTATAATGAAGAAGGTAGAAGTAGTTCGCATTTTAGTGTGATTACAGGTAATAGATTTGATGAGATTGAAGAGCATTTTACAACTATAACTGCAAACGATATTTTTAACGGTAATAGCGGACTTAAGGGAAAAAAACGCTCTAATTCAGAGGGTGGTGTACGCGTGCCTCTTATAGCTTGCCAAATGGGCAAAACCCCAAAAGGTGTTACAAGTAATAAGCTTGTGTCTAACTATGACTTAATGCCGACGTTAGCAGAGCTTGTAGAAGCAGAAATGCCTGTTGGTAAAGACGGAATGTCTTATTATAGAGAGTTGTTTGGTAGTAATAGTGACGAGCACGAATACATTGTATATGCCAGCCACAAAGGTCCTGGGCTTACAATGAGAGACGGTTGGAAGATAAGATATTTAGCAGAGGTAAAAAGGTTTGAGCTATATAAGGTAGACGAAGATTATGCAGAGGAAAACAACCTTGCAGACACTAACCCTAAAAAGCTTAAAGAGCTTGCAACTATATTACTAAAAGAATGTGACGGAAATTTTGAAAACGGAGCACCGTTTATTCATCGTGTAGTAACTGTTGATAAAGCTTTGCAAGGCATAGGGCCATGGGGATAGTCAAACCACTCCAAAACAGGCACAAAAAATGCGTATAACATTTCTGTTATACGCATTTTTTTAGTCTTATGATTATTTACGAATACCAAGTTCGGCAATGATTGCACGATATCTTGTGATGTCGATTTTTGTTAGATAGTTAAGAAGGCTTCTTCTTTGGCCAACCATCATAAGTAGTCCACGACGTGAGTGGTGGTCTTTTTTGTTTGCACGTAAATGCTCGGTTAAGTCGTTAATTCTTTTTGTTAAAAGAGCAATTTGCACCTCAGGAGAACCTGTGTCGCCTTCGTGACGTGCGTGTTTTTTAATGATTTCAATTTTTTCTGATTTTAACATAATTTCACCTTTTCTATATATAATAATTTAATAAGCCCAAATCACAGCATAAGGATGGTGAATCCATTACCCGTGGTTGGGTAGCTTTGTAAGTATATCATAAATAAAAGTATTTGTAAAGACTTTTTTGCTCTAATAAAAAAACTAAGCAGCAAGCACAATTTTACTGTTCTAAATGCGATTTTAGTTTATGTAACTAAGCCATTTTTTATTGCACTAATAAAAGATTTTAAACATAATTTATCAAGTTTAATTTTAGACATTTCATCGCTCATATTCTCAAGGTAATGCGCATCTGAGTTTTTTAGTATTCCCATATTTGCTATATCAATATGGTTTTGCATATAGGTTTGTGTGTCTACAATTTTTCTAAGCTCAACGCAAGTAAAACCGTAATCGTCGGGTATAACACCTAATGCAGCCATTAAGCTGTAAGAAGATTTATCAATATGTGCTGGCACTGCAACACCGCCGTAGTCGTTTAGTAACCCTGTAAGCTCATATGCGCTAATATCTGCGGCTGTTATTAATAGCCTTTCCTCTACTCCAACAATTTCATCTTTCTCGTTCATAACAAGCTGTTCGCCAAAAACATCAGGCTTGTTTTTAATTGGAGGAATGGTGCTATAAAGGTACTCATCAAATGCTAATGCACCTTTAATACTATCGAAAAAACATAAAATATGAGCCTCTTCTTGAGTACACAACTCTACAGCAGGAACGCCTAAAATACCCAAGTTGTTACTTAGGTTTATTATTGTAGATACATTTTTAAGATTATTGTGGTCGCTAACAGCCAAAATATCGCAACCTAAAATGCTTGCCATGTTAACGATGTTGTTAGGAGTCATCTCGTTGTCTGCACAAGGTGATAGACAAGAGTGTATGTGTAAATCGTAATTATACTCTTTCATTAATAAGCCTATCTGCCAACAGCAAAACACTTGCTGTGTCAAGTTCAGTTTTGTAAATAACAATGTCGTTCATGCTTGCCTTAGCCTTTGCATCTTCGTCAAGTGGAGCATTCTCGGTAAGTACAATTGCACTTACGTCGCATAAAGAGGCAACTGCAACTGCGTTAACATTGCCCATAACGGTAAACCACATGTCATCTTCACGAGCTTTTGCCATAACCCAACTTAAAAGGTCGCAAGTGTAAAGTCTTTTGACTTCTCTGTCTGTACTATCTCCTGTTAACAATTCAAAATTCAGCTTATCGGCTATGTCACATAATTTCATATATAAAACACCTCGTTATTTTTTATTTTGTTAAACTAAAATGAAAAATTAAACAATCTAATTAATTCACCCAAAGGTTACTAGTTTTATTAATATAATAATAAATAATTATATTATTTGTCAATAAAATTATTGCACTTTCTTGCCAGAATGTCAAGTAACAGAGCAAAAATATACCAATTTTGGACAGCAAATTACAATAATACATAATAAAATTGTACTATACTTTATCTATAATAGTTATATTGAAAGGATGATTAACCATGAGCATATTTGTTGAAATTTCTGAAAACCTACAAAAAGGTAAAGCTAAAATAGTTAAAGAGTTAGTTACTAAAGCAATTGAGGACGGCCTTGATGCAAAACAAATTCTTGACGAGGGTCTATTATCAGGCATGAGCGTTATAGGCGAGAAGTTCAAAAACAATGAGGTATTCGTACCTGAGGTTTTAGTTGCCGCTAGAGCTATGAATGCAGGCGCAGTTCTTCTTAAACCTTTACTAGCTGACGCAGGCGTTAAAGCTACAGGTAAAGTTTGTATCGGTACAGTTAAAGGCGACCTTCACGATATAGGTAAAAACCTAGTTAAAATGATGATGGAGGGCAAAGGCCTTGAGGTTATTGACCTTGGTACAGACGTAAGCCCTGAGACATTTGTTGACACAGCTATTAACGAGAACTGCAATATCATTTGCTGCTCTGCACTTTTAACTACAACTATGGGTGTTATGGAAGAAGTTGTTAAAAAAGTTGAAGAGTCTGGCATTAAAGGTAAAGTTAGAGTTATGGTTGGTGGAGCACCTGTTACAGATGCATTCTGTGCACAAATAGGGGCAGACGCTTACACACCAGACGCTGCTAGTGCCGCTGATAAAGCTGTTGAGTTTTGCACAGCTTGATTTAATAGTTTTAGACGGATAACTTAATTGTTGTCCGTCTTTTTTTATTTTGCTACCACATGTAGTTTTAAACTTTTGGCTACAGCTTTTACAAGTATTTCTTTGATGATTTATGAAGTGATTTACTATATATTTACTTGAAAAATTAATACAATTATGCTATAGTTTATTTGTATAATCTTCGCTATGGCTGAAGTGTTTGAAATATTGTTTGTTGTCTTGCGGCATTATTTTGTATGCGCATAAACACATAATATTTCTCGTATGAGTAAGCTGATTTATTGAAAATTATTGATTTTTAAATATAAAACTTTAAATGTAAAACTAGTTTTGTATTATGAAAATTTGACATGGTATATATGATGGCTTTGTTAACTTAATATGAAAATAATCTTTATATTTCTTTTTCCTCCCCGCCAAAGGCGGGGAGGAAAAAGAAAAGAGAAAAAATTGCTTTATTCTTAAGAAAACTAGTAATTTTATTATTTTAACTTAACAGTGCCTATATGATAAATAGGAGGATTTAATATGGCTATTATTTGTTGGGACTTTGATGGAACGTTAGCGTATTCAGAATCATTATGGAGCAAAAATGTCTATAAATCAATTTGTGACAATTTTCCAGAAAATACGATTACTTTTGCCGATATAAAAAAATGCATGTCAACAGGCTTCACTTGGCATACTCCTAATGCAGATTTCACCGATTTTACTGGCGACAAGTGGTGGGACTATATGAATGCTCATTTTGAGCTGTCTTACATAAAGTTAGGGGTGCCAAAAGACCTAGCTAAAAAGTCAGCAGAAAATGTAAGAGAATTAATAAAAAATAAAGATAACTATTTGCTGTTTGAAGATACAATATCGACCTTAGAAGAATGTGAAAAACTTGGACACACCAACATAATTTTGTCGAATAATTTTCCAGACCTAGCAGAGGTATTAAGAAATCTCAATATTGATAAATATTTTGATAAAATAATTGTATCTGCAAACTATGGTTATGATAAACCGAGAATAGAACTTTTTAATGTTGTTAAATCGATGTATAACAACGAAAATGAATTTATTATGGTTGGTGATAACGTTAATGCCGATATAATAGGTGGAAACAATGCAGAAATGACCACTATTTTAGTACATAAAGGTGAGTGTGATTATGCAGATTATTATTTTGATAATCTTTCTGATATTTTATCTGTAGTAAAGTGATATAAGCATAGCCTCACTACATTGTAAGATTTTTACTATAAGTTTAATTTAAAATGAAGCTATTAACCAAGCTATAAGAAGAAAGGATTATAAAAAATATGATATACGGAGTACAACTTTTTGGTTGCTCTAAAGAGTTTAGGGCAGACAGTGATAAATTTTTTGATAATATGAAAAGAATAGGTCTTATGCAAATAGAGCCTTGCATTCTTTTTGACGAGCCTGAACAGTTTAGATTAGAGGCGTTAGAAAGAGGAGACAGTTTTTTTGCATTATTGCCTGAGTTGTTATGGTTGCCAAACGAGGTAAAGTCTTTTAAAAACATAATACAAAACAAAGGTATGGTGCTTAGCAGTGCACACGCTTTTGTTAGTGATATTGATAAGTCTGAAGAGCTTATATTAGATACACTTAAGGGTTCAGGTGTTACATCTTTAGTTCTAAATGTGCCTGCACTTGCTTTTACAGATAAAGAGAAAAGCTTGAAGCAACTAAGCAAACTTGCAAATGCTTTGGGTGATATTGGCGTAGAACTATGGTTACACAGCCTTGGAGATGACATAAAACACAGGGTAGAAGATGGCTCGAGTTTGTATTTGTGGCTTATAAAAAATTGCGATAAATTATATGCTCAACCCGACACAGGGTGGGTTCTTTACGGCGGAGAAGACCCTTATGATTTTCTTATTAGTCTTGAAGATAAACTGCGTTCAATTCATTTTAAAGATTTAAATAAAAACTATAAAAATTTAAGGGGTAATGACATTTTTGAGCCTCTTGGCAAAGGGGTTATTGATGTTAAAAAAATAATGACTTTGGCTGACAGAGTGGTCTCGGTAGTAATTGACCAAGATTTTAGTAGAGGGGATTTTGTTGAAGATTTAAAGTTTTCGTCAGAAATATTAAACAAATTCTAGAATAAAAAGGAGTGTAAATTATTATGAAAATAGTAGTTGCTTCAGACTCGTTTAAAGGGTCTTTAGATTCTATAAAAATATGTGAAATAGTAGAGAGAGTGGCAAAGGATATTTTTATTAACTGCCATATTGTTAAAATGCCTATGGCAGATGGGGGAGAGGGCACAGTTGATGCATTAAGAGAAGCTATGAATGCACAGCGTGTTTACTGCACAGTTAAAGACCCACTTATGAGAGATATAACAGCAGAGTACTGTAAATTTGATGATTCAGCGGTTATGGAGATGGCGTCGGCGTCTGGCATTACTTTAATTAAAGATGACGATAGAGACATTTTAAGGCACAGCACATATGGCACAGGGCAAATGCTTGTACATGCGCTTGAGAGTGGTTGTAAGAAAATATATATAGGCATAGGTGGCAGCGCAACAAACGACGCGGGTATAGGTTTTGCAGCTGCCTTAGGTGTAAGATTTTTAGACGAGAATAAAAGAGAGCTAGAGGCTGTTCCAGCTAATTTTGAGAGAATAGCGAATATAGATATAAGCAAAATAAACAAGCTGCTAGCAGATGCCGAAATAGTTGTTATGAGCGATGTAAGTAACCCTTTGCTAGGTGAACATGGTGCTACAAATGTTTTTGGAAAGCAAAAAGGGGCAGACGAAAACGCAAGAAGAATTTTAGAAAAAGGTATAGCGCATTACATTGATATTGCTGAAGTCGTTACAGAAAAAACAGTTAGAGAAGAACTGGGAGCAGGTGCTGCAGGCGGACTGGGTGCGGCATTAAAACTTTATACAAACGCAAAAATGTGTTCAGGAGTTGAAACTATTTTAGGTATTCTGAATTTTAAAGAAATAATAAGCGATGCAGATATTGTTATAACCGGTGAGGGCATGATGGACTACCAAAGCGCATACGGAAAAGTTGCTGCGGGTGTAGGAAAAATGTGTAAAGAAGCAAATGTAGCTTGTTTTGCAATTGTAGGTGCTATGGGAGAGCGCGCAGAAGAGATGGGCAATTTTGGAATTAACAGCATAATTCCAACGGTTAATGCTATTATGCCTCTTGAAACTGCAATACAAAATGCAGAGGATTTATATGAAAGCGCAGTTAGAAGGTCTCTTAATCTGATAAAAATAGGTATGAAAACAGGCTTCTAAAGCCTCATAGAAAGGAAGCAACATGAAAGTATTAGTAACAGGCTTTGAACCATTTGGTGGTGAAAATATTAACCCTGCATACGAGGCGGTTCAGCTTTTGCCTAATGAGATAGACGGTGCACAAATAATAAAATTAGAAATACCAACTGTATATGAAAAATCAGGAGAAATAGTAACAGCTAAAATAAAAGAGTATATGCCTGATATAGTAATATCGGTAGGGCAAGCAGGTGGCAGAGGCGCTATAAGCATTGAGCGTGTTGCCCTTAATTTAAGAGACGCCAGTGTTGCCGACAACGATGGGAATATATACACAGAGAAGAGAATTAAAGAAGACGGAGATGACGCTTATTTTGCTACTATTCCTATTAAAGCTATGAAAGATAAGGTGGCACAAAACGGTATTCCTTCTGAAATCTCGCTTTCTGCAGGAACATATGTATGTAATGATGTTATGTACACAACACTGTATGAGCTAAAAAAAAGCTACCCTAATATTAAAGCAGGGTTTATTCACGTACCTTATGACATAGGCCAAGTGGCGAGCAAAGCCAGAGCTTTTTCAAGTATGCCTATAGAGTATATTGTTAAAGGCTTGCAGTTCGCAATTTCTGCAGCAATAACAGAAAGTAGTACTGATTGCAATGGATAGCAAGCTAGAAAGAGGAGATAAAGTCTATGGAGATTAGGCTAGCTAAAATGGAAGATTTAAGAGTTTTGTTAAAATACGACTCTCATATTTCAGAAAATGTAATGAGAACAAGCATAATAAACAAAAATGTACTAGTAATGTATCATGGTACAGAGTTTATGGCTTGGCTTAGATGGAATTTATTTTGGGACAACACTCCTTTTATGAACATGCTTTATTTTTTAGAGCCATATAGGCAAAAGGGGTATGGAACAAAATTAGTAAAGTATTGGGAGGATATGGTAAAAGAGCAAGGCTACTCTTTAGTTATGACTTCGACTCTTGCAGACGAGAACGCTCAACATTTTTATCGAAAGCTAGGTTATATAGACTCAGGTTCTTTGATACTAAAAGGTGAGGCGTTAGAAATTATCTTTACTAAAGCCTTATAAGACAGCTGATTAAATTCTTATTTGTATTTTACTAAGTGTGTTAATTATATAGTAGTATTGCAAAAATTTATGTTTAAAATCACGATTTTATATTTTTTTTAAAAAAATATAAAATAACGCTTGACAAACATCGTTCTGTGTAATATAATTAGTAATGTTCTGTTGAACAAATGCAGAATTTGTTTTAAAGCGTTTTATACGCTGGTGTAGCTCAGTTGGTAGAGCAGCTGATTTGTAATCAGCAGGTCAGGGGTTCGAGTCCGTTCACCAGCTCCAATTGCCTTAGTATGAGGCATAACAACGAAGCACTTGTTTTAAGTGCTTCTTTATATGGGAGAGTTCCCGAGTGGCCAAAGGGGGCAGACTGTAAATCTGTTGCTTTCAGCTTCAGTGGTTCGAATCCACTCTCTCCCACCAAAAGTACAAAATCCGAAACAATTAACCTTTATAGGTAATGTTTTCGGATTTTGTTTTTTATTAAAAGATTTTGCAAAGTGATTAGTATAACGTTTAGGCACACCATAAATTTGTGGTGTGTCTTATTTTTTATCTCTCATTCCTTTCAAAAAACTTATATTTTAAACTGTGTATAATTCTTGAAAATTTCTAAGAAAGAGCGTAAAATATAAGTAGTATAAATTTGCGATAAGTGCGATGTTATTGCTACGGTGTAGATGGATAATGCTATTCGAGAGATGGAAAAGTATTGAGACGTTTGAAGGGAATAATTATAAACGGAAAGGAAGATAAAATGGCAAAAAATAAACCCCTTGATATATTATCAAAAGCTAAAGACATTACGAAGTCGGTTGCATCAAACATTGCAGATACAGCTGTAAATACTGCAAATGTCACAGTAAATGCAATTGGTGATACTACTGATAAAATTAAAACAAATATCGAAGAAAAAAAGCAAGCCGAGCTTAAACAAAGAGCGGATGCGAAATCTTTAGCTCTTGAAAGAATAGAAAATCCAATAATTGTAGAATTTATTAATTCTCTTGATATGTCAAAAGTAGAGCTTTCAAAAGCTAATGTAATGAAAATTAAAAAAATATTCCCCATACCTGTTGAGCAATCTATCTTATGGGCTGATGCAGAATTTGATTTAAGACCGAGTGGAATTGCTGTTACGGACTATGGCATTTTTATAAAAAGTGATGTAGCCGTCTTTGCTAACAAGAAAGAAAATAGCAAATCACAATTACTATATTTCAAGTGGGACTCTTTTAACGCAAGTTGGTTTGTTTCTGACTCGATAGATGAAAATAAAGCATTATTTGTCAATAAAAAATGCTCGACGCATTTTATAGAAGCCTGTAAGGCTATATCTCATTATTATTTGGAAGAAAATGATGAAACCTATCAATATTTTTCTTCTAATGATAATACAGACACTCTCGTTTCAGAGGTAGCTCCTGTAGCTGTCGCTGGGGTAAAATCAGCGGAGAGTGCAGTTTTTGTAGAGCATAAATCAAGTATTAATACACCAGCAGGGCATGGCGAAATGGCAGAAGAAGCAATTACAATGCTTGATAAAATTAGTGGCTTAGATGCGACGGTAACTGGTAGAAATAATGCTAAAGATGGCGCTGATAGAACTATAGGAAATGATATTTTCATTCAAACTAAATACTATAATTCAGCAAGAGGGTCGCTAGAATCATCATTTAATTCTGAAACTGGTTTATATCGATACATGAATGATGGACAACCAATGGAACTGGAAGTGCCAAGCGATCAGTATGATAAAGTTTTAGAAATGTTTAAAAAGAAAATTGCTGACGGAAAAGTGCAAGGAGTTACAGACCCAAGCGAGGCGAATAACATCGTTAGAAAAGGTCGCTTGACTTACAAACAAGCTGTAAACTTAACGAAAGCAGGTACGATAGAGTCGTTAACTTATGATGCTTTAACTGGTGTTGTTATGTGTAGTTGCGTGTTTGGAATTACTTTTATTGCCACAGCTTTTATGACATATAGAGAAACAGGAGATATTAAAGAAGCCATCGGTGCAGGAACTATGGCTGGTATTAAAGTGTTTGGAATTTCTTTTGCTCAACATATTGTTGTGTCACAAATTGCTAGAACTAGTTTAGCCAATACACTCGTAGCTCCAAGTACATTTGTTGTGCAAAAATTAGGAACAGGGGCTTCAGCAACTATTGTAAATGGTATAAGAGCTTTATCTGGAAAGTCAGCAATTTATGGTGTTGCTGCTACAAAACATTTGGCAAAAATAATGAGAAGTAATGTACTAACATCGGCAATTTCATTTGCAATATTTTCTGTCCCAGATACATACAATCTTGTTTCACAAAAGATTTCTGCATCACAATATGCTAAAAATATTACAGTGCTTGCAGGAGGTGTTGTCGCAGGTGCAGGAGGTGCGATTGCAGCAGGTGTAGCCACTGCGAAAATAGCAGGGGTAGCTGGCACAGCAGTAGCACCTGGAGTCGGAACAGCAATAGGTATTGCAGGTGGATTTATCGGCGGTGCTGTCGGAGCTAAAACAGCTTCAACTGTTGGCGATATATTAGTCGAAGACGATATTGAGAATTCAAGCAGATTATTCAATGCAATAGTAACTTGTATGGTTAGCGAATATCTGTTTAACACATCCGAGATTGATAAATTGGTAAACGATTTGAGTAGTATTCCTCAAAAAGAACTTAAAGTATTGTTTGCCGAGTTAAGAAAATCAAATGCACAGGAAAACCTAATAAGAGATTTTTTATCTAAATATTTTGATAAAATTGCACTAGAGCGTGATAAATTACCGAGTTTTTCAGATGAAGATATTACAACAGCTCTTATAGAATTAGATTACGAAGATTGATTGGGACTATCCTATTTTCAATTTCTGACGCTTATATGTACAGGCACACCATAAATTTGTGGTGTGCCTTATTTTTTTAATTATTAGGTTTTGTCTTTTTCAGCTCTCTCCTTTGCCCACTCCTCATATGCTTTTTTGTTTTCTTCCTTTTCGAAAAATTCTACTACTAACGGATAGAATACTCTGGCTAGAGATTCGACTACTTCCG
>CAYJEZ010000055.1:0-16278 GCA_964369215.1 uncultured Eubacteriales bacterium
AAAACCCCTCCCCTACAAAAATTGTCTCGTTTTAGCGAAGCTAACTCTGAACTCTGAACTCTGAACTCATAACTCTGAACTCATAACTCTGAACTCTAAACTATTCTCTTATTCATACAAAGGGTATTTAGCGCAAATAGCATTAACTTTCTCTTTAATAGCCTCTTTAGAGTTCTCGAAGTCATTAAGGGCTAAATAAATGCACTCTGCAATAACTACCATATCTTCTTCTACTAAGCCTCTTGTAGTAACAGCAGCTGTACCAATTCTAATGCCACTTGTTACAAATGGGCTTCTTTTCTCGCCTGGAACTGTATTTTTATTAACTGTAATGTAAACCTCGTCTAGTCGGTGCTCTAGCTCTTTACCTGTAACCTCTAAGCCAGATAAATCTAGTAGCATTAAGTGATTGTCTGTTCCGCCAGATACTATATTTAAACCTTTAGCCAGTAAAGCATCTGCTAAAGCTTTGCAGTTGTCTACAACTTGTTTGCCATATGCTTTAAACTCTGGCTTTAGTGCCTCGCCAAAGCACACAGCTTTTGCAGCTATAATGTGCATTAATGGTCCACCTTGAATACCAGGGAAAATAGCTTTATCTATAGCTTTTGCGTATTCCTCTTTACAAAGAATTAAACCGCCTCTAGGGCCTCTTAATGTTTTATGAGTTGTACTAGTTACAACATCAGAATAAGGCACTGGGCTTGGGTGTGTGCCAGCCGCAACTAAACCTGCAATGTGAGCCATGTCTACCATTAAGTATGCTCCACATGCGTCGGCAATCTCTCTAAGCTTTTTAAAGTCGATAGTTCTTGAGTAGGCACTTGCACCTGCTACTATCATTTTAGGTTTTACCTCAACAGCTTGAGCCATTAACTTATCATAGTCTATTGTGTGGCTAACTGGGTCTACGCCATACGCCACAAAGTTAAAGTATTTACCAGAAATATTAACAGGAGAGCCATGTGTTAAGTGACCACCCTCGTTTAAGTTCATGCCTAAAACGGTATCGCCATGCTCTAAAAGGCTAAAATAAACAGCCATATTTGCTTGAGAACCTGAGTGTGCTTGCACATTTGCGTGCTCTGCACCAAAAAGCTCACATGCTCTTTTAATAGCTATATCTTCTGCAATGTCTACGCACTCGCAGCCACCATAATATCTTTTACTTGGGTAGCCCTCGGCATATTTATTAGTTAAAACAGAACCCATTGCAGCCATTACAGCAGGAGAAACAATATTCTCAGAGGCAATAAGCTCTAGGTTTCTTCTTTGTCTAATAAGCTCGGCGTTCATAGCCTCCCCTAACTCGCTGTCATACTTTGTTACAAACTCAATACTATTTTGTAAATCATTAAACATTTTGCAGTCTTCCTTTCTGGTTATAAAATTATTAAATATGAATATTTTTTGCTTTTAATTAACTATAATACTAAATTCAATTAAACAAAATTCAGTATTACAAACAAAGTTATTATATCATTTTTTTCATCAAAATTCAAGTTAATATTGTATGCCTAGATACCTTATATTGCTAAAACAATGGTAAAATATATGAATTAATCGCCCATAGCACTAAAAGATGCAAAGGATACACTATATAAAATGTCCATTTAGAGGTTTTTTTACCCTCTTTTCCTGAGTAAATTGCCAACGCTATTGCAGCAATGCATGCGTAAAGCTGTAATGAATTAAGTGTTAATATTTCGTGGTACTCATCTAAAAAGTAAAAACCAAAATGGGTTATGCCATAAAATAAATATGTAGCTCCTATAAAGGCTAAATTATCTGCACCCCTTGTTTTTCTAAACAAATAAAACAGCATTATTATTGCAAAACCATAAACTCCATATGAGGCATTTGCAAACAGATTTGCAAACAGCATTATTGCAACACCAAACAAATATAAAAAGTTCTTTTGTAATGCCGCCTCTAAAAATATTAAACCTAAAAATGCAATTAGCATGTCTATCATTATGCTTTGTTGCCCCCAGTAAACTAGACTTCCATGAACACATAAATCAAAAGGAACTTCTGCAATTACCGCAAAAAGTGCAAGCCTTAAAATATATTTAAATCTACTACTTGTGTGTATAAATCCTTGTGAGAGTAAAAAGGCAAATATCGGAAAAGAAACACGCCCAATTATTCTAAAAATCTCATACTGAGGAAAAAAAACTAAACCTATATGGTCTATAATCATTGTAAAAAGAGCTATCCACTTAAGTGTTACTGCTGTCATAATTACGATTAGTCCTTTCATTTGCTTTCAAAAAAATAGCATTAATATATAGATTATACAAAAAAGAGGTGTATATTGCAATATTTGTCAAAATTGTTCATATAAAGTTCATATCGTGTGATATAAAGCTAAATTGCTGTTGCAATGCAGTCTTAGATATGATATAATTTTGGGGCTATAAAACATTTTTATAGTACATGTGTTGCCAAATACATTTAACAGGGAAGGAATTTTAAAAGAAAATGATAAACTCTACTCTTAAAATTAAAAAGAATTTACAAGAATCTTTTGACTATATCGCAAAAGGAAAAACTATAAAACATAATTTTAACTCTGAAAATGCTGTATTTGGTGATTACTCAATTACTTTTTTTTATTTTTTATGCTTTATTTATTCAGGGGCAACCCTTTATCTGTTTTATAGGCAAGCAACTTTTGACCCTACGACGGGGCTTTTCCCCTCTGACCTACTACCTCATTTGTTTTCTGGTATGGATGGAAAGAATTACTCTTTAGTAGGAAGCACTTCTTGGTTGATTTCGCAACTATTTCAAAACAAAGCATTCATTTTAGTTAACATAATATTATTAGTTTTATATAATGCTGTTGGAATTATGTTAATACGAAAAAGCTTAATTGAACACAGCGCAGATAAAAAACCAACATATTTAATTGATATTATGTCAGTTTTTCTTTTTTTATCTACAATGATATTTTTACCATTTGAAGATAAGCCTTATATACTCCGAACTTCTCCAAATGTATACCACAATTCAACTGCTTTGGTTTGCAGATTATTCTCCATTCTTACCGCTTTAAAATTTTTTAAAACATTTAAGTTTTACGAATTATATATAAATAAAAAAATAGCAAAAAATAAATTAATTTTTGAATACGCCTTACTAGCTGTTTACACTTGTTTATGTATGTATTCTAAGCCATCTTTTTTATCTTCTTTTTTCCCTGCATGTGTTATTGTTTTATTTGCAAAACTCATTATCAGCAAAGGCGAGACCTTTTGGCCTTCTTTTTGGGTAGGAATATCTTTCATTCCTTCTATGTTTATTCTATTTTTTCAAAATTCAGTTCTTTATCCCGACGCAGGAGAATCTTTTCTCATAATATCTCCGTTTAATCATATATTTTTAAACCATGGTAATATTCTAAGTTATTTTATTAATATGGTTTTGGGTATCGCCTTTCCATTGTTTATGTTCGTCACAACTATTCGTCATATCAAATTTGAAGAAACTATTTATTATTTATCATATTTTATTGCCCAAATAATCTATATTGTGTTTGATGAGGGAGGTTTTAGGGCAGGTCACGGAAACTTTGGTTGGGGCATTGTTTTATGTTCTTTCTTTATATTTTATGTTGCTGTGTGCCGACTATTAAAAAATGATACACCCATACTGATAAAACAAATTGGATTTATGTTATTTTTCACACATGTTATTTGTGGATTTTTTTATTTATCAAAATTATTATTGGGTTTTAACTTTTTTTAATCTACGCCATATAGCTAAATCACTTTAAAGTCTTAACAAACTAAACACTAAAATTCTGACCGAGTATAACTTAATAAACGAAATTTTAGTTTATCTGCTTGTTACAAATTTAGGTAAATTGGATACAATATCGATTTTGCTACAGCGTAAAAACTTAAACATATACATTTAAATTTCATTAAAAAAACGTTGATACATTTATTGCATCAACGTTTTTAATAAAAAATCCTGCATAGCTAGAGCATCAAGCAAAAGCTTTAATTTTACAAGCTTTTTAAATCAAATTACTCCCCAAACAAATCTTTAATTTTACCAAAAAAACTCTTATTTTTTTGGTAGTTCTTCTCGCCTGTATTAGAGTCGAACTCTTTTAAAATCTCTTTTTGCTTTTTAGATAAATTCTTAGGAATTTCAACCGTTACTTGAATGTATTGGTCGCCTCTTCCTCTTCCATGAATACTAGGAATACCCTTGCCTTTAAGTTTAAAAATATCTCCAGGTTGTGTTCCCTCGTGTACTTGGTAGCTAACTTTTCCGTCTAGTGTGGGCACAATTATTTCTGCGCCCAAAGCAGCCTGAGTAAGTTTAAGCGGTAAGTCACACCAAACATCGTTGCCTCTTCTTTGAAAAATAGCATGAGGGCGAACGCTTACATAAACATGAAGGTCACCACTAGGCCCTCCGTTTACGCCTGCATTACCAGAGCCACTTACATTTAATATTTGCTCGTCATCAATACCAGCCGGTATCGAAATCTCTATGTTCTTCTTTTTTCTAACTCTGCCTTTTGCATCACATGTAGGGCACGGAGAGTCTATAACCTTACCTGTTCCACTACATTTATCGCAAGCCTGTGCAGACTGAACCACGCCAAAAGGTGTTCTTTGATTAATTCTAACTTGGCCTGTACCGCTACAATTTGCACAAGTTTTAGGCTGTGTACCTTTTTTTGCACCACTTCCACTACAGTCACTGCAAGTCTCAATTTGTTGGTAACTTATAGTCTTTTTAACACCCTTAGCCGCCTCTTCAAAACTGATTGTAACAGTAGCTTCACAGTCTGTACCCCTTCTTGGAGCGTTAGGGTTAGACCTTGAACGGCCACCAAAGCCACCGCCTCCGAAAAAGCTGTCGAAAATATCAGAGAAGTCAAATCCTGCACCTTGAAAAGGATTTCCTCCGCCTGCTCCGCCTCCAAAGTTAGGGTCTACTCCTGCATGGCCAAATTGGTCGTACCTAGCTTTTTTATCGCTGTCAGACAAAACCTCGTAAGCCTCGTTAAGCTCTTTAAAGCTTTTTTCGGCTTGCTCGTCACCCGGGTTTAAGTCTGGGTGGAACTTTTTAGCCATTTTTCTATATGATTTTTTTATCTCGTCGTCACTTGCGCCCTTACCTAGGCCCATGACTTCGTAGTAATCTCTTTTATCTGCCAAATGTGTCCTCCTATTCTAAAATGCCTATGCATTTTGGTTGTATGTTGTTGGGTTTGTGTTATGCTCATAATGCGAAGCAAGTTCAGAGTTAAGAATTCAGAATTCAGAGTTGCTTCGCATATACAAAGCTATGTCGCCAATTAGGTAAAACATTACCAAACGAGCTCTCATAACTCTGAACTCTGAGCTCTGAACTTTTATATTTTGCATATAAGCAAAATATAAATAACCTGTACCAATCGAAAGTGCCACACTCCCCTACAATCGCCAAAAGGAGAGCGCCCAAAAATTGGGCAACTCACCAATTGAAAATATTTTATTATTTATTACTCAACGTCCTTAAAGTCAGCATCATATACATCACCTTGAGGTGCATTTGGATCTACTTGTGTTGGGTCGTAACCACCTGCTACATTTGGGTCGCCTTGAGGTGCGTTTTGTTGGTAGATTTTCTCGCCTACTGCGTAAACTGCTTTTTGCAGTTCCTCTTTAGCTGCGTTAATAGCCTCTAAGTCAGTTCCAGCTAGTTTCTCTCTAACTGCTGCAACTTTAGCGTTAATCTCGTTTTTCTCTTCGTCACCTAATTTGTCAGCGTTGTCTGTAAGCATTTTCTCTGCTGTGTAGCATAGGTGCTCAGCCTCGTTTTTAGCCTCAACCTCTTCACGGTTTTTCTTGTCTTGCTCTGCAAATTGCTCTGCAGCTGCAACAGCTTTGTCTATATCCTCTTTTGTCATGTTAGATGAAGATGTGATTGTGATGTGTTGCACTTTGCCTGTGCCTAAATCTTTTGCGCTTACGTTAACAATACCGTTAGCGTCTATATCAAAGCTAACCTCAATTTGTGGTATGCCTCTTGGAGCTGGTGCAATGCCGTCTAGTTTGAATAAGCCAAGTTGTTTATTGTCTCTTGCAAACTCTCTCTCTCCTTGTAGCACGTTAACCTCAACTTGAGTTTGGCCGTCTGCCGCTGTAGAGAAGATTTGGCTTTTCTTTGATGGAATAGTTGTGTTTCTATCTATAATTTTTGTCATAATTCCACCCATTGTCTCAACACCTAAAGAAAGTGGAGTAACGTCTAGTAGAAGTAGACCTTTAACGTCGCCACCTAAAACACCAGCTTGTAAAGCCGCACCAATAGCTACGCACTCATCTGGGTTAATGCCTTTGAATGGCTCTTTGCCTATAAAGTTTTTAACTGCGTCTTGAACAGCTGGAATTCTTGAAGAACCGCCAACCATTAGAACTTTGTTAATCTCAGAGATTGACAAGCCTGAATCTTTAAGTGCTTGACGTACAGGACCCATTGTGTTCTCAACAAGGTCTGCTGTTAGCTCGTTAAATTTAGCTCTTGATAGGTTTAAGTCTAAGTGTTTAGGGCCTGATGCATCTGCTGTGATAAATGGTAGGTTGATGTTAGCATTAGCCATGCCTGATAGCTCTATTTTAGCTTTCTCTGCGGCCTCTTTTAGTCTTTGCATAGCCATTTTGTCGTTTCTTAGGTCTACACCCTCGGCTGTTTTAAAGCTGTCTGCCATCCAAGTAATAACTCTAGCGTCAAAGTCGTCTCCGCCTAAACGGTTGTTACCAGCTGTAGCTAAAACCTCTTGAACGCCGTCGCCCATCTCTATAATTGAAACGTCAAATGTACCGCCACCTAGGTCGTATACCATAATTTTTTGCTCTGCATCTTTATCTATACCATAAGATAAAGCAGCAGCTGTTGGCTCGTTAATAATTCTCTTAACGTCTAAGCCAGCAATTTTACCAGCGTCTTTTGTTGCTTGACGTTGTGCGTCGTTAAAGTATGCAGGAACTGTAATAACAGCGCTGTCTACTATGTCGCCTAAATATGCCTCTGCATCAGCCTTTAATTTTTGTAAAATCATTGCTGAAATCTCTTGTGGTGTGTATTGTTTGTCGTCTACAGTAACTTTGTAGTTTGTGCCCATCTCTCTTTTAATAGAAGCAATTGTTCTCTCTGGGTTTGTAATTGCTTGACGTTTTGCAACTTGGCCTACCATTCTCTCGTTTGTTTTAGAGAAAGCTACAACCGATGGAGTTGTTCTTGCGCCTTCTGCATTTGCGATAACTACAGGCTCGCCGCCCTCGATAACTGCTACACATGAGTTTGTTGTTCCTAAGTCTATACCAATTGTTTTTGCCATAATAATTTCCACCTTTTCTAATTTTTATAATATGATTTGTTTTATTTTTACTTATTGGAATTAACTTTTTGTTAATTAGACACTTGCACCATTGCGTGCCTTACTACTTTGTCTGCTAATTTATAGCCTTTTTGAAAAACTGCAGAAACTGTATTCTCTTCAAATTCATCACTCTCAATATGTGAAACAGCATTGTGTAAATCTGGGTTGAATTTGTCTCCTACTTCGCCTATTTCAGAAATCCCCAACTTCTCAAAACTTGCTTTAAACTGATTAGCTATCATCTCAACGCCTTTTTTCATATCCTCTGCGCTTACATTCTCTTGAGCTAATGCTCTTTCTATGTTGTCTGCAACAGGTAAAACAGCGTTAATTGTATCTGATACTGCATTCGAGTAAACTTGGCTTTTCTCTTGAATACTGCGTTTTCTAAAGTTATCGTACTCTGCAAGCACTCTTAAATGCGCTTGTTTATGAGACTCAAACTCCTCTTTTAACTTCTCTAGCTCTTCTGCTTCTTTAGAAAGCTTTTTCTTCTTTTTCTCTTTTTTGCTCTCTTCTTTTGGCTCACTCACTACAGCCTCGGCCGCTTCTGCATTATCTTCTAATATTTCTTCTTTTTTATCTTCACTCATAAATAATGCTCCTTTCTATATTTATAGTTCTTCATTTATAAATCTAGTCAAAGTCTGTCCTACATAATCAGAAACATACTTAAGTCTAGGTATAAGTTTAGTGTAGTCCATTCTAACTGGGCCAATAAGCGCAAACACACCAGCCTCTTCATCGTTTATATAATACTTGCTCGATATAATTCCAATATCTTTAAGAGTAGGAAAAATTGTGTCCCCTCCGGGTATTACACATACTTTATTAGGTAGGCTCATAAATAGTCGCCTAAACTTCTCTGGGTTTTGCAGTAGCTCAGATATTGTGAGCAAGCTTGTTGGGCTTAAGTTACCACCCACCATTAGTTTTGTGTGCCCTTTTACAATAACCTCTGCCTTAACAGTCTCTTTAGCACACTCGTAAAGTGCAATTAAAGCTCCTGCCGCTAACCCCGATAAATTTCCAAGCACAAAAGATAAATGGTTTATAAATATCTTACCTATATCACTTGCCTTAACTCCCATAACCCTTTCATTAAAAATTCTAAAGAAAATTCTTAAAATCTCTGGGTTTAAATCGTACTCTACTCTGAAAAGACTTGTTTTAATTGTTCCAGCCGAGCTTAAAAGTATTAGCATTGCACTTCTTCTGCTTATTTGCACAAACTGCACTGCCTTTACTACACACTCATCATCTCCTTGAGTGCTAACGGCACATGTAAAATCTTGCCCTAGTGCCTCTGCTGCTTTCTCTAGTAAATACTCAGGGTCTGAATTCTCAAGCAAGGTATCAAAGTAAAGCTTCTCTTCAACAGATAATGTATATAAAGAATTTTTTTGCTTTATATGAGTTCTAAAGCCTAACCCCGAGGGAATTCTTCCTGCCGAGGTATGTGGCTGCTCTAAAATTCCAAGCTCTGTAAGCTCTGCCATTTCATTTCTTATTGTAGCCGAGCTAACCCCAACCTCTTGCGCTATAAGCTTCGAACCCACAGGCTCTCCAAACTCTATATAATACTTTATAATACAATTAAGTATATTCTTTTGCCTTTCACTTAAATTCATTTTAATGACCACGCCTTTCTTAGCCACCAAACTGCTTTGTCTTTTGATGTTATCGAACTGCTGTTTCACTTTCGCTTTTAGCACTCTCTTAACACGAGTGCTAACGCTGATAATAATTTACCACTACTTTGCCAAATTGTCAATAGGATATTTGTAAATAGTTTATGAATACCATTTTGTTTACCTTTCTTTCATAAATTATTAACCTTAAGCTAATTAATATTATTTTTATAGTCATACCATTTCAAAAATCATCAAAGAAATGCATATAAAATCTCTAATGTATGGGTTTTGTATGCAGATATTTGTTATGATTTTGTAATGTTTGACTATAAATACTTGTATTATCTAGTGTTGTATAGTAAAATAAAAATATTCTTATTATTTGAATATTGAAGTTTATTAATGAAAAAGCTAGTATTACTAATATTTACTTTTAATTAGTGCAACTTAACTCTTTTTATATGTAATGTTAGTTTTAGAAAGGACGTACAAAATGCGTATGACTAAAAAAAACAGAGCCTTACTATGTGTAAATGCTCTTAAAGAAGAGTACCCAGACGCAATTTGCTCGCTTGAGTACAGCGGCGACCCTTTACATCTTTTAATAGCTACAAGGCTATCTGCACAGTGTACAGACGCACGAGTTAACTTAGTTACTCCACACCTATTCTCTCGTTATAAAAATTTAGACGAGCTATGTGAGGCAGATGTAGAAGACATTGCCGAGATAATTAAATCTTGTGGTCTTTATAAATCTAAGGCAAAAGATATATCTGCCGCTTGCCATATGCTAAGAGACGTTTATGGCGGAGTTATTCCAGACACTGTAGAAGAGCTTATTAAACTACCAGGTATTGGCAGAAAGACTGCTAATTTAGTTGTGGGAGACATATACCACAAGCCTGCAGTGGTTACGGACACACACTGCATTAGAATTTGCGGTAGAATAGGCCTTACAGAAAACAAAGACCCCTACAAGGTAGAGAAAGACTTAGTAGCCATTTTACCACCAGAGGAGTCTAACGATTTTTGCCATAGGCTAGTTTTGCACGGAAGAGCAGTGTGCACTGCAAGAACTGCAAAATGTGGACTATGTTCTTTGCAAGATTTCTGTAAAAAGAACATAAAATAGTACTTATTTACCATTATGTATAAGTCTATTACTTTGCTCTCAATCATAATCTCTACACTTTTATGCATTATTCCAAATTATCTAATATGGAGGTAACTATTTTGGATGAAAATGAAATCAATCATATATCAAAGACAACCGATCAGACATCAGAAGATAATATTCCTGAAAGCTTAAGAATAGCAAAAGAGTTAGGCAAACCCGAGCCATCTCAAAGAAAGCCTTTTACTAATATTTTCTTAGCTGCTCTTTGCTTCACTGTTGCCATTATTAGCGGTATAGCAATATACAATAAACCCCTTTCGTTTGCTGACAGTGAAATTACGACAACAGTGTCTGATAGAGGACCAATTGAGAATTTTATTTCTGTAATACTCGGTACTCCTCAGCTACCTTATATATACCAATCTACAAAAGATTTTAACGTGCACGCTACTCCTGCTTCAAATTCAAGAGTACTTGCAACCATCAATGAGGGTGAATCATTTGTTATACATTCGTCGTATTCCTCAGAAGAAAATCCTACAAAACTGTTAATTTCTTCAGAGGGAGGTTTATCTGGTTATGCTAGCACTACAGTTGTTGATGATAAAACTTTAACACAACTGAGTGAAATTGACTTATTTTTAACATCATATTTAACTAACCAATCTGAGCCGATTGATATTTTTGATGAAAAGTACTCTCAGCTTTCTTTTAACGAGAAACTTATTAAGCTAAAACAATGGTACCCAAATGGTAGATATTGGAACACACAGGGTTTTGAAAGTGAGAATGGTGAACCACAATCGTTAACAGTAACCACTTCTACCCCTTGTGTTCACACAGCGAATGATTACGTATTTTGTAGTACTTATAACGGAACTTTATACAGTTATTTCTCTTATGATGAAAACATACAATGCCTAGCTTTTGCTAACTTATTAAGCGATTTCTTATTTGGAATAGACGCACCTGTAACTGAGCACACTGACTTAAACAATGTAAAACCAGGCGACAGCATAAGATTTGTAACCTTAACTCACTCGGCTGTTGTTACAGAGGTAACTGATGAAGGTTTTTACTTAGTAGAGGTTAATGAAGATTATGAAAATTGTCAAATTCAATGGGATAGATTTATAAGCAAAGAAGAAATATCTCAAAATAATTATAAAGTTTTTTCTAGATACTAGTACTAAAAATAAAACAAGAAACTTTAACAGGAAGAGCCGCCTTACAAAAGTTATTTTAAATTTGCGAAGCTAACTGTGAACTGTTCATTAATATTTATTATTTATATAGTGAATATAGTATGATGTATGCTTATTTCAAGCATTGTTTTACTATATAGCAAGTAAAATTCTTTTGCTTGTGTTCTCATATAAGTATTTGAAAGCTAAACACCAAGTGCGAATAATCTGTACAAAGTAAAATCTAAGGGCTTGATATCTGTGATAAACAGATATCAAGCCCTTATCTCTACTTAATTATTCAATTTGCGCAATTTTTATCTAAATATCGTGTCTAACTTTACTTCAAAATGATAGTGACAGTTAGTTTTTTAAGTGTAGCCACAGCCGCTTGCCTTTATCAGTTTCAAGATAAGTTAACATCAAACTTATCTTGCATTATATCTATCAAGCGCAGCTTGTCTTAACTCAAGTGCCCTATCAATGCCCATTTCGTTAACTGTAGGTACAAACTCAGTCTCATAACTATCTTCAGAAACATTACCTATAATAAAGCTTGTAGCAAACTCTAAGTAATAATCATTAATAGGTGTGTAAACACGTGAGAACTCAGAGCCTTCATCAACTGTTTGAGTTACAGGAGGCATTGTATATTGGTCAAAATCATTGTCCCAAATTGTTAATGCATCTACTTGTTCTGGTAAAACAAGAAGTTGCTCTAAGTATTCAACTCTTTGAACCATAACACCATTATATGGTGACCTAGCATAGTATGACCACTCTGCTTTGTTATCTGCTGCAAGTGCTATTTCATCAACCATAGTTGGGTAACCGTCTATCATGTTATATGTTTCGCCCTCTATTCCGTAGTTCATAAACATATCGCCTTCTTCAGTGTAGCCATAGTTTAATAACTTAACAGCAGCTTCAATATTCTCTGAGTCAGGGTCTACAGTTGCAACTATATAGTTAGCATAAAAATCTTGCTCATTTTGTCCAAACATAGGTGTATCGCCTTCGTTTAGTACAGGGTAAGGGGCAGCAACTAGAGTAGCATCTGGGAAATTCTCTTTAAGTGCTGGTGTCCATGCTCCAATACCTCCACCGGTATTACCAATTGTAGAACCAGCTTTACCGCTTGTAATTAATGTATTAAGTATTGTTCCATCATTTGTTACAAAGTTTTTATCAAGCAAACCAGCCTCATACCAGCCTCTTAATAATAACAATACTTCTTCAAATCCCTCTTCAATAGGACCATACACTACTTGACCATCAACTTGATAAATGTCAGGTTTTGCACCCCAAGCACAGAAAGCTCCGTCATTAATAAAGTTTGTAATTTCATTTATAGATATAGGTAACTCAACACCTTCATCTTTAAATGTTGTTAACATTGCTGTCCAGTCATCAATAGTTTCAGGAAGGTCAATACCGTATTCAGCAAGTAAATCTCCTCTTACAACAGGTCCTCTCCAAATACAAAGCTCTGAGCTCTCACGAATAAAGCCCATTCCCCAATAACGACCTTCGTCAGTTCTAAACTTTCTGTCAAGGTCTCCATTATTTCTAATGTAGTCAATAAAGTCTGGTGCCCACTCTTCTATAACATCTGTCATGTCATAAACTAAGTTTTTACGAATAGCATCGTCTGGTCCTGATGGATAACCATTTGATTCATGTAGCCATGGTCTTTCAATAATGTCTGGTAAATCTCCTGATGCTAAAAGCAAGTTAAACGCTTCTTTATCTTGTCCGAGTGCAGGGTTAATAAACTCAATCTCAACGCCTGTTCTAGCTTGTAATTCTTCTGCCCAAGCAGTTCCGTTATCAGAGGTAATACCTTCTTTACGGGCAAGGTCGCCTGAAAGAGGTTTCCAATACTCAATTACGCTAGGTTGCTCTACGTCTAAAGGATAAGAAACAGAACCAGGTCCAGCAGCGGTAGCCGTGTCATCTCCTCCTGCATCATCAGATTCTTCGTCGTCTCCGCCATCTTCTGTTGCATCAGGTGTTGAAGTATCTGTTGTGTCTCCAGCATCGCCCTCAGTACTACAAGCGGCAAAGGCACTTACCATAAGTGCAGATGCCAAAAGTGCACATAAAATTCTCTTTTTCATTAATTAACTTTCACTCCTTAAATTTTGTTTTAAATATAATCATAGAAATTAGCATAACAACAAATTTTCATTATAACTCTTCTCTATAAAAACCAACATAAAAATTAAAATAAATTAACCTTTTACCGCCCCTACGAGCACTCCTTTTGTAAAATATTTTTGTAAGAATGGATATAAAAGTAAAATAGGGACAGTTGTAACAATAATTAATGCATATTTTATAGTCTCTGCTATCAATGTTACATCAGACATAGTATTTGCCATTGACGAAGCGTCGTTTGCAATCAAAATCTCACGAAGTAATAATTGTAGTGGGTATTTCTCTCTGTCTTGTATGTATAAGAAAGCGTTAAACCATGAGTTCCAGTGAGCAACGCCATAATACAATACCAAAACTGCTAAAACAGATTTAGACAAAGGAACAAAAATTCTAAACAAAATAACAAAATCGTTTGCACCGTCTAATCTTGCAGATTCGTCTAAACTCTCAGGAATTGCCTCAAAAGAAGTTTTTAGAATTATGCAGTTAAAAACGTTTATTGCTTGTGGTAAAATAAGCGCCCAAATGTTGTTATAAAGACCTAGATTTCTTACGTTTAAATAATCTGGAATCATACCACCATGAAAAAACATTGTAAACATTATAAGAAACATAACATATTTTGCTAAATATTGATTTTTTCTTGTAATGTAATATGAAGCTAAACATGTCATTATTATGTTAAGAGTAGTACCTACAATAACAACAAAAAGTGTTACACCATAACCTCTAGGAATAGAAGGATTCGCTAATACAAACTCATACGCCATAGTAGTGGCTTCACCTGCTGGCAAAAAAAGCAACCCTATATGCGATGTTAAACTACTTGAAGTACTAAACGAAGCTACAACAACATACCACATAGGGTAAATCATTATTACCGCTATAGCTAGCATTACTAAAACGTTTATTACATCAAAAATCTTTTCACCTGTTGAAGTTTTAATTTTATTTTTTACAGCAATATCAGACAATTCTTTCATCACCTTTCTTTATTACGTGTACATTACCATAACGACATTTGTGTCACTCTTCTGCTAATTTTATTACATGCAACCAAAATAATTACATTAATTACCGAATTAAATAAACCAACAGCAGTTGAATAACTAAATCTACCTTGTTGTAAACCTGCACGATATACAAATGAGGAAATTACATCTGCTGTTTCGTAAATGGTTGGATGATAAAGTAGAATAATTTTTTCATATCCTACTGTCATAGCACGTCCCATTCTTAGTAGCAGCATTGTCATAATAGTTGGGAAAATACCAGGCAAAGTAATATGCAATAACCTTTTCCATCTACCAGCACCATCAACCTCTGCCGCCTCATATAAATCTTGACTAACACCGGTTAAAGCCGCTAAATATACTATAGAACTATAGCCAACGGTTTGCCATATGTCAGAAACAACATAGATAGGCACAAAGTATTCAGGAAAGTTAAGTAAAGAAGTATTTGGTTCAATTATGCCAAAAGCAGCTGCTATTTGAGAAATAAAACCATATGAACCTACGAAATTTGCTATCATACCACAAATAACTACTAAAGAAATAAAGTGTGGTAAATAACTAACAGTTTGAATAATTTTTGAAAACCTTTGACTTCTTAACTCGTTCAAAAGTAGTGCAAAAATTATTGGCATCGGAAAACCAAAAATTATTGTAGATAAACTTATAATTACTGTATTCGAAAGTACTCTTGTAAAGTCTCTACTTTGGAAAAACTCAGTAAAGTTTCTAAGTCCTACCCAACTTTCCAAATCAAAAAAAGGTGCTCCTGCATAATAATCTGTAAAAGATATTACTAAGCCATACATAGGAAAATACTTAAACAGAATAAAGAAAACTAATACAGGTAATAACATTAAGTACAAAACAGGGCTACCCTTAATATCTCTAGCTATTTTTTTATAAAATGGCAACTGATAGTATGGAGTTAACCTATTATGCGAGCTCGCTACTGCGGTACTACTAGTCTTTGCTGCTTTTTTCATCCAACTTTACCTCCACTCTTTTGTAAAAAAAACCAATTTTTTTGATATAAAATGTATATTTATATATCATTTGTTTAATATTAACATCAAGTACGTATATTGTCAATAGTTTTTTAATAAATTCTATAAAAAAATAATACAATATTTAACTATTTGTAAATATTCTAAGCTAAAAGTATAATTATATATAAATTATGATATTCATTTTTAATTAATATTATAAACTAACAATATTTGTATCATCTTAAATATGATTTGATTTTAGAATTCCACACAAAAGAGTCTAGAAATATTTAACTTGTATTTATCAAAAAACTTGAGCTTTATACTAATTTTTGCTAATTATTTGTTTGTAAATTGGCGTATTTAACTGGTATAAAAAGCAACACATTTTACATCACTTTATTACTTAACCAAGCATAATTAATAATACTGTTAATTATAATGTATAATTTTACACAAATACGCTTTTCAATTTCATAATAAGAATATATCTTACTTTATTTAAATTGAGTTAAACCGATTTAATAAAAAACTTTAACTCTTTTTAATAATGCACTCAAAAAATACCCAAAGTAGCTTTTTAACTACTTTTGGTATTTTAAATAGATAATTCATAACATTTGACGTTTATGCAAGTAAAGACCCAATCAACTGATTTTCACAGCCAATTGGGTCTTTTTTTGTTCTTAATATACATTTAAAACATTTAAATGCACTGATTACACCATAAACCTAAATTATTTACCTCTTGCAACATAAGATGTATGCAAGATGTGGTGAGATTTATG
>CAYJEZ010000056.1:0-15855 GCA_964369215.1 uncultured Eubacteriales bacterium
CCATTCTAAGCTCTGCACCGTCTATTTCTTCACTTCCATTACCAACACCTATATGTATTTGATTAATTCTCATAGCCTCTATGCCGTAAACTTCATAGTAATCATCGTGTATCTCCATTTGTGCTGGGTTAGAAAAGTTAAGCATTTGCCAAGGTATTTTTACCTCAACAAAATTTCCGTAAAATGCCATATCTGCCAAAGAGTCATAATTTTCTGATTTTGGGTTTGAATTACCGTATCTTAAAAGTCCTGTCTCGTATGTTTCTATCAGCTTGTTATCATTCACAAAACTATCTCTTAAAAAATCAGCAGACTGTATTCTTAAATGAATTTCATTAAACATGGTGCTATCAGGTTGTGGTGGATTTTCAAATGGTTCTACCCCAAGTGTTTTTTCACCATACATGGCATATAGCGAATCGTATCTCTCTTGCACTACAATCCTACTATTGTCTTTGCCATCTATTGCCACAATAAAATCTACGGGTCTTTCAAAACTTATATCATACTCTTGTGAGCTAGTGGCACCTGAATTCGGTGTTATATCCAGACTGATGTACATCTTTTCAGTCTCTTCAAAATCATCCGTACTCGCTAATATATACAAGTATCTATTATCATATTTAGCAGATATAGATGATGAGCTTTGACTAAAAATAACATCTTCTTCGTTCCAGTCACTTATATCTTCGTCAACATAAACTATACTTTGTGTCTCGCCCGGGTCAAATGCCATAAGTCCAAAATATTGCTCGTTTGTTTGATAATCGCTCCAATAAGCTGCTTTATCTAAATCTACAGCATATCTTGTATTCCAAGTTCTTTTAAACCACTCATCTTGCCAAGAAAACACAACCGCACCCGAAATACCTGCTTCTTTAATATCTTCATAACAAGAGAGAATAGCCTCAGCCTGTTGAGTTTCGTCCATAAATCCTTGATTTCTACCTTGAGAGTCCTCTTCCCTTGCCATTCCTCTTGAAGCTGGTATTCCAAACTCGCTTATTACAACTGGCATCGTATGATGGTCATTAATTTGTTTTAAATACGCATAATAAGTGTTAACCTCTCCAGATTTATCAACAAGATCTTCATACCCCTCTGAATAGCTTAAATAATCAGGAAAATATGGATAAATATGATATGACGCAAAAGCTTTCGCAATGTTCTTATCTGTAGTAAGTATATTTTCGGTATCAACATTTGCCACTTTTGTAAAGTTTCTTGAAATTGTGTAATCATACTCAAAAGGGTCTGTAGTAGGCCAATTTGAGAATGCTACCATTTTTTGGTCTGAATATTTTGATGTCTCATACTTTATCATCTCATCTGCGGTATAAGCCAAAAATGCCTCAAAAGGCTCAGCATCCTCTGCAGTGTAAAAGTATTCTCCGCTATAGTCAGCCATATCTTCTTTGTAAATATTAGTGTAAGATACTAGAGAGCTCTCCCATTCAACTCCCATAATATACCCAATTACCCAATCAGATATATCATGATTATAATGCTCGTAGCCAAATTCATTATCTATATAAAACTTCTTTCTTCCGTGCAAAACATCAACTACATCTTTACTCTCTTCAATATATGGCTCTATTAATTCTTCACTAAATGCATGAACATTTGCATTTTGGTAATAGTCATCAAGCCAAATACCATGTATTAGGTAAAGTGGTTCAGGGTTATTGATGTTATACTCATAAAAAGCTTCATAAAAATCAGCATTTAAAATTGTATAAACCCTTATTGTATTTGCACTCATCTGCGATATTAGCTCAAACCACCTTAAATACGTGTCTTTGTCTATAGCGTATTCTGTAGAAAAATGCCCAGGAATTCCAGACCCTAGATTAACTCCTTTAATTTCAAATATAGAGCTATCTTCTGCCATATACATCTGATCTTCCACAACTTTTACAACAACATCATGCTCACCTTTTTTTTCTGTGTATACCCCTACATTGTAATACAATACATCTGCAGTAAGAAAAGCAATTATCAAAAAAACAGATATAATAATAAATTTTCTCATAAGTTTTAATACCCCTGTAATCTAACGATTTGTTTAGTGGTGGTACTCTTTATTTTTGCTTTCGTGTCCATATCTTTTTAATACCTCTATATTTTCATCAAGCCAATTACTTCTATTTTCAATATAAATTTTGGTTTTTTCCAAATAGTCTTCTATAACTTTTTTATTTATGCTGTCTCCTAAAAAAGCTACTGTATCGTCAATCATTTTGTTTACATATTCATCATTTAACAAAGTTTGACTTAAAATTTTATACCTTTCAATAACTTGGTTAATAAATTCCATATCTTTTGACAACATAAAATACCACGATTGATCATTAGATATTAATAAAAAATTTTTAAACGAAGGACTTTCAAGCGGCTGTGTATCAAAATCCCAAATAGGGGCAAGATTAATTTTGCCATATAAATCTTTATACAAATATACAGACTGGTTACCAGCATTGAGATTATAAAAAAACTCATTAATAATAAAATAATCAACAAATGAAGATACATCTATATAATCTATATAACCTTTTTGATTATCTGAAAAGTCATATGAAAAAAGATTTCTCTCAAAATTCATAAAGCTATCTTCTATATTTTTAAGTAATCCCCCATCTTCTTTAGCCTCTAATGGGTAAACAACTTGAAGCTCAGTTTGCCTTAATATTTTTTTATGAACCGAACTATAAGATTCAAGCACAGCAAAGTTATCATTTATTACATCTAACTCTAAAATATAAGATGAGTCAGATACAGTGTTTGAATATGGCGTTATGTCTATTCTTCCTTCACCTACTGATACAGTCTCCATAAGAAGATACACACCTTTGTAATCTCCATCCTCAAAAACTTCACAAAACCTTACATCTGGTGTTTCAGGAACAATTTGCCCAGCTATATTAAAATATACATAATCTTTAATAAGGCTATCGTTACTTCTAATAGGGCCTCTTAAACTCCACTCGCTATGGGCTGTCATACCCATAACTTCAATCTCTGCCGGTTGTGTGCCATTTACAAAGTTAAATTTATACGCCACTAGTCTCGCGTCTTCTTGAGTTTGCTCTTCTTCAACACTCAAAATAGCCTGAGAGTCTATTGTAGCTATATTGTCAAGGCGATTAAGTTCTTCTAAACTATCATAAATTTTTATATTAGCATACTCATCTCCCGTTATTATATCTACTATAGGTAAGTGCGAAGAATAATCATCGGCGTTTTCAGCTGTATTTAACTTTTCAGAAAAATTCAAGTGTTGTATAACTCTTTGATTATTAGCAGTTTCTACATATACTGATAATAACGGAATAAGCATTAGCAGAAAAATCATAAAATATACAACTGCTTTTTTATTAAGTCTTGTCACATTAACCTCACATTTCTAAAAACATATCACATACTTTAATTTTCTAGTAATACAAATTAAATAATCTCATCAGTTTGAGATATAATATTCACGCTATAAATATCACCTAATGCATATATAGGAGCAGTAACATCAGACTCATTCACTGCTACTTTATTATAAACATTCCTAGGCATTTCAAAAATAAACTCCACTGTATCTGGTGTTGTATTTTTTGCTTTTAAAAGAGCTTTATGATTAAAAGCATTGAACACTACAGAAGAAATTTCACTATCTTTTTCTTTTGATGCTCTAATAATAAGCATCAATTTGTTATCATTTTTAATTCTTCCAAGTACAAGCAGAAGAATAAGTACTATCATACTGCCTGCTGCTCCTATCAAATACTCTCCTACTCCACAGCTAATACCTGCAACAATTGCCCAAAAAATATAAGCTGTGTCTCTAGCGTCTTTAATAGCAGTTCTAAACCTTACAAAAGACAATGCACCTACCATTCCTAATGAAATAGCCACATTATTTCCTATAACAGACATTGCTGTTGCCACCAAAACGGTAAGCATAAACAGCGAAACATTAAACCTTTTATTATATACAGTGCCAACATGCGATAGATAGTAAGACACATAGATTATACACCCAAATATCATAGATACTAACATCCTTATAAATATGTCTTCTACCGTAAGAGTTTTTCCGTTTTCCAATAATGTTAATAATGCTTCAGTCATAAAATATAACCATCCTTTTCTAAGTATTTAATAAATTTTACTTTCGACAATTTTGTTTACAGTGACTTGTGTCATTTTGGTGTTTGATAAAATATCTTTTAAAATGTTTGAAAAAAAATTAACAGTCCTAATTTCAACCACTTGGGCAGGCATACTGAAAATCGGAGTTAAGTTTTCATATTCGTCAAAATTCGCCACATTGTTAACACAAGTTCTAAAGTTGCTTTCAATAAATATTTTGCCACTACCATCTATATCATTAAATTCTAATCTGTTAAACTTAACAATACGTTTGGGAGTATAAAAGTGACCTAAAAAAATAGAATAAAGCTCTAACGATAATTTGGTAGACTTTTTAAGCAGTGACGAAAAATTTTGATTAAATATATCTTTGGCTTCTGCTTGGGTTATTTTAAGCCTTTCCAAATTTTCAAAATTCTCTGTAATTACTACCAATTCAATAAAGCAATTTTCTTTATTACTACCGCTCATACTAATTCTTATTTCTCTTCTTCCACTCACTCCTTCTTTAGCATTAAAGTAATCGGTGTCATTTAAAGTGTCAAAGTAAACAACGGTATACTCACTCTCGCTACAAATTTCTTTATTAGAAGAATAGAGTGCAAAAAATTTATTTTTTAAATTAAAACAATCCTTGCTATTAAGTGTAAATTGCTGTAATTCCATCATTATTTATTACCTCATTTTTGTCTTTAATTCTTTAAACTAATTTCACTGTCACTTCATAAAAAAAATACATTTTATAGAGTAGCTTTTTAGTGATAAATCTAGAAGAACATATGAATTTGTACTTGTCTCTTTAATATAAATATAGCATATTTCTTATACAAAATCAAATTAATTTTGTTATCTAGCACATTGAACAAATAAAAATCAAATACGAACGTTTCTTCTATAATTTTTTTTAATTTTTAATATATTTTTTCACTTAACTTGCCTTATTTTAAACATCTACCATGCCCTCGACCGAAACAAGCACTAGTGAGTGTATATAAAATAATGCAATCTTTGAACAAAACTATTTGCTTATTATTTTGTATCCAAAATTCGTTTTATTTTATTACAGCTTCCGCTGTATAGTCAAACCACTACAAAATCAAAACAAATTCCTGCTCATAAAACCCATATATAAGGAGCTACCTCATTAAGGTAAATTTAAACAATTATTTGTAAGGTTGAGTCAAAACTTAACCGAAAGAATGAAAAATTATTGCTTTTTCATGAACCACGGAACGGTCAAAGACCGTTCCCTACAACATAATTTGTTTGTTTTAACGAAAAATTCCGTTAATGCGACACCCTTTAGCTTATGCAAGCATTTATTGATGATTATTGAACTGGTTTAATAATATATTAGAACCTATGAATAAAGTCTACTTTGACATATATAGACTTCTATTACAATAGCAGAATTAACGCAAAACTTAAAGGCTTGACACCTGCTTACCACAGATATCAAGCCTTAAGCTTTGCTTAATTGCACAATTTCAACCTAACTTGCGTGTATAATTTTTATGAGAAATCGGCATATTTCTATACATTTTTAACATCTTTATTAATATATTTTATAATCAAAATAAAGTTTTACATCCATTATTCCTTAGATTGTTCTCTTAAGAAGAATCTTTGAGTACTCTGAATTACTTTTCTATCTTATAACAAGCTACAAATCTTTACTTTTTGATATATTCGTTATAAAACTCTTCTATTGGCATAGGTTTTGCGTAGTAGTAACCCTGACCTATTGTGCAACCCATGTCGCATAATAATTCATGCTGTTGCTTGTTCTCAACTCCCTCTGCAACAGATGAAACATTATCAAGTCCTTCACTTAGTCCAATAGCAAGGCTTGCTAATAGCTTTGATTTTTTATCAATGTGTATGCCATCAATTATTTTCATATCAATTTTTATTTCATCAAAATCTGACACTACAAGAGAATTTAAGTTTGAGTATCCACTGCCAAAATCATCAAGAGAAACCGCAAAACCTGCGTCTGAAAAGTTTTTGATAATCAACGCCAAAGCCTTTTCATCAACTCTGTTTATTGTTTCTGTCATTTCGATTACTAGCTTTGCGTGCTCTATACCATAACTATCACAAATTTGCGAGAATTTTTCAACAACACCTTTTTTTGAAATTGTCATTCTTGAGCAATTTACAGAGATAGTTGGCAATGTTTTCGCTCCACTTTCTTTCCACAGTTTTAAGGTTTTGCATACCGTTTCAAACACAAACTCATCAATTTTTGATATAATTCCCTCTTTCTCATAAAACGGCAAAAAGTAAATCGGAGCTTGCACTGCACCACCTGCGCCAACACGTCTTACAAGCGCTTCTGCACTTTCTATTTTTCCAGAAGCAAGATTCATTTGTGGCTGTAAATACACTAAATATTTGCCATTTGCAATTTCCATCTCCAAATTCTCACTCAAAATACGAACATAGTTTTCACAATCATGAAAATCCTTTGATTTATTTTTATTTTTTGCATTTTTATTCCACGTATAACCTATAGATACCTTGTAATCCGCTTCTTGTGCCAGTTTTTCTTTTAACAATGTAACATCTTTTTCAAAATCAGGCTCAGATACATTTTCTGAAATTACAACAAATTCATCTCCACCTACTCGAAAAACTTTATCTTCAAAAACTTCGCTTAAAATCTTTGACAAATTAATCAAAATACCGTCACCAAATAGTACTCCATTAGCATCGTTTATTGAGCTTAAGCCAATGATGTCTGCATACAGCACACCCAAACTGTCAATATCTTTGTCGATATCCTTTATCGTCAACCCATAGCTATGCCTATTTTTAATGCCAGTTAGTGCGTCGTAATAACTTAGCTTGTTTAAGTTTGAGAGCAACTTTGTCTCGTCAAGAAAATTAGCGGTGAATTTTGCTACTGTTCTTATTATAGAAGATTTTTCTTTGTTCTTTAATGCATTATCCACTCCTACAAATCCTGTTATTTCATTACCTTCTACTCGTATTGCACCAATAACTATATCTGTTAGGTCTTGAAGTTTCATAAGTTCATATTCAAGAGAGCTTTTGTCAAGCGTGTGAATATCCATATTAAACGCCTCTTGCGATTCGCATTTATCTAGCAAAACTCCAAGCTCGCTTCTCGGTAGATTTTGAAGCTTATCTTTAAACGCTTGTTTTCCAGGTTTGCAATATTCGTAGGTATTACTTATAAAAAGTCCACAATCCGATACTTCAAATATATAGCTTCTATCCGCATCAAAATAATTGGTAACTGCCTCTAAAAGAGAAAATATAGAAGAATCAGGTTCATTTCCTGCATGGAGCATTTCAACGCAATCCATTAAAAACTTTTCGTCTTCTAGTCTTTCGGTTATTGTATTTTCAAGTTCTACACGGTTTGATATATCCGTAGCAATTTCAAGTCTTGCAGTATTACCTTTATAATTTACAAGCTTATCTTTTAATAAATATGTTGTATTGTATTTAGGATTATAATGAGACCATTCATAATACCCATTTTCTTTTAACAAATGGTTTGTGCAAAAGTCGCACGGCTCGTCTTTTCCTTGTAAAAGATTATAACATTTTTCGCCCTTATATTCTTCATCAGTAGTTAGCCCCGCTGTACGCTTTCCCAGCTCATTAAGATACAGTAAATCATAGTTAGTTAAATCGCTTACATACACTACGCTTTCAATGGTATCTAAAATATCAGCAGAGTTTTTATTACTTATTGCAAGCTCTTGCAACTCGTCTCTCAGATGTTTTCCTTGCAAGATAATTGACAAAAATTTGCCAATATATTGTATGCTGTTAATTTCTCTCTCTGTCCATACTCTGGTTTTTGTGCAATCATCTAACCCTAAGAAAAACCTCATTTTTCCGTCGCGTTTAATTTGTGCATGAACAAACGACAAAATGCCTTGGTCGTCCATAATTTCAAAAGCCCTATCTTGCTCTAAGGTTTCTCTTAAATTGTTAGAATATATAATGTCGTTATGTGCTTTGTCAAGAAAATCTGCAAATAATTCATATGGAATACCTTGTAAGTTTTCAATTTCACTTCCTATACCTTCTTTGCAATATTCAAATGTATTATTAAGCGTCAGTCCATCGTCTAGAGTTTCAAAAATATAGCTTCTGTCGGCATTATATTTTTGACACAAATAACTAAGTGCAAGGTTGATGGAATCGCTGTCGCCATTTTTTTCATAAAGTATATTAAATACCGCAGAAATAAGGTCATAATCAAAGAAAGAGCTTGCAATTCTATTTGCGTTTTCAATTTTTGTAACACTTCTTGTAGTACCAATATCAAAATCATCAGAGTACATCATATATCTATTTTTGCCTTGCATTTTTGCTTGATTTAGCGCTTTATCTGCATTTTGATATATCTCATCATATGTCCTTCCATCTCTTGGATATAGCGCAATACCAACACTACCTGAAATGGAATAGTCCTTATATTCACCCGAATAAGTTTTTCTATAAACTTCAAGAATTTTTTCTGCTTTCTTAGAAATGATATCCATATCTGACATATTTTCTACGAAAACAATAAACTCGTCTCCGCCAATTCTTGCTATGATATCAATGTCTCTAAAAGCCACTTTTAATCCTGCGGAAATATCTCTAAGTACTTCATCTCCAAAAAAATGTCCTAAATTATCGTTTATCGCTTTAAAGTTATCAATATCAATTATAAAGAAAGCATGTACTCCCCCACTGCTCTTTGCAAATTTTTCAGATATGATATTTTCAGCGCTTATTTTATTATAACAATCTGTAAGTAAATCTTTTTGAGACCTCTCTTCAATGGCTCTCTGGTCATGAATATCAACACCTTTTCCCATTACAAAAACAGGCATATCTTCCGCATTTTTTATAAAAGTATTGTTAATTCTGTGATATCTGTACTCTCCTGAGTCATTTAAAAGTTTGAATTCATATGTCTTAGTTATACCAGATTTTATATCATTCATCATACCTTGATAAATGTGAATATCATCTTCACTGATAAGCCCAAACTCAAACATCTTGCTCTCAGTTATTATAGCATTTGCACCAAATGAACTAAACCACCATTTACCATAAAACGAAATAGCTCCCGTTCTTAAATCTATTGTATAAAACCATTCTTCAGATAACTCTTTCATCTCATACATTAATCGACTTTTAGGAAGCTTATCTGTAAAATAAAAATCATAACTAACATCATTTTGCTCGTAATCAAATTCTGCACGCAAATCTTTAATAAAGCCTGCTACATAGACATCACTTGGTGATGTATCAAGCTTAATCAACGTTATTTCACTAGGGATTCTACTTCCATTTGGTGTAATGTGCATCCAATGAAAAACATGTTTTCCTTTTTTAAGTGCTAATTCAAAATTTATTAGTGACATTTCTTCAGATGTTTTGCCATTTGGCTGAAACTCAGGTGAAAATTCAAAAAACCTATCTAAAAACTCTTCTGAGTCACTAACATTAAACGCATCCATTATGTGCGCATTGCACATAAAATTAATCATATTTTTATTCCATACATTAAATGCAACTGGAGCAACGCCCAATATTGATTTTAATATTTCAGAAGAATTTATTTCATTTTCTATACTTTCTGAATATCCAACTTTTAGAGTTATGTTATCATTTATACTCATTTCTATCTCTCTACTTTCCATAGTGAAACTCACTACTTACCGTACTTCTAAAACTTGCATTTACCTAAAATAATTATATTAAAATTTATATTAAAAGTCAAGTTTTCAATCGGCTTGTGTAACTATAGTTATTCAACCCCCAAAACTAACAGCTCTCAAATCGGAAAACTGCGCAAATTAAGCTTTTCACTTTATTTCTGTAGTGTTTTTTATTTGAATAACTATAATATCAGAAATAATTAAAGCATACTAGTAGGCACTTAAACTTAAAATTTATTTTCAGAGCATTTCAAATTTCGTATGCTAAAAGTTTTATAGTAAGCAATTAAGATAAGATGAAAAAGCAGATATGACTGCACAAAGTCATATCTGCTAAGAGTGTAGATAACCACGTAACAAAAAAGTTACATAAATGGGAATATGCAATTTTACAATTATTGCATCAAATCGAGCCGCTCTAAAATTGGAATAATAATTAAAAAACAAGAAAGTAATAGACTATGAAAGTTCATATTTAAAAAAGAGTCTTTTATGTTAAGAGGTTTTTATTTTTAGTTACGATAACATATAATACGATTAGTGAGCTATTGCTTATCTTTATGCATTTGTCTATACTGCGCCGGTGTCATATTGGTTATGCTTTTAAACATTCTACTAAAGTTAGAAGCAGTAGAGTAGCAAAGCTCGGCAGCTATTTCATTTAAATTTTTAGAGCTTGTAATGAGCAAATGTTTTGCTTGCATAACCTTTAAGTTGTTAATATAGTTAATAAAAGTTGAGTTCATTTTTTTCTTAAACATATGGCTAAACGAAGACTCCGATAAACTAAACTCTGATGATACTTTTGACATAGAGAAATCTTTATCTAAATAATGAGAGTTTATATAAAAAAGTATTTCTTCCATTAGAATTTGACTAGAAACAGGAAATCCGTCGCTTAATTTAGATGTTATTTCTTTTGCTATAGAATTAATTATGTTACATATTTCTGAAGAGCTTATATTGCCTTTTTGAATAAACGAAATTTTAGATTTGATATTTATATTAGATAGCATGCATTTTTCTTCTAAAATATTTACACTGCTTTTAACAAAGTCATCCTCCCAGGTCATAGATTTAGTTTTTATAAGCTCAGCTATAATATTAATGCAGTTTTCTATCTCTTCAATGTTTTCGGTAAAAATCCATTTAAACAAATTATCAAGATATTGATTTTCTATCGAGTTCTCTATAAATACATTTTCGCAATAAAATATCCCATTTGGTTTTATGTTTCTACTTAGGTTGTTCATTATATTAAGGTAAGATTTATTTAAGTCAGCAATAGTATCACAAACAGAGCCTACAAAAAAACATAAGTTGTTGTCATTTTCTGAAATAAGGTTATTGTATAAATCACTTGTCAACTCTTTAATATCAATATCTTCTATATACTGTAATAAGAAAATTATCATATTATTATTAACAGGATTACAGAAATTAACTAAAATTTCTGAATTTTTCTCCTTTAATAATAACTCAATCTCTCTATTTGGAACATTGGTAATACTGTTATTATTATGAACTATAACAGCACAGTATTTTGCACCCAAAATATCTATAGATACTTGTTTACACCTTTCCAATATAGAATCGGTGGACTTATACTGTCCAGTTATAAATCTATAAAGTACAGAATCGCGAATATAAATATTATCTGTAATAAGCTTTTGATTTAGATTATAATTATTCTCAGAGAGCTCTGTAATAAGTGTATCTATAACTTTAGTGTCATCAGAGAATATACCTTTATCTAGTTGAGAGTTAAGTCCCCATTGCTTATATAAAGTTCTTATTGGCGTATAGTTCCAAAAAGCAAGTACAAAAGATACTATAATCATAAATAAAGCAATTAGCAACATAGAAAAAATATATGTAGATCTTATATAAACTAAATCTTCAAACACAAATTCTTCATCAGAGACAATAACATATCTCATATTGTTAAACTTAGAGCTAACAGAAGTAATTAATAAATTGTCTGCTACATCACCTAAGCTTTTCAAAACTAAGTTTTCGTTACTTGCAACAAACCTAGCTATTTGTCTAGAATAATCATTGTTAAATTCTAAATCTAAAATAATGTTTTCATTTGAATCTATAATCATTACTTCAGATTCATTAAAGCTTTGAAGAAGTACATCTTCAACATTTTGCTTGTTTAAATAAACTATTAAAGAGGATTTATAATCAACTTCTCCTGTAGTAACTGGAAAAATCATAGGAATAACCTCTGTAAAACTACCCTCGCTTCTTTCAGAAAACTTACTTTCTTCTAAAATAATTTGCTCGCCTGTTAGGCTTTTATTAATATAATATAAGAGTTCTTCCTGTGAGTAATTATCTAAAAAAAATGAGGTGTCTCCAAATAGTTCATTTTGGTATACATTTCCGCCACCTAAAAATACATTTTTGCTTTCAACATATAAAAATGCTGCACTAATATATCTATTTGAACTTGTGTATTTTGATAATAGTTTAGAGGCGTCAATTAAATGTAAAATATCTCCTGAAGATAAACGCGTAAACTTAAAATCCGTATCAGATTTAATTATTGATGGCAGTGCGTAAATTTCTGTAAACATCTCGTCTACCGAGGCTTTGGTTTTATCTACTAATGCTATTTGGTTATCTTCTTTATTATTAATAAACTGATTTGTTATAAAGGGAAATATTATTAAGACGAAGATAATAATAGCAAATAAACAAACTGTAAAAAGCGACAAAACATTACGCAAAAAAATAGAACGATTACTCATTGTTAAACTCCTATACAAATAAATAATGCTAATAAAAAAATAAATATATTATATAAAATAAACCAAATTGAAGAATTATTCATGTAAATGTAATAATATTCAAAACGTTTAATGAATGATTACAGTATACATTACATCAACAGTAAAGTGCAAGTAGCTTTTTATTATATTTTAAAAATGAATATTAATATAAATATCAGATAATTTGAAGATATAAGTAATCATTTTTTATTAATAATTACAATTTTACCACAAAATCTTAATAAATCTATAATCAAAATATAAATAAAAAATTCAAAATATGAGTTGTTTATTAAAAATCGACATAACGAGACAGTAAAACCATTGCCAAAATGGTTATTTTGGTCATTTTTGTAAAACTTTAATCAAAAAAAGCTTATTTACAATTAGTACATATTTATTATATACTTTTAACATAAATTACAATAAAAGCAGAGAGGGGATTGTAAATGTCGACCGATGTTCAAATTAAAGATGCACAAGAGGTGAAAACAGCCAAAAAACCTTTTATGAAAGAACTAAAAAAAGACTTTAGGAAAAATTATATGTTATATGTTTTTCTATTGCCAGCCATTATACTGGTAATTGTATTTTCTTACGTTCCTATGTATGGTATTGTGGTAGCTTTTCAAAATTATAAACCAGCTTTAGGTGTTTGGGGTAGCGAGTGGATTGCTTTTGATAACTTTACCACATTATTTAAAACACCAAGATTTACTCAAATACTAACAAATACATTACACATAAGTTTTTACAGCCTAATAGCAGGATTTCCCGCTCCTATAATATTAGCTCTTATTCTAAATCAAATTAGAGGAAACGCTTATAAGAGAACTCTTCAAACAGTTACTTATATGCCATACTTTCTTTCAACAGTTGTTATGTGTGGAATAATTAGGCTATTTTTAAATCCAACAAATGGACTTTACGGAAACATTGGTCAACTTTTAGGTTTTTCAGAACTAAGTAACCCTTTAGGCATCCCTGACCTTTTTAGTACAATTTACGTTTTATCAGGAATTTGGCAAGGGGCTGGTTGGGGAAGCATTATTTACCTTGCTGCACTTTCTTCCATTGATCCAAGCTTATACGAGGCCGCCACAGTAGATGGCGCGAATAGCAGGCAAAAAATTTGGTACATTGATTTACCATCTATAGTTCCTACAGCAGTTATACTGCTTATTTTAAATGCCGGCGGAATAATGAATGTTGGTTTTGAGAAAATATTTTTACTGCAAAACGATTTAAACAGAAGTGCATCTGAGGTTATAGCTACATACTCATATCAGGTAGGTCTTATAGACCAAAGATATGGTTTCTCAGCAGCTGTAGGTTTATTTAACAATGTTATAAACTTTATTCTTTTAATTTCAGTTAATGCATTAAGTAGGCGCTTTAGCGAAACCAGTTTGTGGTAAATACATGTAAATGATGGAGGAAAAATTATGGTGAGTCCACGCATAGGAGAAAAAACAATTATAGAGAAGATGCAAACTGTGCTTTTTTATATAGTTACTATTGTAATATTTATTTCGGCAGTTTATCCCCTTTACTTTGTTGTGTTGGCATCTTTTAGTAATGCAGGAGACATAGCAAATGGTGAAGTTTGGTTCTGGCCTAAAAGGGTTGATTTGCTTGGCTATCAAACTGTATTTGAGTATGAACCAATTTGGATAGGATATAGAAATACAATAATATACACAGTTTCAACAACATTTCTTTCTTTAGCTGTTACATTGCCAGCGGCATATACAATGTCAAGAAAAGATTTCTTTTTAAGAAATAAAATAATGATTTTCTTTACAATTCCAATGTTTTTTAGTGGAGGTATGATACCAACATACTTATTAATGAGAGACTTAAATCTTTTAAACAATCCGTTGGTACTTATTATTCCAGGTGCATTTGGTGTGTACAATATGATTATTGCACGAACTTTTTTTCAAAACAATATACCTTCTGAATTATTAGAGGCAGCTCAACTTGATGGTTGTGGAAATGGAAGATTCTTCTTTACAATGGTTTTGCCTCTTTCAAAGGCTATAATAGCAGTTATAGGTTTATATTGCGCAGTAGGAACATGGAATAGTTATTTTAACGCCTTACTGTACGTAAGAGATAAAGAGCTTATTCCTCTACAAATGGCTTTAAGAGATGTTCTTATAGCAAACTCGTTTAGTGTGCGCTCAGGAGATATGGCTCAAGAGGGCGGTTTGGCTCAACAACAATTACAAGACCTTATGAAATATTGTGCAATAGTTGTTTCAACCGTACCTATTATGTGCGTATATCCATTTATTCAAAAATATTTTGCAAAAGGTGTTATGATTGGCTCTATTAAGGGCTAATTAAAAAAAACTCATAAATATGAGTTATATTTATAAGTAATTAGCATTGTTTTACCTTTTTAGGTTACACATTGTTAAAATATATTAAAAGCGAGGAATTACAATGAAGAAAAAACTTAGTCTTATTATAGCATTAGCTATGCTAGCATCAACTGCTCTTACCGCTTGTAGCGAACCAGCAACTGATGAAGACAGCAGCACAGACAACGGTACAACCACTAGTCAAGCTGATGAAAGCGATGACGAGGGTGATACCGAGGAAACCACAGGCGAACTTAAAACAGTTGATGTTATCATCACAATCAATCCAGCAACAGATGACTTGAACGATAATGTTTTTTATAATGAAGTAGCTGCTATGGCTGGTCTTGATATCGAGTGGGACTGTATTTCAGCTGACTGGAGTACAACAAAAGCTGCTTTGCTAGCAGCTAACGATTTACCAGATGCTTTTATGGGCAACTGGGTATTCTCAGCACAAGAAGTTGAGGCAAACAAAGCTTTGTTCGCACCACTAGAGGACTTAATAGCTGAATATGCTCCTACATTACAAGCAGGTCTTGAGGATCCTCTACATGCTCCTAGAATTCAAAGTCCTGATGGTTCTTTTTACTATCTAACTACTTATATTGATTCTCCTTACAATGCTACAACAGGTAACTCAATTCAAGTTAACCAAACATGGTTAAATAATTTAGGAATAGAAGTTCCTGAAACAATTGAGGAATTTGATGCAATGCTTCAAGCTTTTAAAGATGAAGACGCAAACGGAAACGGCGACCCTAACGACGAAATTCCATACTACGCAAGTATTACAGGCAACGAGGCTTGGTCTTTAAGAGCTTATGAGGGTGCATTCGGTGCAGTTTCTTCTTGGAGCCACCCATA
>CAYJEZ010000057.1:0-2748 GCA_964369215.1 uncultured Eubacteriales bacterium
AAAATGACTACAGCACAAGCTATAGTGAAATTTTTGGATAATCAATTTGTTTCTCAAGATGGCATAGAAACAAAGTTTGTAGATGGAGTTTTTACAGTTTTCGGGCATGGAATAGTTTGCGGATTAGGGCAAGCATTAGATGAAAACCCAGGCGAGTTAAAAGTTTATCAAGGTAAAAATGAGCAAGGAATGTGCCATGTAGCTGCTGGTTTTGCAAAACAAAACAATCGCAAAAAAATAATTGCTTGTGCGTCTTCTATTGGGCCAGGTGCTGCAAATATGGTAACGGCTGTAGCAACAGCAACTGTAAACAATATACCATTATTGGTTTTTACAGGTGACAGCTTCTCAACTCGCCAACCAGACCCTGTGCTACAACAAATTGAACAACCATATAATTTATCGATTACAACCAGCGATGCCTTTAAGCCTGTTACAAGATACTTTGATAGAGTATATCGCCCAGAGCAAGCAATGTCTGCACTAATAAATGCTATGCGAGCACTTACTGACGGCGCTAACACAGGCGGAGTTTGCATATCTTTACCACAAGATGTTCAAGGTGAGAGTTATGAATTTCCTCTTAGCTTTTTTAAGAAAAGAGTGCATAAAATTACAAGACCTCAAGCAGATTTAGAACTTCTTGAAGAGGCTGTTCAAGTAATATCAAAAAAGAAAAAGCCAATTATTATTTGTGGCGGCGGCGTGCGCTATTCACAAGCAGGTAAAGAGCTTATTGAATTTTGCGAAAAATTTAACATTCCATTTGGTGAGACTCAAGCAGGAAAAAGCTCAACTCCATCTTCTAGCAAATACAATTTAGGTGGAATTGGAGTTACAGGAAATGCCGCAGCGATAACTATGGCTAAAGAGGCAGATGTTGTTATCTCTATTGGTAGCAGACTTTCTGACTTTACTACTGCGTCAAAAAGCTTGTTTGAGAACCCTGAGGTAGATTTTATCAATATTAATTTATCACAATTTCACGCATTAAAAATAGATGCACTTCCACTTTGCGGAGACGCTAAAGCGGTTATAGTTCAACTTGCAAATGAGCTAGAAAAAGTAGGCTATAAATCTTCATACATAAATGAAATTGATGAGGCAAATGCCTTGTGGGCAAAAGAGATGGATTACCTTGTGAATTTCAAGTATGGTGAGAATTTTGAACCTATTGTAAAGAGTAGACACGAGCCAACAATCGAGGAGTTTGTTAAACTAACAAACGGTGTTTTAACGCAAACAAATGCAATTGGAATAATCAGAGAGACTATTGAAAAAGATGCTATTATAGTAGGTGCGTCTGGTTCATTACCGGGTTGTTTGCAAAGAATGTGGGAGACAGACGCGATAGATTCATATCACATGGAATACGGTTATTCTTGTATGGGTTATGAAATTGCAGCTGCTTTAGGGGCGAAAATGGCTTGCCCTGAAACACAGGTTTATAGCATGGTAGGAGACGGAAGCTTTATGATGCTTCACTCAGAGCTTACTACATCTCTTCAAGAGAATAGAAAAATTATCGTGTTATTATTCGATAATTGCGGATTTGGTTGTATAAACAACTTGCAAATGAGCAGTGGTATAGGCAATTTGGCAACAGAGTTTAGGTATAGAACAGATAGTGGAAAACAAGATGGAGATTTGATTTATACTGACTTTGCAATGGTTGCTAAAGGCTATGGCTTAGATTCTTACTCTGCAAAAACGCCTGAAGAGTTAAAAATAGCCCTTGAAAAAGCTATGAAAAGTGAAAAATCAGTGCTGATTGACATGAAAGTTTTGCCAAAAACAATGACAGACGGATATGGTGCATGGTGGCATGTTGGAATAGCTTCAACCTCAGAAAAAGAGGGAGTTAACAATACATTTAAAGCAAAAGAAGAGAATTTGAATAAAGCTAGAAGATATTAATTGGAGGATACTTATGATAGATTATAATAAAGTAATGCTTGGGATTGCTCCTATTGCATGGACAAATGACGATATGCCTGACTTAGGAAGTCAAAACAGCTTTGAACAATGCATAAGCGAGGCAGCTCTTGCAGGGTTTCAAGGAACAGAAGTTGGAAATAAATATCCAAGAGATGTTGAAGTTTTGAAAAAGCATTTAGAACTTAGAAACCTAAAAATCGCAAGTGCATGGTTTAGCTCTTTTATTTTAACAAAACCTTTTGCAGAAGTAGCAAAAGATTTTATAGAGCACAGAGATTTTTTACATGCTATGGGCGCAAAGGTAGTTGTGGTTTCTGAGCAGAGCTATAGTATTCAAGGCGAGATGGATACTCCTGTATTTGAAGAAAAATATGAACTAGCAGGAGATGAATGGGAATTATTAGCTAGTGGACTTGATAAATTGGGTGAGCTTGCTTTAGAAAAAGACATGAAACTAGTTTTCCATCATCATATGGGCACTGTAGTTCAAACTATTCCTGAAGTTGACAAATTGATGGAAATGACAGATCCAGAGAAAGTGTTTTTGCTTTTTGACACAGGACATTTAGCATATTCAGATGAAAACCCTATGGATATTTTAACAAAATATTTTTCAAGAATTAAACATGTGCATTTAAAAGATATTCGCCCAGAAGTTGTAAAAAAAGTAAAAGAAGATAGTTTAAGCTTTTTACAAGGTGTTCGATTAGGCACCTTTACTGTTCCTGGCGATGGAGCGATTGACTTTAAACCTGTTACAGATTTCTTAGCGCAGAACTCTTACTCAGGCTGGCTATTAGTAGAGGCAGA
>CAYJEZ010000057.1:2848-11337 GCA_964369215.1 uncultured Eubacteriales bacterium
TTACAGATTTCTTAGCGCAGAACTCTTACTCAGGCTGGCTATTAGTAGAGGCAGAGCAAGACCCAGAACTTGCAAACCCTTTTGAATATGCACAAAAAGCCATGACATACATAAAAAAAATAACTCAATAAAATTGAAATTACAACAGAATGGAGAAATAACTTGAAAATAAATTTTCAAGTGACTGGTTTTATCAAGAAAGGATGGCCATTAGAATGATTAATACACTGCCTTATTTTACTAATAATGAATTTTTCACATCAAAAACAGAGAAGTATACAGAGGTATATAACCCCAGTACCGGAGAAGTTGCCGCAAAAGCTCCTTGCTGTACTGTTGATGAGATAGAAACTGTAATACAAAATGCTAAAACAGCGTTTGAATCTTGGTCGAAAGTACCTGTAATTAAGCGCTCACAAATTCTCTTTAAAATAAGAGAGTTAATTGAAAGAGATTTAGACGAGTTAGCCCTTTTAGTTGCCACTGAGCACGGTAAAGTTTTAGAAGAAGCAATGGGTGATGTTTTAAAAGCAAAAGAGGCAACAGAACTTGCTTGCCAAGCTCCGTCGCTTATGATGGGCGAGTCACTTATGAATGCTTCAAAAGGCTTTGACACAGTTTTATACCGCGAGCCTATAGGCGTTTTTGCCGGTGTTGTTCCATTCAATTTTCCTGCAATGATACCAATGGGTTGGATGAGCCCACTTTGTATTGCTTGTGGTAACACAATTGTGCTAAAAGTGTCTTCCTCTACTCCTAGAACTGCACTTAGATTTGCAGAGCTTTACAAAGAAGCTGGAGTGCCAGACGGTGTATTTAATATTGTTACATGCTCTAGAAATGAAGCAGAATTGTTCTTAACTCACCCTGATATTAAAGGCGTGTCTTTTGTTGGTTCTACTTCGGTCGGTAAACACATATACTCAGTAGCAGCAGCTCATGGCAAAAGAGTTCAAGCACTTTGTGAAGCGAAAAACCATGCTTTTGTGTTAAAAGATGCACCAATAGAAAGAACAGCTGCGGGAATTATCAATGCCGCCTTTGGTTGTGCCGGAGAGCGTTGTATGGCGTTGCCTGTAGTAGTTGTTGAAGATGAAATTGCAGATGAGTTAGTAGCAAAATTAATTGAATTAGCTAGTGAGTTAAAAGTAGGCCCAGCATATGATAAAACTTCAAAATTAGGGCCTGTTATAAATCAATCACATAAAGAGAGTATATTAAAATGGATTGACACAGGAATTGAAGAGGGCGCTAAATTAGTGCTAGACGGACGTGGTGCAACTGTTGACGGATATGACGGAGGATTTTACCTTGCTCCAACAATTTTTGACCATGTAAAACCAGGAATGTCAGTGGGGGACAAAGAGATATTTGGGCCAGTGCTATGCGTGAAACGTGTTAGCGATTTCGAAGAAGGATTAAAAATCATGAACGATAATCCTTTTGCAAACGGCTCTGTTATTTACACACAAAACGGATACTTTGCACGAGAGTTTACCGAAAGAACACATGGTGGTATGGTAGGTGTTAATGTTGGTATTCCTGTGCCGATTGGAATTTTCCCATTCTCTGGGCATAAAGACTCATTCTTTAGTGACTTGCACTGCCTAGGTAAAGACGCCTTCCGTTTTTATACTGAAAGTAAAACTGTTACTACTCATTGGTTTACAGAGACAGAAAAGAAAAACACAAATGTATCTACTTGGGACGGAACTATATAAAATATTGCTTAAATTGTGAGGTGTGAATGATATAGAAATTAAGTTATTAGTGGATTATTTTCCTTTTTTACATGATTTGAATATTTTGAGTATCACAATTAGATTAGTTTTATGCATAATTTGCGGTGGTATCGTAGGTTTAGAGAGAATACGTAAATCTAAACCTATGGGTATTCGCACACATGTAATAGTAACTATAGGGGCGACTATTACGATGATGACCAGCCAATACATATCACAGCTTTATGAAACAGCAGACCCCGGCCGTTTAGGTGCACAAGTAGTTAGCGGTATCGGTTTTTTAGGAGCCGGAGCAATTATGATTAACAGCAGACATAAAGTAAAAGGTATTACAACTGCTGCTGGTTTGTGGACGAGTGCGTGCATTGGGCTTTCAATAGGCATTGGTTTTTATGAATTAGCTATTTTGGGTACTTTACTCATTCTGTTTACAGAGCTTGTTTTAGGTAAGTTAAATAATTATGTGCTAGCTAGTTCTCCGATAATGGAAATATATGTAGAGTTTAAAAAAATTGGGCATTTCAGTGATTTTATTACTAAAATTAAAGAATATGACATTGAGGTTACTGACATTGATTTAGTTGAAGGCACTCCTCCTAGCACTAATATTGGAGCTATAGTAACAATAAACACAAAGATGAGCACAGAAGAAAAAATGGAGTTTACAATGGCTATTAAAGAGATGAACGGAATTAAATTTGTAGAAAAATTATAATTTTTAATTTTGCACTACATATAAGTATTTAGGGTAAGAAGTTGAATGACCATAATTTCTGCTATGTTTTAAGTTAATATACCATAAAGAATAAAGAGCCGTGAAAAGTCAACTCAATTGACATTTTTCACGGCTCTTTATAGTTAAAATTGGGTTTGACTATTTGCAGTGGTAGATTGGTGGTTTTGAGGTATATTCATATAAGCAAATAAGCTATAGGTTATCTTCTAACACTAATTGATTTTTTGTGCAAATACTCTTTTAAGTCTTTAATTTCAATTTCTTTAAAATGGAAAAGCGATGCGGCTAAAGCAGCGTCCGCCTTGCCCACTGTCAAGGCATCGTAAAAATGTTCCATAGTTCCTGCACCACCTGAGGCTATAACTGGAATATTTACAGCACCACACACAGCGTTTAGCATCTCTATATCAAAGCCAGCTTTGGTTCCGTCTGTGTCAATAGAATTAAGGCAAATCTCTCCCGCGCCAAGTTCTTCTACTTTTTTTGCCCATTGCACCGCATCTATTTTCATATCTAACCTGCCACCGTTAATATAAATTGTAAATTGCCCAAATTCATTTCTTTTAACGTCCATTCCCACAACTACACACTGGCTACCGAAAACCTCTGACGCATCTTTTATAAGTTGAGGGTTTTTTACAGCAGAAGAATTTATTGATATTTTATCCGCCCCTGCCCTTAAGTAGTCTCTAAAATCGTCAACAGAAGAAATACCTCCACCCACACAAAGGGGAACAAATACATTCTTTGCCGTATTTCTAACTACATCTATAATTGCTTTTCTGCCTTCGTGTGAGGCAGTAATATCATAAAAAACAAGTTCGTCAACACCTTGTTTATTATACTCAATAGCACATTCAACAGGGTCTCCTACATCTTTTATTCCTTCAAAATTCACACCCTTTACAACTCTTCCGTTTTTAACATCTAAGCAAGATATTATTCGTTTAGCGTGCATTTTCGCTCACCACCTTTGCAAAATTTTTAATAATTTTAAGCCCTACTTCACCGCTTTTTTCTGGGTGAAACTGACATGCAAATACATTTCCTTTTTGAACAGCGGCACCAAATTGAACAGCATAGTCTGTATGGGCAATAACAACATCTTCATGTGCTTTTACATAGTAAGAGTGAACAAAATAAACATAAGGGTTTTCTCCTAAATCGTAAAAAAGTGGAGAGTTTTTTTCACAACTTAAGCTGTTCCAACCCATATGAGGAACCTTTAAATCCTTATTTGTAGGGAATTTAATAACCTCACCTTTAATAATTCCTAAACCTTTAACGCCAACACTTTCTTCGCTTTTCTCAAAAAGCAGTTGCAACCCTAGGCAAATGCCTAAAAAAGGCTTGCCGCTATTTGCAAAATCTACTATTGTTTGGCGCAAACCATTTTTGTCTATGTTATCCATAGCGTCTCCAAAAGAGCCAACCCCCGGCAAGATGACAGCTTTAGAGTTCTTAATAAGCTCAGGGTCACTGCTTAAAACAGTTTTTATGCCCAAAAAGTCAAAAGCGTTTTTAACGCTTGCTATATTTCCTGCACCATAGTCAATTATTGTTATCATTTTTTGACAATCCTTTCGTGTATGTAATATATAAATCCGATTTATCACATTAGCATAGTAACACATTAAAGCGAGCTTGTCAAGTAATATTCTCGGTTATAATTTAATTAGTTACACATAATAAGAAAAAACACGCTTAAATTAATAATGTAGTTAATTAATAAAAAGTACAAAAATGCAAGTAGATTTGATATATGATATATTTTTAAGAAAAACGAGCCTAAAACATCTCTGTTTACGGCTCGTATATTAATTTAATGGCTTAAATAGCTGTTACTTTTAATAGCTCTTCAAGAACCTCAACGCTTACACAGCTAATTTCGGTTTCTCCTTTTTGAACAATTTCCTCTGCTATTTTATCTTCTACCATTCTACGAATATTATTTCTTAAATCTCTCGCACCGCTTTTTCCTTTAAAAGATTTTTCGGCAAGTAGGGCACAAGCCTCTTTTGTAAACTTGAGAGTAATGCCTTTTTCTCCTAGAGAATGTTCATACTCAGATAGCATTAATGCTGCGATATCTTTGTAATTACCTACAGTTAAAGGCTTAAATATAATAATCTCGTCTATGCGGCTTAAAAACTCAGGGCGCAAAAACTCTGACAAGCCTTTCATAGCTTTCTCGCGGCTTATGTCGCCGTCTGTTTTGTTAAAGCCTAATATGCCCTCTTTGTTGTTGCTACCAGCATTTGAGGTCATTATTATAACTGTATTCTCAAAACTTACTGTTCTACCGTGGGCGTCTGTAATTCTGCCCTCGTCTAAAATTTGCAGTAAAATATTCATAACATCTGGGTGAGCTTTCTCTATTTCGTCTAACAGAATAACACTGTAAGGCTTTCTTCTTACTTTCTCGGTAAGCTGTCCTGCCTCGTCGTAACCTACATACCCAGGAGGAGAACCAATAATTTTTGAAACAGAGTGCTTCTCCATAAACTCAGACATGTCTAGCCTAATTAAAGTCTCTGGGCTATCAAAAAGCTCTTTAGAAAGCACACGCACAAGCTCGGTTTTTCCTGTGCCTGTAGGCCCTACAAATATAAATGAAGACGGATGCTTTCTAGGGCTTAGTTGTACTCTGCTTCGCCTTATTGCTGATGAAACAGCCTTAACTGCCTCGTCTTGCCCAATAATTTTTTTACTTAAAACATCTTCAAAGTTACTTAGTTTACCAAGGTCTGTTTTTTGAATTTTAGATGCAGGGATTCCTGTCCAAAGCTCTATAACATAGGCTAAGTCATCTTCATTAACATCTGTATAAACTTTATCCATGTCAAAGGCTTCTATATCTTTCTCTAAAACGCTTATCTCATACCTTGTTTTCGCTAGTTCTTCGTAATCTAGTTCTTCTTCAGCCTCTATATTCTCTTCTTTTGTTTTTGCCTTGCTTAAGTTCTCTGTAGCTATCTCATACTTATCAAGCTCTTTGTTTCTCAAAGCTGCACAGGTGCAAGACTCGTCTAAAAGGTCAATAGCTTTGTCAGGTAAAAACCTATCTGTTATATATCTCTCAGATAAAACTACAAGCCGTTTAGCAATTTTCTCGCTTACTTTAACTTTATGAAAAGCCTCGTAATATGCTTTTATGCCCATAATAATCTCGGTAGCCTCGTCTATTGAGGGCTCGTTAACGGTTACAGGTTGAAAACGCCTCTCTAAAGCAGAGTCTTTCTCTATATATTTTCTGTACTCGTTAAACGTAGTTGCTCCAACAACTTGAATTTCTCCGCGTGAGAGTGCTGGTTTTAGAATATTAGCAGCATTCATGCCACCTTCAGAGTCGCCTGCGCCAACTAAGTTGTGAACCTCATCTATAAACAAAATTATGTTGCCTGTTTGTTTAACCTCGTCTACAAGGTCTTTAATTCTTTTCTCAAATTGTCCTCTAAACTGTGTGCCTGCTACTAAAGCGGTTAAGTCTAAAAGCATAACCTCTTTGTTTTTAAGCTTAGTAGGCACTTGCTCGCTTGCAATTCTTAAGGCTAAACCCTCTGCAATTGCTGTTTTACCAACACCAGGCTCTCCAATTAAGCAGGGGTTATTTTTTGTTCTTCTTGATAAAATTTGAACAATTCTTTCAATCTCGCGGTCTCTGCCAATAATGTTGTCAAGCTCGCCTTTTCTAGCCTTTGCGGTTAGGTCTGTGCAGTAACTTTGCAAGTTTTTGCGCTTACTTTTGTGAAAATTCTCTTTTTTTGAAGAGCTTTTTCCACCATGGGTTTCGTCTTGTTTTTTGTCTCTATTGCTGCCAAAAATTTGCTCAATAGGTAAAGACATAGAACCCCCTACGGAGAAACCGTCGCCTTCTTCGTCTTCGCTTAAAGGCATAAGCCCCTCCATGCCGTCTGTTAAAGACTCTAACATGTCGTCGGTTATACCCATTTGACTCATTATATCGTTAACCGGTTTTATTCCCAGTTCTTTAGCGCAAACAAGACATATGCCCTGAGTTGAACCGCTGTCCGTGCTTTGAGATATAAACACAATAGCAGGACGTTTTTTACATCGTGAACACATCATCATAAAAAATCCTTCCATTTCTATAAAAGAAATTTACCCACCTATACCGAGAAAATACAAAAATTACATAATACGTAAATATCAGTAAAGTCTCTCAATAGCAAGGTGTCTGTATATACTATACACCATTGGTGGGTAAAATGTTTAAACAAGTTATTAATTTATGTTTTTCCTACTGTTTTTTTCGCTTTTATTTCTTGCTTTAAGTCAAAATCATGCTGTTCGCTGTCGCTAGATACTATCAACTTATATTCATCATAGTATTTAAACAATGAATACAACATTAAAATAAGGGTTATGCCAAGTAATATATATGCAGTAGTAAGAAAAGTAATATCACTTGCACCTAAATTAGCCATTAATATTATTACACCTGTTGAAATATAAAATAAAACTGTAGAGAGTTTACCAAACCATTTTGACTCGCCTGGCTTTTTCTTTTTTGCCAATAGGCTTGACGCCATAATAAGCATCAAAAGTTCTTTTGCTATTAAGCAAAACAAAAATAAAGATATAGTCGGAAAATCTATTGCAAGACAAATAGCAATACAGCCTTGGGTTAGTTTATCCGCAAAAGGGTCTAAAATTTTACCAAGTTCTGTTATTTGGTTAAATTTTCTTGCAATATAGCCGTCAATACAGTCAGATAAAGCAGACAAAACAAGCAATGCAATAGCTATATCTAGTTTATCGTCAAAGTAAAAATAGATAAAAAATGGAATGAGTACAATTCTTATTACAGAAATTAAATTAGGTATAGTAAGATTTTGGTTTCTCTCGCTACTAGACATTAATAATTCTCCTACATTATTATTGAAGTAAAGGGGTTAAAGTTAACAAAAAACTTAAATATAAAAGATGAATTAACGGTTGTTTCAAAAAAGACTAATTGATCTGAAGATAACAAGAATGATAAAAAGTGAATTATTGTTAGTACAACCCACATAATAATAATAGCAAATACCAAGCCAAAAACTCCACCTAAAGTGCCGTCTATTTGACTTAATACCGGCAAATTAAGAATTGGTGAAATTAGTTTGCCTATTGCACTTATAGCTATCATTATTATCAAAAACAATAATATAACAACAAAAAAATTAATTATTAATACAAACACAGGAGATATAGCGTCAACTATAAACTCTGTTACTTTTTCATCCGTTCCTGTTGCACCTAAAATAAGCGAATTTCTACTAATTCCTTGCTCCTCAAGTAAGTTTTTCACAAAGTCAGGCAAAGGTTCATAAACCTCTAAAATCAGCTCTTCGCCCCTAAATCTATCAGTTAGCTCATATACTCTCTCATATAGTCCATTTTTCATGAAAGACTCATATATAGCTGTAGATATAGGGCCTGAAAAAATTGCGGCTAATATTGCTGATGCTATAGAGCCTAAAAGGTCAATTAGTGATTGAACTAAACCTTTTCTTGAGCCTATAAAAAAGCCTATAATTAGTATTAATACTAAAATTCCATCAAATATATACGGCATTTATACATATCCCCTTATAAACATTTTATTACAATTATGCAAAAGTATGTGATTTTTATACCACAAAGCTAAATATACCATATATTTCAGAAAAATACAATATGTATTAACCATTAATTTATTATTAAGATTGTAATGATTAATATGCTTAAACTTAAATAAATAAAAACCCTTAAATTCATTTTAATAATTATTAAAAAAGCTTTTAATCAAGCAATGTCTTAGTATATATAGGGCCTTGTAAGTAGAGAGTTACTATGGGTTTAAAACGGTTTGGGTATAATCTAAATAAAAAGGAGTAACCCGGCATGTTTTCAATAACTCTGTTTTACAAGGTTATGAGAAACACACCGACTTACACCAAATATTTTTATTTTTTATGATTGATAAAAACTTAAAGCTTACCCAAACATTACGCTGTTTATAATAC
>CAYJEZ010000057.1:11437-15852 GCA_964369215.1 uncultured Eubacteriales bacterium
TTTTATGATTGATAAAAACTTAAAGCTTACCCAAACATTACGCTGTTTATAATACTCTCAAGGCTTTCTTGACGTCCTGAACCTGGAAGAATAACAGACTCAGATTTCTCTGCGTACTCTGCTAGCTCTTCAAGTGAGGTCTCGTCGTTAACAATTTTTGCGCCTATTCCGCTATTGTAACCTTTGTAACGCTCGGTAACAAACTCGTCTACTCTTCCGTCTTCAATTATTTTAGCTGCATTTATTAAACCTAATGCAAAGCTGTCCATACCTAAAATATAGCCATAGAACATATCTTCTACGGTGTAGCTTGAGCGTCTGTTTTTAGCGTCAAAGTTAAGTCCACCTGTCATAGGTTTCTCTGCTTTTAATATTTCATACATGCACATAGTTGTTGCATAAACGTCTGATGGGAACTCGTCTGTATCCCAACCTAGTAGTAAATCGCCTTGGTTAGCATCAACCGAGCCTAGCATATCGTTAATGATTGAAACACGTAGCTCGTGTTGGAAGGTGTGTCCTGCTAGAGTTGCATGGTTTGCCTCTATATTAAGTTTAAAGTCTTTGTCAAGGCCGTAGCTTCTTAAAAAGTTAATTGATGTAGCTGCGTCGTAATCATATTGATGTTTCATAGGCTCTTTTGGCTTAGGCTCGATATAAAAGTCGCCTGTAAAGCCAATTTTACGGCCGTAAGTAACTGCCATTTTCATAAGTCTTGCAATGTTGTCAAGCTCTAATTTCATGTCTGTATTTAATAGTGTTTCGTATCCTTCACGTCCACCCCAAAAAACATAACCTTTACCGCCAAGCCTTACTACCATGTCAAGAACTTTTTTAATTTGAGCTGCTGCTGCCGCGAAAGTCTCAACACTGTTTGAAGAACCAGCACCGTTCATAAATTTAGGGTTAGAGAACATGTTTGCAGTACCCCAAAGTAATTTAAGGCCTGTCTCTTTCATTTTTTTCTCTAAATAATCTGTAATTTCGTCTAATCTTTCATTTGTCTCTTTAACGTTTTTACCCTCAGGAATTAAGTCAACGTCATGGAAACAATAGTACTCAACGCCTAATTTTTGCATAAACTCAAAACCTGCATCAATTTTAGCTTTTGCATGAGCCATAGTTCCTTTTTCAGCTCCAAATGATTTGTCAGCAGTGCCATCGCCGAACATATCCTTACCTTCAGCACATAAATTATGCCACCAAGCCATAGCAAAAGGAAGATGCTCTTTCATAGTTTTACCCATGATAACTCTGTTTTCGTCATAGTATTTAAATGCTAATGGGTTTTTAGACTTAGCACCCTCATACTTTACTTTTTCAATACCTGTAAAAATTTCTGCCATTTTAATACACTCCTTTAATAATTCTGTTTTATTTTAATTAAATTTTCTACTATATAATTTTGCTTATCAGGCATTTGCTCAATAAATAATAGGTTAAACATTAGGTTCATAGCAACCGAGGCTTGTTGCCTTGGTTGTTGTGTTACCGTTGCCTTTATTACGCCTTTTTTTATTAAGTTAATTACCGCTGGTGTCTCGTCGAAAGTAATTAAATCGATTTTGCTTTGTGCCTCTTGGGTTGCCTTATTTACCCCAGTAACCCCTGCTGTTGCAGTAAATATTAAGTTTATGTTTTTGTGCTCTTTTAACATTTTAGAGGTTTGTTCATACGCAATTTTATCGTCGTCTTCGCCCTCGCAAATAAAAGCTACTTCATAGTCGCTACTCAATTCATCGCAAAAACCTTTTACCCTGACATTATGCCCATACATGTTTTTCGAGCCGTTAACAATGCCTACTATAGCACCTTTTTTACGAATAATTTTAGCAATTCCAGCCGCTATTTTACCACCTGAATAATAATCAGAGCCAACATAGCATAGCCTATTGCTATTTAAAATATCTGTATTAAGTGTTATAACAGGTATGTTGTTGTTATGAAATTCGTTAATTTTCTTAACTATTTTTTCGTCGTTTACCGGTGTTAATATTAAACCATTAATGTCTTCTAGCTTCTCTAAAGCTTGAAATTGCTCGCTAACATCATAACCTTTTAGCTTAATAATTTCAGTAATTACCGAGTAATTTTTATACTCGATTGAAAGCCTTTCAATCTCGCTAATAATATCGTCAAAAAATTCATTGCCAATTGAGTTGAGTACTACTGCTATTTTTAGTTCTTTTCTTCTAGTTACTAAGGCTTTAGCTAGGGCGTTAGGTTTGTAGCCTAGCATATCTGCACATTTACGCACCTTTTGCGCTGTTTTATCATTAACTCTACCACGGTTGTTTAGAACCCTGTCTACAGTACCTCTTGAAACACCACTTATTTCTGCTATTTTTTTGATAGTTACAGGCATATATAAACCACCATTACTTTTTTTGCGTGTTCGTGCACGCTAATAATAAAATATACCAAACAAACCAAAATGTCAATAGCTAAACTAATATTATTTTGTTAATTTTTTTATTTTAAATTTATGTAAGTAGTTTTGTTTTCTATAGCTTAATTATTGAATGGTGTTATTAAGTGTAAATTATATGCAAGTAGTTTATGAATTAACAATATATATACATAGTTTTTCAGCATATAATTGTATGTCAAAAGATGTTGTGCTACCATATAATGTATTATTATAAAATATTACTGAATATTTATACAAAACTATTGCATTTTTTTTATTAAGGTGTATAATATGCTTATAGTCATGTAAATATTAGAAATCGGCATACTTATTATGCCTGCTAACTTAATAAAATAACAAGCGAATAATACTAATATATTTCTTAAAAAAATCATTAGTATTAAGTAAAAGAAAGGACGGTCATTTAATATGGCAAAAGCAAAAAAAGATATAAAAAAAGTGGTACTTGCATACTCAGGAGGACTAGATACATCTATAATTATTCCTTGGCTTAAAGAGAACTATAACAACTGCGAGGTTGTTGCGGTTTCTGGCGACGTAGGGCAAGGAACAGAGCTTGACGGCCTAGAGGAAAAAGCTTTAAAAACAGGTGCTTCTAAGCTTTATATAGAGGACTTAAAAGAGGAGTTTATTACAGACTACGTTTACCCTACAATGAAAGCAGGCGCAGTTTACGAGGGAAATTATCTTTTAGGTACATCTTTTGCTCGTCCTATTATAGCTAAAAGAATTGTTGAAATAGCTTTAGAAGAGAACGCAGACGCAATTTGCCACGGTTGTACAGGAAAAGGCAACGACCAAGTTAGGTTTGAGTTAACAATTAAAGCTTTTGCTCCTGACATGGCAATTATTGCCCCTTGGAGAGAGTGGGATATTAAGTCTCGTGACGAGGAGATTGACTACGCAGAGGCACATAATATTCCTTTAAAAATAAACCGTGAGACAAACTACTCTAAAGATAAAAACCTATGGCATTTATCTCATGAGGGCTTAGACCTTGAGAACCCAGACAGCGAGCCATTTTATAATAAAGAGGGCTTTTTAGAGATGGGTGTTTCTCCTGAAATGGCACCAGACAAAGCAACATACATTACACTAGGCTTTGAGAAAGGTGTTCCTGTTAGCCTAGACGGCGAGAAGCTAAACGGTGTAGACATGGTTACAAAACTTAACAAGCTAGGCGGAGAGAACGGAATTGGCCTTGCAGATATAGTAGAGAACAGGCTTGTTGGAATGAAGTCTCGTGGTGTTTACGAGACCCCAGGCGGAACTATTCTTTACCATGCACACAACAAGCTAGAAGAGCTTTGCTTAGACAGAGACACATACCACTACAAACAACAACTAGCACTTAAATATGCCGATTTAGTATATTTTGGCCAATGGTTTACACCTTTAAGAGAGGCTTTAGATGCGTTTGTAGACGTTACTCAAGAGACAGTTTGTGGCGAGGTTAAGCTAAAGCTATATAAAGGCAATATTATAGACGCTGGTGTGAGCTCACCTTACTCATTATACGATGAGGAGATTGCCACATTTGACGAAGACGAGGTTTACGACCAAAACGACAGCGCAGGATTTATTAACTTGTTTGGGTTACCAATTCAAGTACAAGCTAAAAAACGTTTAAAAAATAAATAATAAACTGTAAATTGGTGTTTGCAGTATTAAGTCTATCCCTCGGCTCACTTATGTGTGAAGAGGGATAGACGGCTATATAAATTGACAATTCACAATGCTAAATGCACAGTTGTTTCGTTTGAAAACGAAACCCAGTTCAGAATTATGAGTTCAGAGCGTATGTTTAACGAAGTGTTTTTTAATTGGTGACATAATTTTGTAGGGGCGAATACCTAAATATTCAGCGTTTGTTTTATTAGGGAACGAAGGGACGGAAATTGATTCCACCCCTACATAGGTAACATTCGTATTATTTATATTTTGCGAAAGTGGAGGTAGGTTACTGATGAGTAAAGTTGATAAA
>CAYJEZ010000058.1:0-15534 GCA_964369215.1 uncultured Eubacteriales bacterium
GAGCAACATGTTTAAAACAAAAAATTTATGTTTTAAGAATTTTATTCATTACCCTGATATAAGAATAAAAAAATCAGAAATAACTTTTATTACAGGTGAAAGTGGGTGTGGTAAAAGCACACTTTTAAAACTTTTTAATCGAACAGAGAATTATTCTGACGGTGAAATTTTATATAAAGACCAGATTATAACAAATTATGATAGCATTTATCTCAGAAAAGAAGTAAAGCTCATTTCTCAGTCTACATTTCTTTTTCAAGGTAGTATAAAGGATAATTTTACATTATTTTATGACTATTGTGAACATAGCGGACTAACAGAAGAAAAAATGCTTTTTTTCTTAAAATTAACTGAGTCTCCCTTTTCTCTTGACACTTTATGTGATAATTTATCCGGAGGAGAGAAGCAAAGAGTTTATCTAGCGATATGCCTTTCAATGGAGGCTGATATTATCATGTTAGACGAGCCTAGCTCTGCACTTGATTATACCTTAGCTGTTAAAGTATTTGAAAATATAATATCTTATATCAAATCAAACAAAAAAACTTTAATTGTAATAAGCCACGACGAAAAGCTTACTACAAAATTTGCTGAAAACACAATCTTTTTGAATGGAGGTGGCAAATAGTGAACGATGCTGTTGAAATTAGCTTAATTAATTTTGCATTAGTATATTTACTACTTATTATAGTAGGTGTTATTATGAAATCGAGCAGAATATCTCAAACAAAACTGCTACTTATTGCAAGCATTAGAATGACAGTTCAGTTAACATTAGCTGGTTATATTTTGATGTACATAATAGAGAATCCCTCCCCTATTTTTGTTTGTATTTATCTTTTAATGATGAACATATTCGCAGTCCATCGAATATTAATGGTAAATAAAAGATTAAACCTTAAATTTAAAATAATAATTGCAGGCTCAATAAGCCTGTGTACAATTGTAATTATATTATTTTTTGTTGCTATTGTTATTGGCGAGAGCTTTTTTAATGCTCAATATACAATACCTATTAGCGGAATGATAATCGGTAACGCAATGACAGGAATTAGCCTTGGAGTAAGAACTTTTATGTCAAAAATAAAAGACTCGCAACTACAAATTGAGGTATTATTAAATCAAAGTGCAAAACCTAACAGTATTTTAAAACCATTTGTAAATACTGCTCTAGAAACCGCCCTTTTACCTACAATAAACTCAATGCTAGGAATGGGAATAGTATCATTGCCCGGTATGATGACAGGTCAGATTTTATCCGGAGAATCTCCTACAACTGCTATATTATATCAAATTTCTGTAAATATATGTTTAGCCGCAGTAGTTTCATTATCTGTTTATTTGTCATTAAATTTAGGTTATAGAACGCTATATAATAAAGACAACCAATTTACATTATAGTTAAAACAATAATTTTTTGTTTTAACTATATTATTGACATTCTCGCTTTTCTTAAGTAAAATGGTAAATGTAAATGAAAACACTCACAGTGATAATTTGTTTATTTCTGTGAGTGTTTTGCATAAGTATAAAAACAACATAAAAAGGTAGGTGAGGTTTGCGCTATTATAGTAAATTAAAAGCAAGTTACCTTAAAACCACATAAGGCAAAGCTTTGCGCTTTATTTCTGTTGTGTTTATGGGTAATTAAAATATAACAGTTAATTAACTATCATAGTGCAGTAATAGTATGGCGATAAATGTAACGGTATGGAATGAATTCAGACATGAAAAAAAATCAGAAAAAATAGCAGAAATTTACCCAAAAGGAATACATGGTTGTATAGCAGATTTTTTAGCATCACAAGAAAATTTAAATGTACGAACAGCAACGCTTGACGAGCCTGAACATGGCCTTACACAAGAGGTGCTTGACAGTACCGACGTGCTAATTTGGTGGGGACATACTGCACACAACGAAGTAAGCGACGAGATTGTTCAACGTGTTTATCAAAGAGTTCAAGACGGAATGGGCTTTATTCCGTTGCATTCAGCACATGCATCTAAAGTGTTTGTAAAACTTTGCGGAACAAACTCAAACGACTTAAGATGGCGCGAAGCTAATGAAAAAGAAATAATTTGGTGCTTAAAACCCTCTCACCCAATAGCAGACGGAATTGACGCAAATATAATTCTAGAGCACGAAGAAATGTATGGAGAACCATTTCTTATTCCTACTCCTGACGACTTGATTTTTATGAGTTGGTTTGCGGGCGGAGATATTTTTAAAAGCGGTTTTACTTACTACAGAGGTAAAGGTAAAATATTCTATTTCAGACCCGGACACGAGGGCTTTCCTACTTTTTATAATGCACAAATTCAAAAAGTTATTACTAATGCAGTAAACTGGGCTGCCCCAACAACTATACCGAATGTTGTGTTAAACAATGTTCCTCCTATTGTTCCTATTGAAGGGTATGAGCACTAAATTTTTGATATATTGAAAGGGGTTTATGTAAAAATGTCAAACGTAACAATACGAAAAGTAAGAGCAATTCTCACTGCTCCTGCTGGAATAAATTTAATAGTGGTAAAAGTAGAAACCTCTGAGCCTGGTTTATATGGCTTAGGTTGTGCCACATTTGCCTACCGTGAAAACGCGGTTAAGTCTATAGTTGAAGAGTACTTCGACCCATTATTAAGAGGCAGAGACGTTGCCGATATTGAAGATATTTGGCAACTTATGCAACAAAATTCATACTGGAGAAATGGCCCTGTTATTGGCAATGCCATATCAGGCGTTGATATAGCTCTTTGGGACATTAAGGGCAAAATGGCTAATATGCCTGTTTACGACTTGCTCGGTGGTAAGTCTCGCAGTGGTGTGCCTGTGTATACGCACGCCGATGGTAGAGACATTAAAGAAATAACCGAAAATGTTAAAAAATATATGGCGAATGGAATTAAACATGTTAGGGTTCAATGGGGTGGTTACGGCAGCAAAACAGACGAGCTTAACAGACCTGATAATTACAAAGAGGGTGTTTACTACTGCCCTGACCTATATGTTAGAAAAACACTAAAATTAATTGATGCTGTAAGAGAAGAATTAGGTTTTGATGTAGAGCTTTTACACGATTGCCATGAGAGATTACCAGCAATTCAAGCTTTAAATTTAGCAAAAGACTTAGAAAAATACAAACTTTTTTTCTTGGAAGATATACTATCTCCTGAACAAGCAGAATGGCTTAGACAGCTTCGAAATCAGTGTACAACCCCAATTGCATTAGGAGAGTTATTTAACAATCCAAAAGAGTGGGACTATTTAATCACTAACAGACTAATCGACTTCATCAGGGTTCATATTAGCCAAATAGGTGGGTTAACCCCTGCTCGAAAGCTTGGTATATTATGCGAGCAATTTGGTGTAAGAACTGCTTGGCACGGTCCGGGAGACGTGTCTCCTATAGGGCATGCGGCTAATATACACCTTGACTTAAATGCTAGAAACTTTGGAATACAAGAGTGGAGTGGCTTTAAAGAAGAGGCGCAAGAGGTGTTCCCTGGTTGTCCTGTACTTAAAAATGGCTATGTATACGCAAATGAAAAGCCAGGCTTTGGCATAGATATAAACGAAACTTTGGCAGAAAAATACCCTTGCAAAACCGAGCACACTATTTGGACACAAACAAGAATTTCAGACGGAAGTCTGTTTACTCCATAATGCTATATATTAATCATTATTAGGCAGTTTGAATTATACTTTTCATTACTGCTATAATAATTAGCACAGTTGGTAGTGCTTAATTTTATTATCTATTATATTGCTAATAATCTATATTTGCCTTTATTAAGATAATAAAAATAATCTTCTTAGTGACAAAGAACCATTAAAGTTTTTTATTTACTCATTAGACATGAGCTTTCGCTTAAACCAATGCTATAAAAAAACTCTTACTGATAAAGAAGCTACATCTGATAAAGATATGCAAAACTATAACCTTTGTATCGACATGTTTAAAGTAGGAATTAAAAAAGCAGCTAATATTATACTTAAATTAATTGATTTTGAATAAAACTTTGGCTCAAACAGTGCTATTTTTGCATTTGTTTGAGCCAAAGTTTTTTAAGTGGACTTATATATTAGCCAAGATAACGCTTATTTATATCAAAACGCCTAATATAGTCCCATTTACATATCTTCTCCTCTGGAGGAGTATGCCAAAGTCCCCATCTTAAACCCTCAAGTGGGTGTTCATCTGTCTTATCAGTCCTATATAGTCCAGCTGCAGCAGGACTATGATTAATTCTTGACATAATATGAAAATTTATTCCATCTTTTGCATATTGAATGGTTCCTTTTTCAGGACCATCTCTATTTATCATTGCTGCCATTCCACCTTTATACTTCCACATTATAATCTCGTGCCCACTATTTGAAATAGGGTTGTAGTCACTTGGAGTATATGGCCCTTCAACTTTATCAGCTATTGCTACTCCCCATCGAGTAGTAGTTCCGGCAAAGTCGTCATTTTTTCGGTCTCTGTCCATTCTTAAACCACATTTATAATATAAATAATAGTTATTGTTATAATAAAACAATGTTGGGTCATGCACTGCACCTTCTAGCTCAACATCGTTGTATGTTTTATAGTCGTCAAACCAGTGCCCGTTTTGTGGACGCATTAATATTGGAGCACTACTTTTTAACCAAGGACCATCAGGATTATCTGCGCTAGCTATGGCTACTGTTTCATATGTTCCTCTGTACTCTCCTTCTTGAATCATGCACTGATACACTAAATAATATCTATCTCCATGTGCCAATATCTCTGGCGTGCAAACAGTTCTCTCGTCGTATGCACCTATGTCTCCACGAGGCACAGCTATTCCTCTTTCCTCCCAATCAATACCATTTTTAGAAACAGCATAAAAAATATCTGCATAATCCCACGGCCACTGTTTGCTATATGTATCTCCCTCTACCCTGTTTACAGCACCTACACTTTTTGTATACCACACATAAAATAAATCGCCTACTTTAATAACAGCACTCGGGTCTCGTCTGTAAACTCCTTCTTCAAGTCCAATACCTGTAACATCGCTATAATCAAATTTGCAATACCACTCGCCTTGCCCTTTTGGGTAAGTAGCTGCTCGTATAGAAGCTTCGCTTAGTTTCATATTATTCTCCTCTTCAAACTCATAACTTTTTAATTATCATACACAAACTATAACAATTAATTAACTGCTTTTTACTATTAATTTATAATCACCGTTTTCTGCTATTTTGTCTAAATTTTCTATTAACTCTTCTTTATCCATATAAGTAGCTAACAAACAACCATGAAGCTTATCTACTGCTCCACTGGCAATAAAAGCAATGAACTCTGCGGGTTGTTCTATACTAGTACAGGTATTATTTCTTATTGAATCAATAATTCGCGGCATATATTTAAGTGTTTCTTCTTTTTCTACCAATTCAATTGTTCTCTCTGTTCTAATAAGCCCAGGCCCAAACGCAAATATTTTAATTGGCAATTCTTCTTTTATTAACTCTAAAGCAACACACTCTGTAAAACGCACAAGAGCTGTTTTTGAGCAAGCATAAGCACTGTTGTATGTCTCTGGCTTTACAACTCCGCCACCAGACATATTAATAATTCTTCCAATTAATTGGTCTTTCATAACGCTTATAGCACATTTTGTTCCTATGTAACAAGTTTTTAAATTTCCATCTAAATCTTTAAACCACTGCTCATAGTCAAGCTCCCAAGTAATGCCCATTGCAGTGTTTACGCCTATACCATTCATCCATAAATCAATTTTTTTGTATTTTTGCTTTACGTATTGTGCAAGCTTTTCTACTTGTGTGGGTACAGTAAAATCACAAGTGTAAGCCTCTGCTTTTCCACCATGCTTTAGTATCTTATTCATTGTATCATTCAATTTATCAGTTCTTCTAGCAGCGCATATCACTACCGCTCCACATCTACTTAACTCAAACGCAATCTGTCTTCCTATTCCCGACGACGCCCCTGCCACCACGCAAACTTGATCTTTTAAGTCGTACATCTCTTACCCTCCATATTATTACAATTTATGTTGTAATTTTATTCATGTTTTCTTTGTAATCATCTAAATAATGGGACTTTTATGTTAGAATAAAAAAAGTATTATTCGCTACATAACCTAAATATATTAATCTTAAAAGCATTGTTTTATCTTGTTATATAGCCACTAAGCTAAAAAACTATAAATATATTTATTTTCAATTAATCTACTTGTTCTAATTTGTAAAAACTTTGTGTAAATCTTAAGTTTTTTCATGTGGCTTTGCAATAAGTGCTGCTAAAAAAGCAAAACTAATAGCAGATGCAATTCCAGCAGACGATGCAGTTAAGCCTCCTTTTAATGCTCCAATAATCCCCTCTTGCTCTACCGCCTCTTTAACACCTGTCACAAGTATATTTCCAAAACCAGATAGCGGAACCGTAACTCCACAACCAGCAAAATCTATAAGAGGCTCATACAAGCCAAATGCTCCTAACACTATGCCACTTAACACAAACATAACCATAACTCTTGCGGGTGTAAGCTTTGTAAGGTCTATTAATAATTGTCCAAAAACGCATATCAATCCACCTACCCAAAACGCATTTAAAAAAACCATATTATGTCCTTTCTGGTAAATAAACCATTGTATTCTTACTATAATAAAGGTATTTTACCCAAAGCACATTTTAATATTCACATTATAAGTATTTTGTTATATCACTTATGTCATTAAAAATAAAGTCCGGTTTTATTTCAGACTTTTCTACATCAGCCTGTGTTGCTTCTCCGCTTAAAACCAAAACTCCAGTAGCATTACTATTTTTTGTGAGTGCAATATCCGTGTATAATCTGTCACCTACTACAGCTATTTCACTTTCATCACATTTAAGTGCAGTTTTTATATATTCTAATGTTCTGTACGACGGCTTACCGAAAAACTCGCACTCAACACCTGTAGATGCTTTAATAAGTGCCGCCATAGCTCCGCAGTCTGGAATAAATCCGGTAGGAGTTGGGCAGTTAAAATCTGGATTTACACCAAAATAAGGTTTTCCTTCTCTTATTAAATTGCATGCAGTAACCAATTTATCATAATTAAGGCTTGTGTCAAAACCCAATATGACATAATCTGCATCTTCTCCACCTAAGTTTATTGAGTTCTCCTCTAGCTCATATTTCAGCTCATTTGTGCCAACAACAAAAGCTGTTTTGTCTTTTCTCGTTTTTAATAGAAAATCGATTAAAACATGTGTAGAAATAAGCATTTGCTCTTTTTTTACCTCTATACCCATATTGTGTAGTTTCTCTATATAATTATTAGCATTTTTCGAGCTGTTATTTGTGAAAAAAACGTACTTTCTACCTGATTCTTCAATACTCTTTAAAAAAGGTAAAGTTTGAGGAAAAACTTGGTCTCCCAAATAAATAGTTCCGTCCATGTCCAATACAAAATATTTTATGTTGCTAAAATCTATCAAAAAAATCACCCCATTTTGCTTTTTTATTTTTATTTTATCATTAATATTTCTTATTAACAAGAAAATTTAACAAAAAAAACTATATTTTTTTCTTACAATAATATATAATAATATAAATATAATTTAACTATGTTAAGGGAGGATAAAAATATGGACTTCTTAAAAAATATTACTGACACTATTACAGACGTAAAAGATTACGTTGTTGAAAAAAACAAAAGATCTACTTTAATAGCAAAGCTTCGTTCAACTGTAAGAAACGAGAAAATAAGAGCAGATAAAGCTTATATCGCTTTAGGAAGATATTATTACCACAATTTAAGAGACGAATTAAACTTAGCAACCGAGCCATATTGTACAGAAATTGAAGAGGCTGAACAAAGAATAGAGCAAGCTAATTCGCATTTAGAAAAAATCTACAGTGAAGACATGATAAAAAAAGAAGCCACTCAAACTTCAACTGATACTAACGAAGTTGAGGGTATTTCTACCGAAGAAGAGCAAACAGAGAAAGAAGCTGAAAAAGAGGTTAACTTCATTTTAGTAAAAGAAGAGGACACTAATAATCAAGAAGATATAGATAATTTAGACGAAGAGGACAAAAGTATTGATGAATAGAATAGCAGTGGGAATGAGTGGAGGCGTAGACAGCTCTGTAACCGCTCTAATGCTAAAAAACCAAGGTTATGATGTTATAGGTATTACAATGCTTTTAAAGCCAAGCTTAACTAAGGAAGATGAGGCAAACCTATACTCAGAGGCAAATGATGCTTCACTGGTATGTAAAAAAATAGGCATTGAGCATTATATTGTAGATTTTAGAGAAAAGTTTTCACGCACAATTACAGATTATTTTGTAGATGAGTATTTCTCAGGACGAACGCCTAACCCTTGCGTTCGTTGCAATAGTACTATGAAATTTGGTGCTATGTTAGACTACGCATTAAGCCTAGGATGTGATAAATTAGCTACAGGACATTATGCAGAAATTGAAACAGTTGAAGATAGAATTGTTCTCAAAAAGTCTGACAGCCCAAAAGACCAAAGCTATTTTTTATATAACCTAAAACAACATCAATTAAAGCACATCATGTTTCCTATGTTGTCAATGGATAAGAACTCGGCAAGAGAACTTGCTAAAAAATATGATTTACCTGTTGCAGATAAGCCTGATAGTCAAGATATTTGCTTTGTTAAAGATAAAAGCTATATTGATTTTATAAATAGCTATAGCAAAAAAACTATGCCACAAGGAAATTTTTTAGACAATAACGGAAATACAATTGGTAAACACGGCGGAATATACAAATATACTATTGGGCAAAGAAGAGGTTTAGGTATTGCACTTGGTTATAGATGTTATGTTAGTGCAATAGACCCATTAAAAAACACTGTTACTATAAGTGCAGACACGGGAAATGGCAACTATGAACTTACGGTGAAAAATGTAAACCTAATTCCATTTGACACACTTAAAGAGCCTATGGATGTTATGGTTAAAATTAGATATAGGGCAACCCCTGAACCCGCTACTATAACTCAACTAAGTAACGGAGATATTAAAGTTGCTTTTAAGCAGAGCCAAAAATATTTTTGCCCGGGTCAGTCTGCCGTTTTTTATGACGGAGATGTAGTTATTGGTGGTGGAATTATTTAATCGTTATTATATTTTTGTATAAACAAGTTAACCCCATTTTGAGTAGATTAAATTCTATTATTAGATATAAAAAGAGAAGGGACGAGTGTATAATGTCTACACAGTTAAAAAAAGAGATTATATGCCCTAATTGTTCTAAGGGTAATAAAATAGACATGTATGTAGGTATAGATAACAATATAAATATTGACTTTAAAGAAAGAATATTAAAAGAAGATATTTTCGATTGGGAGTGCCCACATTGCAAATACGTAGGCCAACTTGTATATCCTATGGTATTTTGCAATCCACAAAAGTCATATATAATAGCACTTACCCCTGTTGCAGGTAAGGCAGACTCCATTGTCAGTATACCAGAGATAAAAAATGTTATAAAAAGAAGAGTTAAGAGCTTAGCTGAGCTAAAAGAAAAGATACTTATTTTAGACGCAGGTTTAAATGATGTTGTTATTGAATTGGTAAAAAATGCACTGGGCAATGTAATTAAAAAGTCGTATAATATTGATAAACTTAAACTATATTTTTCAGCAATAAATGAAGATGACGAGTTGGAGTTTGCGGTTTATATGGACGGAAATAAAGAAGCTGCTTATCAGAGTGCTAAATTGCAAGTGTACGAGCAGTCTGAGCAAGTACTCAAAAGTCTTGAATACAAAGAGCCAGATAAATTTTTAAGGGTAGGCCCTACCTTGGCACAACAAATTCTTGTATTATACAAAAAGTTATAAACTTTATTTTGGGCAGAGCTTTATCTGCCCTTTTAATTTTTACACTTAAGACATTTTTTAGAAGGGAGTAACCTAAAAATGGTAATATTATCTGTAGATTTAGGAAAAGTTAGAACAGGAACAGCTGTATGCGACAAAAATGAGATAATAGCCTCTTCGCTCGAAATGATAAGAGAACCTAACCACGAAAAACTAGCAGAGAAAATAAAAGAGCTTGTAGTGGCAAGAAAGGCTGAATTAATTGTTGTTGGCTTGCCAAAAAACATGGACGGCAGCGAAGGAGACAGTGCTTTATACGCTAGGTCTTTTGGAAAACAGTTGAAATTACTGTGCGATATTGATGTAGACTTTTTTGATGAAAGAGGCACTACAGTTACTGCACACAACTACTTAAACATTACAAACACTAGGGGTAAAAAAAGAAAAGAGAGTATAGACAGTGTTAGCGCAGTTATTATTCTTGAAGATTATATGAGAAGTAGAAAAAACCGATTAGATTTGCCCGATTTGTAAAACTCACATAAAAACATTTATTATTTAAGTGAGTTTTGTCAATAGACAGAAAATTAATACTGACGTATAATTATTTAGATAAGCTAATACTATCATCAAAAAAGACGAGGAGGTGTACCCACTTTTTTTGTGGGAAACATTATGAATGAATATGTAATTTTTACAGACTCAAATGCTGATTTAAGTATAAAACAAGTTATGGATATGGATATCCATATTATACCTATGAAGTATGATTTAGACGGAACAACCTATGTGCATGGTGACAATGCAATGCCTATTAAAAAGTTTTATTCCAAATTAAGAGAAGGTAGTGTGTCTGTTACTACTCAAATTAATGCTGATGAATTTAAAGAGTTTTTTAAACCTGTATTAGATGAAGGCAAAGATGTTATATATGTTGCTTTTTCCTCTGCACTTAGCGGTAGTTACCAAAGTGCAATAATTGCAAGAAAAGAATTAATGCAAGAGTATCCAGACAGAAAAATAGTAGTGGTAGACTCACTTTGTGCCTCTATGGGTCAAGGGCTGTTGCTTCATTATGCTGTAGAGCAAAAAAGAAACGGCTTGGATATAGAAACCCTTGGTGTTTGGATTGATAACAATAAATTAAGGTTGTGCCACTTATTTACAGTTAATGACTTAATGTTTCTTAAAAGAGGCGGTAGACTTTCATCTGCTTCTGCAATTATAGGAACTATTCTCTCAATAAAACCTATTTTACATGTAGATAACGAAGGAAGATTGGTTCCTATCTCAAAAGTTAGAGGAAGAAATCAAGCCCTTGAAGGAATAGTTAGCAAAATGAAAGAAACTATAGAGAACCCTAAAGATCAGATTATTTTTATAAGCCATGGTGACTGCTTAGAAGATGCTGAGTATACAGCTAAACTGATTAAGTCAAAATTGGGAGTTAAAAAAGTTGTTTGCGAATACGTTAGCCCCGTAGTTGGTTCTCACTCTGGGCCAGGTACTATTGCTGTGTTCTTCTTAGGTTCAAAAAGATAATATAAAGTTAATATAACATAAATGTATAAATTTATTTATATTTTTACAATAATTTAGTATTGTTTTTTTTATAATACTATGTTATAATCTCGGTGTTGTTATTGAAATAAATACTAAAATATATTTAATTTATTTATGAAAGGTAAGAAAAATAATGAGCAAAGTAATAAAAATAGCAGTTGTAGGTTACGGCGGTATGGGTGGCTGGCACACAAGATTAATCCCTCAAATTCCTGAAGTTGAATTAGTAGGTATCTATGACATCGACCCTAAGCGCCATGAAGTAGCTAATGAGAACGGAATTAAAACATACGAGAGCCTAGAGGCAGTTTTAGCTGATGATGAGATTGATTTAATCACTATAGCTACCCCTAACGATTTTCATGTTGAGATAGCTAAAAAAGCATTTGCTGCTGGCAAAAATGTTGTATCAGAGAAGCCTGTTACAATGTCAACTCCAGAACTTAACGAAATGATTGACGCTGCTAATGCTGCCGGTAAACTATTTACAGTTCACCAAAACAGACGTTGGGACGAAGACTATAGAGTTGCTAAGAAAATTTTTGAGAGCGACGAAATGGGCAGAATTTACAACATAGAGTCTAGAGTTCAAGGTTCTAGAGGTATTCCGGGCGACTGGAGAAACCGTAAAGCTCAAGGTGGCGGAATGGTTCTTGACTGGGGTGTTCACCTACTAGACCAAATGCTAATGATGACAGGTAAAATGCCTATCTCTTGCTACGCTACTCTTTCAAACGTTACAAACGAAGAAGTAGACGACGGTTTTAAAGCTATTTTCAAATATGAGAACGACTTTACTTTCCATGTAGAGGTTGGTACAAGCAACTTTATCGTTTTACCAAGATGGGTTGTTCAAGGTCTTAACGGTACAGCAGTTATCGAAGACTGGGACATCAATGGTAAAAAAGTTATCGCTACAACAACAGCAAAACATGACGCAGTGCCTATCGTTACTGCTGCTGGCTTAACAAAAACAATGGCTCCAAGAAATGCTGATACAATTAAAGAAGTACCTCTTGAGAGAATTGACTGCGACATTAAAGATTACTACAAAAACGTTGCTGACACTCTAAACGGCAAAGCTGATATAGAGGTTACTCATGAGCAACAAAGAAACTTGATGAAAGTTATGGAAGCTATCTTTGAGTCTGCTGAGAAAAACGAAGTAGTTTACTTTTAATTTGATTTTTTCTGTCTTTACATTTGGTAGAAAAACAGAAAGTTAGTCAAAATATTACACTTAATTATAAAAGGTTTACAAGTTTTTTAAGAATGCTTGTAAACCTTTTTTCTTTATGTTATAATTGCAACATGTTGGTGAACAAAATAGCCAATAATTATAATATTTTAAGAATTATTTATACATTTGCTTTGGAGGACTTTTTATATGAGCAGAGTAATAGTAATAAGTAGACAGCTAGGTACAGGTGCAATTGAGATTGGAACTAAATTAGCTAAAACTCTTAAATTTGCTTATTATGATAAAGAGATAGTAAACATGCTATCGAATGAAGATGGATTTTCAGATGAAAATGTTGAAAAATTTTGCAGTTATGAAATAAATGAAAATAATCCAATTTGCATAGGCAGAGACAATCTTTTTCCGGTTGAAATGCCTTCTATTAAAACTCACATTAAAAATACTTCTACTATTAAAAGTTTAATAGCTTTAAAAGACTCTGTAATAGTAGGAAACGGAATTGACCATATACAAGACGATACCTTTCGAGTTTTTATTTATTCTTCGGATATGGATAAAAGAATAAAGCGCTGTAAAGAAGAAATGCCTGACCTAAGAGACAAAACTTATGATGAAATGTGCACTATTATTAATAATGAAGATGAATCAAGGGCTCGTCATTATTCATATTACACAGGGAGAATATGGGGACAAATGACAAGCCATAGCCTTTGTATTGATGTAGGAGTAATACCTATTAATACTGCAGTTAATATTATTGCAACTGCAATAATAGAGACCGCCATTAAGGAGGAAGACGAGCTTGAAACCTAATATTGTACTTATTGTATTAGATGAGATGCGTGCAGACTGTATCGGTGCTGCAGGCCACCCTGATGTGAAAACTCCATACCTCGACACACTTATTAACAACGGTGTTCTATTCAACAATGCTTACACAGCTTGCCCTAGTTGTGTTCCAGCAAGGGCAGCGCTTTACACCGGGCTTAACCAAAAAAACCATGGTAGAGTAGGTTACCAAGACAGAGTCAACTGGAACTACGACAAAACCATAGCAACAGAGCTTACAAAACAAGGTTATTACACTCAATGTGTTGGTAAAATGCATGTTCACCCATTGCGAAATTTGATGGGCTTTCATAACATAGAACTGCACGACGGATACTTGCATAATTACAGGCTTGAGAACATAGGCTATTATGAAAATCAGCTTATTGCAGACGACTATTTCTACTGGCTAAAAGACGAACTAGGTATTAGTACAGATGTTACTGACACGGGAATTGACTGCAACTCTTGGATGGCAAGACCATGGATTTATGATGAAAAGTATCACCCAACTAATTGGGTAACTAATAGAAGCTTAGACTTTTTAAGAAGAAGAGATAGAGATAAACCCTTTCTCTTAATGGCGTCTTATGTTAGACCTCACGCCCCATATGATGCACCACAAGCTTTTTTTGATATGTACAAAGATAAAGATTTGCGCTCACCAGTAAACGGAGATTGGAACGATGGCGAACGCAGAAAAAAGATAGGCGTTGTTTTCAATAGCTTAACAGGACCAGAAGACGAAGAGCTTATTAGAGCACAACAGGCTGGTTATTACGCTTGTATTAGCCATTTAGACAACCAGATAGGCAAGTTAATGTTGGGGCTTATTGAGCGAAACATGATGGATAACACAGTGTTTATAGTAACTGCCGACCACGGTGAGATGCTATCTGACCATAAGCTTATTAGAAAAATTAGACCTTATCAAGGCAGTGTAAGAGTTCCTATGATAATATCAGGCCCTAAGCACCTTGTTCCTAAACGTGGTGTTAGCGACGAATTAGTAGAGCTTAGAGACGTGCTTGCAACTATGTCTGCATTAGCAGGAGACAACGACACAGGCACAGACGGAATTAATATGTTGGGTGAAGTAAACAGAGATTACATCCACGGAGAGCACACAGGCGGTGAATTCTCTAACCACTACATTGTTACTAAAGATTTCAAATACATTTGGTATTCTCAAACTGGCATAGAGAGATTTTTCGACTTAAAAAATGACCCAACCGAGACGCACGACGCTATAAACGACAAAGAGTATCAACAAAAAATAGCAGAGCTAAAATCTAACTTAATAAGCGAGTTAGAAGACAGAGAAGAAGGCTTTGTTGTAAATGGCGACTTAGTAGTTGGCGTTAAAGTAGTTCCTTGTTTGTCACATATACTATAAGATAACATATTAAAATTGGTGTTAAACTTTATTGTTTTTCACCAATTTTATGGTTTTGTTAACTTAATATAAAAATAATCTTTATATTTCTTTTTCCTCCCCGCCAAAGGCGGGGAGGAAAAAGAAAAGAGAATAAATTACTTTATTCTTAAGAAAACTAATAATTTCATTACTTTAACTTAACAGTGCCAATTTCATTTTAAGGAGGTTTTATTAATGAGGCTTTTTCATGTTAGTGAAGAAAGCGACATCACTATTTTTCACCCTAGAACACCCAGTAGACAAGACCTAGACAAAAGCATAGGCTTAGTGTGGGCTATAGACGAACAAAGGCTACCAAACTTTTTAACTCCAAGAGATTGCCCTAGGGTTACATATCATACCAGTAAAACCAGCACTAAAGATGATATAAATAGGTATTTTTCTTCAAAAAGCTCCACACACGCAGTAGTTATTGAGCAGGGTTGGTTTAATATTATGAAAAATACTACTCTGTATTTATATGAGTTTGATACTACTGATTTTGAATTGCAAGATGAAATTGCCGGTTATTATGTATCTAAAACCACGCAAATTCCTATTTCAAAGTGCAAAATTGATGACCTGTTTGCAGAATTATTTAACTTAAATGTAGAGCTTAGAGTGATAGATAATCTATGGGACATTTGCGATAAAATACAGCATTCTTCCTTTAATTGGTCTATGTG
>CAYJEZ010000059.1:0-3979 GCA_964369215.1 uncultured Eubacteriales bacterium
GTACTATCTCGTTAAAAGAGTTAACTATACCTATTAAAGGCTTTTTAAGTTGCTCGTCTGTATAGCCCATAGATTTTAAAAGGGCTCTTTGTGGTGCTCTTGTGTCACCTTGCGTCATTTTCTCGCTGTTCATTATTATCATGCCTTTCTTACATATACTTACTTTGGCTTTTTTGGTGTATTAGTATTGTAAATCTGCCAGTTCAAAACAATATTAATTAAGAAATAATCTCTTCAACTGAGACCATTAAAGTGACCTCTTTTACATCATATAGCTTATTAAGTTGCCTTACCATTTGTTGTTGCAAGGCTTTATCTCCTTTTGACACTATAAGCATTTTTGAAAGTGATGAATTTGCAGTTTCATTCACATATAAACTATCGATATTACAGCCCCTTCTCGTATAAAGGCCTGTAATTCTGTTAAGAACTCCGTAATGGTTTAAAACGATTAGCTCTATTGTAAATTTATTCATTATCCTTTACCCCTTTCTTATTTATCAAGGTCTTTTCTTATAACTATATCTGTAACTGTTCCGCCTGCAGGTATCATCGGAAGTACAAGTTCGTCTTGGTGTATTACGCACTCAATTAAAATAGGCCCATTTTCAGGCAAGTTATCTAACACTTTCTCAAGCTCGTCTAGTGTTGTAACTCTCTCTCCCTTAGCTCCAAAAGCTTTTGCTAGGGCAACAAAATCTGTTTTTCTGTCAAGTGTTGTGTGAGAGTATCTCTTGTCATAAAACATTGTTTGCCATTGTCTAACCATGCCTAATACGCCGTTGTTAAGTAATACTACAACTAAAGGAAGATTTTCAGATACAGCAGTAGCCATCTCTGCTAGGTTCATACCAAAGCTTCCGTCACTTGTAAATAAAAGAGTTCTTTTTTTGTCGCTTGCCATACATCCGCCAATAGCCGCGCCCATACCAAAGCCCATTGTACCAAGTCCACCAGAAGTTAATAGTGTTCTTGTAGTTTTAAAGTTGTAGCTTTGCGCTGTCCACATTTGATGTTGACCTACGTCTGTAGCAACTACTGTATCAGGGCTCATATAATCGTTTATTGTCTCAATAATGTTATGAGGCTCAAAGTCTCTGCTAGGCGGAGTTACATCCACCTCTTTAAGGTCTTCAATATCTTGCATCCAATCGTCGTTAACTGCTTCGTCTACTTTTTCTATTAGCTCTTTAATAACGTCTTTTAAATTACCGCAAATATTTATATAAGTACCAACATTTTTATCTATTTCAGCCAGGTCGATATCTACATGAATAATTTTTGTGTCTTTCTCGTAAGCGGCAATATTGCCTGTAGCTCTATCAGAGAATCGAACACCTAAAGCAATAAGAACATCGCAGTGCTCTTGTGCCATTGTAGCCGCGTATTTACCGTGCATTCCGCACATTCCAAGGTTGAGCTCATAATCTGTAGGAACAGCCGCAAGCCCCATCATGCTAAGCCCAATAGGTGCATTTATTTTTTGAGAGAGCTCCATAAGCTCTGCCTCTGCACCTGAGGAAATAATACCACCGCCTGCATAAATAAGCGGTTTTTTAGCCTCGTTAATAACTTTAACAGCCTCACTTATATCGAATGATTTATTAGGTTTTCTCTCATTTGGAATATCTTTGCCTATATACTCACATAGTTCGGTTTGAATATTTCTAGGAATATCTACTAAAACAGGCCCTTTTCGTCCTTCGTTTGCTATTCTAAAAGCTTCTTCTAATGTATGCTCTAAGTCGTTGATGTCTCTAATAACAAAGTTATGCTTTACAACAGGTTGTGTAATGCCTACAATATCAACCTCTTGAAAGCTATCTTTACCAAGTAAAGATACACCTACATTGCCAGTTATAGCAACCATAGGCACGCTGTCTAAATATGCGTTTGCAATACCTGTTACAAGGTTTGTAGCGCCTGGTCCACTTGTTGCAATAACCACACCTGTAGTGCCCTTTGCCCTTGCGTAGCCGTCTGCTGCATGTGCCGCACCTTGCTCGTGTGCAGTAAGTATATGCTCTATTCTATCAGAGCTTTTATACAGCTCGTCGTATAGCGGAAGCACTGCGCCGCCTGGGTAGCCAAAAACTACTTTAACCGAATGTTTTACTAGTTGTTCAATAACAATTTGAGCTCCTGTTAATTTCATAACCATTACCACCTTTTTATTATTTGATACTTATATCCTATCAAAAAGATAAAATTTTGTTTACCATCTTCTTCTACAGGTACAAGTACAATGTTTATTGCTGAATATTAAAAATACCCTTACAGCAGTTGAGCTGTAAGGGTAAAAAAAACTATCCTTATCTATCAGCACAACACAAATTGGCACTATCGATAATCACGATAATGCTAATGACTGCTAGCACGATAAAAGAAGAAGTTATCATCATATTAAAAGCCCTCTCAAATAAGGAAAATATAAGGTATATTTTTAAATTTTTTCTTTGTTCATTATATCACTATTTTATTTCTGTGTCAATAATTTTAACTTATTTATTTGATTTAACAAAAACCCAGTCTATCCAGTATTGAATAATATGTAATTCTATGCTAAAATACATGAAAACATTATAGAAAAGAGAAAACTATTATGGCAGCTAAAAGTAAAATTGTATATATTTGTTCTGAGTGTGGTTACCAAAGCCCTAAATGGAGCGGAAAATGCTCTGACTGTGGAAGTTGGAACTCTATGGTAGAGAGCGTGGCCGTAAGCTCTAAATCAAGCGCTGCTGTTCCCTCTAGAGCCGGCAACAAGCCTATGTATATAAACGAAATAGACACAGAGAATGAGCACAGGTATCAAACAGGTTTGTCTGAGTTTGACAGGGTTTTAGGTGGAGGACTAGTTAAAGGCTCTTTAGTTTTAATAAGTGGCGACCCCGGTATTGGAAAATCTACCATTTTGCTTCAAGTGTGCGAGTATTTGGGTAAAGAGCTAAATATTCTTTATGTGTCTGGCGAAGAGAGCGCAAGGCAAATTAAACTAAGGGCAAAAAGGCTTGGCGTAAACAGCGAGAATTTGCAAATTTTAACAGAAACAGACGTACACTACATAGTAGAGCAAATTAATTTAGAGAAGCCAGACATAGTTATGATAGACTCTATACAAACCATGAATTGTGCCGAAATTAGCTCTTCTACAGGAAGCGTTACTCAAGTTAGAGAGAGCACAAACGCTATTATGCGCTGTGCAAAATCTTTAGATATTCCTACTATTGTGGTAGGTCACGTGAATAAAGACGGTGCAATTGCAGGCCCTAAAGTGCTAGAGCATATTGTAGACGCCGTGCTTTATTTTGAGGGCGACAGGCACATGACATATAGAATTTTAAGGGCTGTAAAAAACAGGTATGGCTCTACAAACGAAATAGGCGTTTTCGACATGGGCAACGACGGCTTAACCCAGGTAGAAAATCCGTCGCAAGCGCTTTTAGAGGGCAGACCAAAAAACGCATCAGGCACATGTGTAACCGCCCTTATGGAGGGCACAAGGCCAATTTTAGCAGAAATTCAAGGTCTTGCTGGCACAACAGGCTTTGGCAACCCACGAAGAACTGCTACAGGATACGACTACAATAGAATGACACTTATTTTAGCAGTGCTAGAGAAAAGAGCTGGCTTTTACTTCTCGAATTTAGATGCATATGTAAATGTTGTAGGTGGATTAAAAGTAGACGAAACAGCTGCCGACTTAGCAGTTGCAATGTCTTTGGTCTCTAGCCTTCAAGACAAAGAGATTAGAGAAGACACAATTATTTTTGGAGAAATAGGCCTAGCCGGTGAAATACGCTCGGTTAATCATATAGCAGCAAGAATTACAGAGGCTCATAGAATGGGCTTTACACGCTGTGTAATTCCTCATCACAATGCAGTTAAGCTTAATATAAAGGGCGACATTGAGATTATAGGCGTTAGAACACTGAGGCAAGCTTTCGAGGCTTGCGCAGTGTGAAACTTAGGTTTCACA
>CAYJEZ010000059.1:4079-15368 GCA_964369215.1 uncultured Eubacteriales bacterium
CTTTAAAGTTTTGAGTTTTTTAATCACGGATTAAAATTTGCTTACGCAAAACTCTCAAAACTTATTCGTAAGGGCAAAGCTTGCGTGTTAGTGTGAAACTTAGGTTTCACACTTTAAAGTTTTGAGTTTTTTAATCACGGATTAAAATTTGCTTACGCAAAACTCTAGGAGTGTATTTATCTCTCGCTTTTAGAGAGATGTCACGCAGTGACACTCAAAAGAAAGGTGTAAACTACAATGTCACTACTGATTTCTGGCGAGTATGAAAACATAATTAAAGAACTTAAACTAAGAGGGTTTAACTGTATTAAAACAGCTAAAAACCCTCTTTTGCCACGCCCTGTGGCCTATCATGCAGATTTACAGTTTTTAAAAATTAATGCAAACACTGCCTTTGTTTTAAAAAACAGTGATATAAACATAAGTGGCTATAATATAATTAAAACAGACGAGTATCCGCAAGAAAAATACCCAAAAGATTGCCTTTTAAACTCACTTATTATAAATAAAACCGTTTATGCAAATAAAAAAGCTATAGATAAAGCATTGCTTAAATCCTTAACAGATAATAATTATATAATTAATGAAGTTGCTCAGGGCTATGCCAGATGCTCTACTTGCTTAGTAGATGATAGCCACGCAATTACAGCTGATAAAAGCATAGCAAAAGTGCTTAGGCAAAACGATGTAGATGTGCTTGAGATAAGCGAGGGAGAGATTGAGCTTAAGGGTTATAATTATGGTTTTATTGGTGGGGCGAGTGGAAAAGTGGGTAGTAACATTATTTTTACAGGTAACTTAAGCACACATAGCTTTGGCAGTAAAATAAGAGAATATATATTAAGCACAGGCAATAATGTTGTAGAGCTTGGTAGTAATAAACTTATAGATATAGGCGGTATACTAGAGATATAGGCTAATTTTGTCTTTATTCACTTTAGTTCAGTTTAAGTACAAAATAAAAATATAACCTTCACAATATTTCGTAAAAGAAATATATAACCGTCACTAAATCTTCACTTAAGAGATTGATAATATAGCCATAACGAAGAGGAAAATGGTTATACTACAAACATAGAGAGGAAGAGTGACAAATATGTATAATCCTTATGATAATAATAATCAATCAAACACAGATAACACAAATTACAAGCCACAAAATAACAGTGGTGCACAAATACCACAAGAGGGAACAAATTATAATCCTCAAAATACTGGAGCAGCGCAAAATCCACACGATAGCGCAAAATATATTCCGCATAATAACGGTGTGCAAACGCCACAAGAAACTAAAACCACTCCACACAGTTATTATAATCAGCCACCATATAATCAAGACCCATATAAGCAAAGCCAGCCGATAAACCAAACACCTGTTTATCCGCAAACGCCTTACCAAGCACCGACACAACCGCATAATGCTGCACCGCTTGTTAAACCGAAAGCTCCGCCTAAAAAAGTTTCGACTACATTTAAAATAGCTATTGCTTCAACCAGTGCAGCAGTGCTGTCGGTAATAGTGTCAGTAGCAATATTTATAACTATGATACAAACTGGTTTTATTACAGTAAACGACGCACAAGAGGCATCTTTTACAATAGCAAAAGTAGTGGATGATGAAAACCCTGCACAAACAACCGATGTAAGTGTACTTAGTAATGAACAAATAGCAGAAAAAGTTTTACCTTCGGTTGTAGTTATACAAACTTATGTGGTTAATCAACAAGGCTCTTTCTGGGGTGCAAGCACTGCAGATTCTGAAGTTTCACCTTATAGCGAGGGTTCAGGAATAATAATGTCTAAAGAGGGCTACATTGTAACAAATGCACACGTTATAGAAGATGCAACAGACGTAAAAGTAACACTTTATGACGGAACAAGCCTTGAGGCAGAAGTAGTAGGCTCTGATGAAATTACCGACCTAGCGGTATTAAAAGTAGAGCAAAATGAAGCCTTAGTTCCTGCAGAGTTTGGTTCATCAGACGACTTAGTAGTTGGCGAAAGCGTTATGGCAGTTGGCAACCCTGGTGGCTCAAGCTTTAGTTCATCTGTTACAGTAGGCTATGTTTCTGCACTTAACAGGCAAATTACAGCTGGCGACTCTGGCTATATTATGAATGTTATTCAAACAGATGCCGCAATCAACCCAGGAAACTCTGGTGGTGCATTAGTTAACGAGTACGGCCAAGTTATAGGTATTAACTCTTCTAAATTTGTTGCAGAAGGCTATGAGGGCTTAGGATTTGCTATTCCTATCGACGATGCACAACCAATTATTTCAGACCTACAAAATTACGGTTATGTAAAAGACAGAGCAGTAATTGGAATAAGCGGAACATTTATTGATAGCATGACTGCAAGATTTTACGGATTAACTCAAGGAATGTACGTTGCAGAAGTTACAAGCCCACAAGCAATATCTTCAGGACTTGAAAAAGGCGATGTTATTACTGCAATAGACGGTGTAGAGGTTGCAACTTCTGGTACAGTATCTTCAATACTTGCCACTATGAGCCCTGGTGATACTGTAGAGCTTGTTGTAGATAGAGCCTTATCAGGACAACAAGGTATTGTTATTGAGCTAGTTCTTTCAGAATATGTTATACCTACTCCTAGTGGTTCAGTTCCTGAATAATATCATTTTCGACACATAGTGTTAACATTATACAGCCTAAAATAAATTAAAATAAATTGAAGTAAAAACTGAGCTTATTTGCTTAGTTTTTATTTCTATTTATTTTATTTTAGGCAAATATTAATATTTACAAAGATTTAATTGTGTAGTATAATAAAGCGTATAAATTAAGTTAATCTGTATTGAATTTCACAATTTATGTGATATGGAAAGTTGGAACATTAATGACAGGTGCTAAAATAGGAAAAATGAAACTGGAAGAGTATAAACTCTTTAACTTGTTACATGGGTTAGTTGTATGTAACTATGATAAAAAATTCAGCTTAGTAAGTGTAAATACAGCATTTTACGAAATGATAGGTTATAGTGAAAAAGAAATAATGAGTGATTTTTCTTCTAGCTTTATTGATTTACTACATCCTGATTATGTACAAACAGTTTTAGAAACTGCTGATAAAAATATGAAAAATGGTCTCAACTTTTTTTCTCAAAATATTAAAATTAGGTCTAAGTCAAAAGAGTATATTGACGTAGTTACTATAATTCAGCTAAATAATACTAAAAAAGGTCCAATTGTTTCAATTTCTATCTTGTCTGGAGAAAGTGTTGATGAAACAATTAATTTTGCACGCAGTTCAAGAGAAGTTATGGACTTTATTGAAGAATTGTCTGGCGATGCTTTTTTTGAGTATAATATTGAAAAAGATATTATGGTTTGCTCAGAGAAATTTGCTGAGCTTTTTGGCTTACAAGAGTTAATACACAATTTTGCTGTTAATATACGTTCAGGCAAAATTATTGAGACCGATAGCCGAGATTCTGTGAACTCTAAAATGTTAACAGACGGAGACAATGTAAAAACTTCAAAATTGCACATGAAGTCTAAAGAAGGTAAACACTATTGGTATATTGCAAACTATAAAATAGTAAGAGACTTAGACGGTAACCCTATTAGAGTAATAGGCAAATTAAGCGATATAACCATTCAACAAGATGAAATTAATGAGCTTACTAAAAGAGCTGATATTGACTTATTAACAGGGCTATATAATAAAAAGCATACAGAGTATCTAATTTCTAAAACCTTAGTAAATAACAGAAAAGAAGATATGCACCACACTTTAATGATTATTGATATTGACAATTTTAAAACAATTAATGACAGACTAGGTCATTTGTATGGCGATATGGTTATTGCTCAGTTAGCAGACGATTTGAAATCTATTTTTAGAAGTAATGATATTTTAGGAAGAATAGGCGGAGACGAATTTTTTGTTTTATTAAAAAATTGCTATGAACAAAAATCAGTTATAGAAAAAGCAGAGCAAGTTTGTAAAGCTTTTAGGAAAGTTTTTAGCGAAACAGGTATTTCAGTAAATATTTCTGCTAGTATTGGAATTGCAAAATACCCTGAGCACGGAAAAGATTTAGAGACATTATATAAAAATTCAGACACAGCACTATATAATGTAAAAGCAAGTGGAAAAGACAGATATGCCGTTTATAATAATGAAATGGCAAGACCAGAGTATATTTCAAATAGAACAAAAATAGATTCAATTGATTACGAGGCAAAAAGCTTTAAAGAAAACAGGATTGAGTTTTTCTTTAAAGTATTGTTAGGAAAACAAGATATAACAAGCTTTTTACCGGGAATTATTAAGCTTATTACACAACAGTTTGGATTTAGCAAGGGGTATACGTTTGAGTTTAATAAAACTAGAGAAGTAATGGAGAAGACCTTTAGTTGGGACGACGAAGAGAGACTAGGAGTAAACAATATTTTAGACGATATAAATCCTTTGGACTTTCAAAAGGGCTACGAAATCCTTTTGAGAGACGGAGTTTTTGCGATAGAGAAGCTAGAAGATTACAAAAGTGAAGAAGAGAGAGCGCTTCTTCAAGAAGCAGGAGTAAAAGCACTCGTAATGTATCCTATTTATATGTGTGGAGAAGTTTACGGTCTTATAGGCTTTGAGAATAGCGTAGAAGAAGTAGTTTTTGAATCGGGTGAATTAGAAGAACTTAAAACTATTTGTGGAATGCTTTCTACCTTTTTAGTAAATTACAGGTTAACACAAATGGTAAACGGAGCTAACTAAATTAAATATATTAAAGAAAGGTATGTAAAAATGATTTATGAGATAAAAAACGATACTGCAAGTGCAAAGTTTGACACTTTAGGAGCGACTTGGAAGTCATTTGTAACTAGCGAAGGAAAAGAGCTTTTGTGGCAAGCTGACCCAAAATACTGGGACGGAAGTGCACCTATATTATTTCCGATTGTAGGAGCACTGAGAAATGATAGCACAATTATTAACGATAAAGCTTACACTATTCCAAAACATGGTTTAGTGAGAACTTCAGAGTTTGATGTAGTATCAAAAAGTGACGACTGTATAGTTTTTGAGATTAAGTCAAACGAAGAGACTCTTAAGGCTTACCCTTTTAATTACTCTTTAAAAATGGCATATAAACTTTTACCCAACGCAATAGAGACTAGTTTTACAGTAACAAACTTAGGTGACGATATAATGCCTTACTTTGTAGGTGGACATCCAGCCTTTAATACTCCTTTTGAAGATGGATTCGGTTTTGAAGATTATGTTTTAGAGTTTGCATGTGAAGAAGACTTAAATGCACCTACAGTAGATTTAGAAACAAGCTTAATAGATTTCACGTCAAATAAACTTAGCTTAAAGAGCACAAAGCAAATAAAGTTAAACCATGAGCTTTTTTATAACGATGCATTAATTTTTGACAACTTAAAAAAGAATATAATTTCAATTAAAAACCCAAACACAGGAAAACACATTACTGTAAACTTTGAAGATTTTACTATGATAGGTATTTGGAGACCATATATTGAGGGTGCACCTTTTGTATGCCTAGAGCCTTGGATTGGTTGCGGTACCACCACTAGTGAAAATGATGAGTTAATTAACAAAAGATATGTACAATATGTAGGCAAAGGCGAGAGTAAAACACATACATTTACAGTATGTTTTGATGTATAATATGTCATAAGTTTATTTGGCAATGCAAAAAAAGGTATGTGCTAGAAGTTCGATGCAAAAACAATAAAGAGAGAATTTGTTATTATTTCACGTAATTAACGTGAGTAAAATATAATATTTTGGGGGTTAAAAAATGAAGTGTCCGTATTGTAAACATGATATGAAACCAGGGTATGTTCAAGCAAGCAGAAGCATTATTTTTGGAGTAGATAAAAACAGGTTAGCATATAACCCAAAAACAGACAAAGGCGAATTTTTCATAGCAAAAGAAAGTGCTGCAGGCGCACACTCAGAGGCACAATATTGTGACGTGTGTAAAAAAATTATTATTTAATATTTTACATGATAAAATTAAAATAAACACAGTGGCACCCATGTTTGCCCCTGTGTTTTTTTCGTTTATATATAGCCAAACAATGGTTTGGCTAACAGCTTTTGCAAGCATTTATTTGATGATTTTTGAATTGGCTTGACTATTATAATCTAACTTAATTTTAATCCCGCGTCTGCTATGAATTTTACATATAATTTACCCTCTTTAATATCCATGGTATCAAACGACAAAGCCAAGTTGTAATCCATAAAATCAATGCTGTATACCTCTGATTTTATTGTAAGCGTATCCGTTTCATAACTATCGCTAAAGAGATTGTTATATAAAAGTTCAGGAGCTTTATATGTACCTAGGTAACAATTTTTAAATGTAAAATTAATGTTTTCATCCCCTCGCTCATATGGCTCTAGTACAAATTCAACACAAACATCTGTGGTTCCTATTATTGGTAATTCTCTCGTTGTAAAAATCAGCAATGTATTTTCATCACTAACTACACATGCTATTTCTTCATCTGTCTCTTTTTTTATTAAACTTGTAATTATTTCATCAGGAATTTCAATTTCTCCACCTCTAATGACTGAATTGGCAATATTTATAAAATAGTCTTCCATTGTTAAGGGCTCTATTATTGGAAAAGTTGAAGTTTTTATTTGGTTGTAAATAGTTATACCCATAAAAACAGCAAGCCCTAAGAAGGCTAAAAAAAGAAATCCACTTATATTTTTTATTGTTTTCATAGGCTCTCCTCCATAAAATAGAAAATAACGAGTATTTGAAAAACACTTTATACTTATTATACCAAAGCACAAGTATATTACAATAGGTTTGTACATTTATTATTTATATTTATTTGGCCTATATTTTATTCCATTATATACAGTAAAGCAACTTAAAAAAACTACAGAAATCAAGTAAAAAAGCTTTAACTTATGCGTTTTTTCTTAATTTGTTGTAGTTTTGCGTGTTGTTTACTATAATAAAGAAATACAAAAAGTCAACAGAGCCTATTACAATAGCACTCAGTTGACTTTTTTATAACTAAGTTTACCAAAAGAACATTACTTTCTAGCAGGTAAAGTGTATCTTAGTTTGTACTTATCATATTCATCTTTAAATTGGCTACCGGTTTCTTTCTCTAGGTTGTGCAAATACTCATGTGCTGCATATGGCTGGTTTCTTAACAGCTCAATTTCGTAAATCGCAATGTTAGAGCAGTGGTCGCTTATTCTCTCAAGATTCGTTAACAAGTCAGATAAAATAAATCCAAGCTCTATAGTACAGTCACCGTCTTTAAGCCTTCTTACGTGTCTATTTTTAATTTCAACAGTAAGTTCATCTATCAAGTCTTCAAGCGGCTCTATAGTTTGTGCTAAGTCAAGGTCTTGTGTAACAAAAACATCTACTGCTTTGTTAACAATCTCAATAACTGCATTTTTAATAATAGAAAGTTCGTTTAAAGCTTTTGCGCTAAAAGAAAGCTTTTTATCATAAATCTCTTTAGAAACTTCTGTAATATTTAGGGCATGGTCACTTATTCTCTCTAAATCGCCAATTGTATGTAACATTTGAGATATTTTATTACTCTCTTCTTCAGTAAGCGACTCAGAGCTTATTTTAATTATATAAGTGCCTAATTTATCTTCAAACCCATCAATAATTTGTTCGTTTTCTTCTATTTCTTCTGCAACTTTTGCATCATAATTCTCTAAGCGGTTAATAGCTGTAATAACTGTATCTCTTGTAATTTCAGCCATTTTTTCACATACTTTTCTTGACTCTGCTACTGCAAAAGAAGGAGTTAACAACAATCTCTCATCAAGCATAACTTCTTTGTCTTTAGACGAAGGTCTATCTTTAATGGTAAGTTTTGCAAGTTTCTCAAGTTTTTTAGCGAATGGAAACAATATGGCTGTTGTAAGCACATTAAATATCGAGTGAGTAATCGCTATCTCGAAAGGAGAAGCAGCCCTATTAAAGAATTCAAACGAGAAGAAACCTTGCACTATTAACACTACAGGTAAAAAGATTAATGTACCTATAATATTAAAGTAAATATGAACAGCAGTTACGCGTTTTGCATTTTTATTTGCACCAATGCTTGAAAGCAGTGCTGTAATACATGTGCCTATGTTTTGACCCATGATAATTGGTAATGCAGTAGCAAAAGGCACAGCGCCTGTTAACGATAATGACTGTAAAATACCCACAGATGCTGAAGAAGACTGGATTATTGCAGTTACAATCGCTCCTACTAAAACACCCATAATAGGGTTAGAGAACATAATCATTAAATCGGTAAATTCAGGAACTTCTTTAAGCCCCTCAACCGCATCTCCCATAATTGACATACCAGACATTAAAATCGCAAAACCTAAAAAGATTGTTCCTAAATTTTTTCTCTTTTTTGATTTGCTAAACATTATAAACACTATACCAAGTAGTGCAACAACTGGAGCAAAAGAGTCTGGTTTTAGCATTTTAGTAAATACATTTCCACCCTCAATGCCAACTAAACTCAAAATCCAAGATGTAATGGTTGTACCAATGTTAGAGCCCATAATAACTCCAACAGACTGAGAAAGAGACATAATATTTGAGTTAACAAGACCAACCACCATAACGGTAACAACTGAAGATGATTGTACCATTGCAGTTACAAGCGCACCTAAAGACAGTGCCGACCATCGGTTAGAAGTCATTTTTGAAATAAAAGATTCAAGTTTGCCTCCTACCATGTTTTCAAGACTTGAAGAAAGTTGGTGCATTCCGTAAAGAAAAAACGCCAAGCCTCCTACAAAACTTAAAATATCGAATAAATCCATAGAAAAAAACCTCGTTTCAATTAGAATAATTATAGTCAAAGCACTTCAAAAAACATCAAAAAACTTACAAAAGCTTTAATTTACGGGTTTTGTTTGCAGAGATTTGTTATGCTTTTATAGTGGCTTGACTATTATATATATAAAATAGATTACTACTTAACATAAAACTATCAGTTAAGAAATACTCTATCGATTATTTTAACACTTATTTAACACTTTTTCAACAGTTTTCGCCACAAAAACATATTTAAAAACATAAAAACAGAGCTAAAAAAATAAGTTTGTATGTTTACATATTTTGTATTGAAACTGTGTAATAATTTATGTTAAAATAAAACAATTGATTTTATTGTTTATATAGAAAGAACAGAAGGTGCTAAAATGAGAATAGGGCATGGGTACGATGTACATAAATTGGTAATTGGCAGAGACTTAATTATAGGTGGGGTAAAAATAGAGCACGACACAGGTTTGCTGGGTCACTCTGACGCAGATGTTTTGTTACATGCAGTTTGCGATGCTCTATTAGGAGCTGCTGCGTTGGGTGATATAGGCTGTATGTTTCCAGACACAGATGAGAAAAATAAAGACGCCGACAGCTTAATGCTTTTGAAAGAAGTTGTAGGGGCTGTTGAAAGCAGGTGCTATATAGTTAATAACTTAGACTGCACAATTATTGCACAAGCTCCAAAATTATTTTTACATATTAATAAAATGAGAGAAAATATAGCAAATGCGTGTAAAATTTCTATAGACGAAGTAAATGTTAAAGCAACAACAGAAGAGCATTTAGGGTTTACTGGTAGAAAAGAGGGTATTAGTGCACATGCTGTATGCACATTGGTAAAAAAACATGAGTAATTTAAGAGAGAGATTAAATGAAATAAGCAAAAGTGTTGCCATGCATATGCCAGGGCATAAAAGAAACCCTCATTTTTTTGAGGGCATAAATATCTTACACGACTTTACAGAAATACCGGGGCTCGATAATCTTCACAACCCAAGCGATATTCTTTTAGAGCTTAACACTAGAGTTTCTAATGTTTTTGGCAGCCACAAAAGCAATATATTAACAAATGGTAGTACAGGCGGCATTATATCTGCGATAAGAGCATTAACTGCCAGAGGCGATAAAATATTAATATCACGCTCATCTCATAAGTCGGTGTACCACGCTGTAGAGCTATGCAATTTAAATTGCGCTTATTTTAGCACAAACGTAGATGCGCATACAGGAATAGGTTTAGAATTAACCGCGCAAATATTGTTAAAAGCACTAGAAGAACACACAGATACAAAAGTGGTAGTTGTTACAAGCCCTACTTACGAAGGAATTTTAAGCCCTGTTTCAGAGCTATGTGATATATGCCATAAGAGAAATATTAAGGTTATTTTAGACTGTGCCCATGGTGCGCATATGGGTTTTACTGATTATTTTAAAGCAGACTTTATGTGTTGTGATGTAGTGGTGCAAAGCTTGCATAAAACATTGCCCTCACTAACTCAAACATCTGTACTGCATGTTAACTCTGCTGATATTGACACAGATGAAATTTCAAGACAGATAGATATTTTTGAGACTAGTAGCCCCTCGTATGTTCTAATGCAGTCAGTTGAAAACTGTTTAGATTATATTGAAGCTAGGCAATTTTTTTATGATTGGCAAGACTTGCTTGAAACATTTTATAGTGACTGCAAGATGCTTAAAAATCTAAGTATTTTTACTTATGACAATAAAGATAATAGCAAAATAGTTATAGACAGCAGTAAAACTAATATAACAGGCTATAAGCTAGAGACTATTTTAAGAGAGACATATTCTATTTATTTAGAGATGGCAAGTGAGTGTTACGCATTAGCCATGACAGGCGCAGGAGACACTAAACACAACTTACAATCTTTAGTAAAAGCTTTATATGAAATTGATAAAAAGCTTACTAAGGTTCAGCCAAATCTATTTATTGCAAAGCAAGTAATTCCTATTAAAGAAATGCCGAGCTATAAAGCTTTAGCCACAAAAAACAAGATAAGGGTACCATTAAATGAAGCTTTAGGAAAAGTTTGCCTTGAGTATTTATGGGTGTATCCACCGGGTGTACCGTATATAGTTCCCGGTGAAATTATTGACGAAAATGTAATTGAGAAGGCAAAGTTTTGTAAAGTCAAAACTACTTTAGTAAAAAAGCTGTAAAACCTAGCTAGGTATAGCAAGTTTGTTTATATAGTTCCCCCTACCCACTAGTGGATAAACACGAATAAGTTGACACCTCATTTTGAAGTGTCAACTTATTTTTTGCTGAAAGGCTTACTAACAAATCCTTACAGTACCATTATTGTTTAAAACCAGTGTCTATTTATAGTTTGCTATTCATAAAGAAACATTTTGCCATTATGTAGGATTTGTAGGCGTGCATACGTCTGCTCTGTTCGCTGAAATTAATTTGATATATTAATTTCTATATGTTATACTTTACTAAA
>CAYJEZ010000060.1:0-15133 GCA_964369215.1 uncultured Eubacteriales bacterium
TTGTTTTTTGTTTTATCTTTTGTGGTTCGTGTTATGCTCATAAAATAAATACTACCCTTACTAAGTGAAACGCTTTTTAGCTTATCATACTCATAACAAGCTTATTCCACTCTATCAAATTTTTCGGAGTATAACTGACTGTGCTTATATCTTTTAAGACTATTTCAAGGGAGCAATCATATTCTACAGATGAGTTAATCATAGTTTTAATCTCTTGTTTTGCTTGTTCGATATCTAAACTAGCGCCGCTTACTATAGCTGGGTTAGGCTTTGCTGATATAACGTAATCTTTTCCAATTTGTTCTGCGCTACTTCTCATATCTGCCCAAGGGGATATACTTATTTTACGCAAATTTTTTATTTTTTTTAATATATCTATTTTATTATCAAGTGCCTCACAGCATCCATAATAAACAAACCCAAAATCTTGAAGTGCTTCAGTTGCATAAGCTACTTCAAACTCATCTACCATGCTCGGAGAAACCGAAGTGAGTATCTGAGCTAGTCCTCTTCCCCAAACGTTTTTACACTTAACTTCACCATCGTTTGCCTTTGGTAGCTGATCTGATAATGTAGAAGCCCCTTGGCAAGATAAACTGTATTCATCAAGTAATCCTAAAGCTTCAAACTGCTTCATTCTATCAACAGATATATCAGTTAAAACTCTTACTAGCTTGTGCATAAATTCAGGCTCATCTATCATGTTATAAAGTAAATCGTTAACACCCATATACTGAGAGATTATATCCCAAGTTTTGTTAGATAAATTATAGCTTGTAGGTATACCTGTAATTTTTACAGGTATTATATCTTTAAAAATTTCTGAAAAATGTTCAAATTTAGCTTTTGTCTCTTTCTCAAGATACAAAATGTTAACGTTGTGCAATTTTTTTATGTCTTCTTCGCTTTCAAGCAGGTTTTTATAATGTTGTGCTGATACATTGTTGTTCTCGTCACTCTTTTTTCTCTCTACAACAGCATCAAGCCCCATAAAGTCTCCCTCTATAAGCTTTTGAACCCTAATAAACGGCTCAAATATCATATCTGCTCCAAAATGCCTACGTTTATGAATATTTGCACGAAGATATCTTTCCATTTTTCGGTTCTCTTCGTCTTGACAAGAAAGTGTTAAAAAATCATCAAAATTCAACTCGTGCCACGGTAGCTCTTCAATAAGTAAAAGTGGTCTTATTGGGGCTAAATCATTTACCGATTTATGTATCTTTTTTATGTCATCATTCACTTTATCGAAAGCATATTCGCTGTAAATATATGCAAGTTCTCTTAAAATTTCTTTATCTGTCACTTTTATTCCTCCCCAAAGCAAAATGATTTTAAACTAGCAATACTTCCTTGAAAATTACTTGTAAATTTGATGTACACAGCATGTACACTACTAATTTTTTCCTTTAATTTAGCCGAGTATGTTTTAAAATCAAACTCTCCACTTGTTCTTTCAATTTTTATAGTAGCAACAGGTACACTCTCAAGTTTATCAATATACACACAAACTTCACCTTCATATGAGACTGATGAAAGTTGCATATTTATATTATTAACATTTTCGGTAGAGAAGTCTATGTACTTAATTGCAATAAAATCTCCACTTTGAATTTCACTTAAGTAGTTATAGCAAGTATTATTATCGCAATATGCTTTAATTCTTGCATTTCCTCTAATAAGACAAAAATGCTCTGCGCCGAAAATATATTTTGCATTAATTGGAGGTTGTGCACCTTGGGTTGTCATCTCTACCTCGTCTATAGTTGCATCGCCATTAATGTTAATAGGCTCTACGCATACACGCCTGCTAAAATAACTGTTATTGGTTGAACGGTGGTAAAAAACATACCATCTTCCATTAAACTGTTGTATTGAACCGTGGTTATTCCAAGAGTTAGGGTCGCAATCTATGTTATCTATAATTATTCCTTTTTTCTCATATGGGCCTAACGGATTTTTACTTATTGCATAGCCTAAGCAAGTGGGTCTGTTGCCTCTACTGTGGTCTGCATATACCATATAATAAAGCTCACCTATTTTTCTGATAGAAGCCCCTTCGTGAAAGCCGTCTTCTTTGTTTGTAAGCAGTGGTACTTTAAGTGTGTTTAGAACAATGTCGTCAAGTGTATCATTAAGCATCGCCCCTCTTAACTGGCCTTGTCCCCAAAAATAATAAACCTTATCACCGTCTACTAAAACAGTTGGGTCTATACCATCGCCGTCTGCTGTTTTGATAACTTGTTCATTTGTAAACTTTCCATAAGGTTTGTCTGAAAAAGCAACCCCTTCACCCTTACCTTTAGTGCAATAAAAAAGGCAATACTTTCCGTTTATATATTCACAATCAGGGGCAAATAAAGGCTTCTTAACTCCGTTTTCATCTATTAAATCATCTTTGTAAAATGCTCTTTCATACGCAGTCCAGTTTATCATATCTGTGCTTGAAAATACATTGTACTCATAGCTGCAGTATGAATCATGGTTAGCAAGGTCATTTGAGCCATAAAGATATATTTTTCCATCAAAGACTCTCGCCTCAACATCTGGGGTGTAATATTTAATCGGCAGTAAAGGGTTCATAACAATCTCCTATCTATTATGCTTGCAAAAAATCTTTAATCTCACTTTTATATATGGTATTTGTTTTAAATATATCTATCTCTACAGGGCTTATAAGTTTCTCGCCTTTGGTGGCCTTTTCCATTTGCAACTGCTTTTATAAGCATATCTAATAGGCTTTTTGCTACAAAGTTATGTCATTGCTAAGTTAAAAACATGAAATGCGTTTTTCTCTTTCCTCAAAGTCAAACAGATTATGTTTGATATGGCGTACTGCGGGTAGGGAAAAGAAGTAAAAATATTATTTCAATATTAACTTAACAAAGTCTTTATATTTTTCGCTTTCTGTATTCAGAAGGTGTCATTCCCTCTATGGATTTAAACTTACGAATTAAATTTGATGGATAATAATAACCTATCATGTCGCATATTTTAGAGAAACTGTAATCTGTTTCGGTAAGCATTTTTTTAACAAAGTTCATTTTTGCGGTGTTAATACAGTCTAATATTGTTGTTCCTGTATGTTTTTTGTAAAAATGGCTTAAATTTGAGCCAGAGGTAGAAAAGTGGTCGGCAACAAAAGTTACACATAAGTCATTACTTGTAATATTTTTATTAATATAATCCTGTATTTTTTCTACATTTAGACTGGTTTCTACTTGAACCTTTTCATTGCTTTCGTCTTTATTTTTGTTAATGTCAATTTCGCTCTCAACCCAAGACAAAAACTCTGAATAATTATTTTTCGCAAAATCGTTGTTGAAAAAGTTATACTTAAAGTTTTCTATTTCTTCTTTGTTAAAAATAATTTTGGAACTATCTTCGCACATAAATATTAGTTCTAAACACATTGAATGAAGAGTAAGTGCATTTTGTGTAGTTGCCAAAACATTTTTGATGTCTTTTGATAGACTTAATAAGTTTTCAGTATCACCAGTTTGCAAGGCACTGCTAAAACTTTTAATAATATCTACACATGCACTGTAACTATATATGTCAATTTGGTTAACCTCAGAAAAATAAACAATATTTTTATTAAGCGAGTTGCAATAATCCAGTGCTGTGAGAGCGTTTTTATATGATGTATATAAATGATGAAGCTTAGAAGTAAAACTGCCAACCCCTACAGATAGAGGAAAGCCGTCCTCTAGTACAGTTTTCTTTAAAAGCGAGCCTATCATAGCTTCTACCGCCAAAAAAGACTTCTCTTTTGCTGAAATAATTAGTACAGTAGACTCATTCTCAACTATTTCAATAGAGTAAAAATCAAGGTTTTCACCTTTATAATAGCTTTGAATATCCAAATTAATACCATGAAAAACTACACATAAATAATTATTGTAAGAAAAAGAAATACTGTCAGATTTTTTTATACTACTGTTAAAAGATTCAATATCCTCTTTACTCGTTTGATATAAATTCTGCGAAATAAGGGTAAGAAGCGTATTTTTTCTTATTATTTTTTCATTAAGTTCTAAGGCATTATTTTTATCAATCTCCACATAATGGTTTTTTTCAATAAGGTTATTCATTATCAAATTAATTTCTGTAAAAAGGTTTTTATTTGATGAACCTATCAAAAAGCTGTTTATAATAAGTCCTAAATCTTTTATAGGTTTATATTGTATGTAAATTATTACAAGGCCTATCAGTATTCCGATTGCTAAAGCAATTAAAATAGAATACAAAGTAGCACCTAAATAATCTGTCATATGGTTAGCACTTATATAGTATATAATCTTTACGTTTTCACTTTGAGCAGTAAGTTCAATTGAATTATTGACAACTTCTTTACCTACATGGTTCGAATACACCATAGTTTCATTAATAAAAACTGAGGTTTGAGATTCCTCTAAAAATTGGATCTGTGATAATATCTGCTCAAAATAATAATCTGGAATAAAAAAAATAAATCCTGATATACTTTCATTTTCTATCTCTTCAAATGAATATATGTACCAAGTGTAATTGTAGTCGTCTTCTAAATCTGATACAACTGAAGACTTCGTAAATTTTAATTTCTCTAATGCTTCTAGCTTAAAGCTATCACTGGCAAAGCTTAAATTGTCTAAATAATCATTTATTGTTTGTATAGTATAAGAGTAAATATATCCGTCTATTAAATTAAAAAAGCTTAAGTCTCCATTAAATGGTAGTGTGTGAACCGTCTCTAACACTTCATCTTGAATATACACAATAGAGCCTTTATCTTTTTGTAGCGTACTGTTATAAAAATGTATTTCATCTTTAATTCTATCATCAATACTTTCAGCCTGTATTATATCTTTATCTATATTATATGTTACATTGTTAATTTGCTCTTGTATATATTTAGTTGTTGAATTTACATATTCATTTCGTGAATTTATATATACGAAAGCACCTAAAACTATTAACGGAATAAACATTACAGCTAATAAATATAACAAAAACTTTATTATTGATTTGTTTTTTAATTTTTTATTTGCATTTTTACTCATGCCAAGTACGCTCCTTTATTTTAGATTAAAACAATTTAATAAACACTTTAATTTTAACGCTAATATCTTATTTGCATATGCTGTCAGATATAAATATATTATTAAGCAATTTGTTTTATTTTGCATTATCAACAAAAATACATGAAAAAACATATCTTTTAACTCTATTATTACATACAAGGGTAACACGCTTAAGCTAAAAATACAAGTGATAAATATAATTTTAATTATATTTTGGTTGTTTTATACATTAAAAACAGATAAATTCAAAAAATGAATATATCAAAAAAGGGTAATAGGTGATATTGATTATTGAAGATATGTATACAAAATGTTATTATTATCTCAACAAATTGTTAATAAGTAACAAATTATTACAGGAGGAGATTAAATGGCAAGAACGAGTGTAGCTTCTGCTAAACCAGCAAAAGCTAGAATGAACTCAAGACTATTCGTGAAAAGATTTAAGTTTTCATTTCCGTTATATATTTTAATGTTGCCGGCTATTATATACTTAATTCTATTTAACTACATACCTATATACGGTGTGCAAATCGCGTTTAGAGATTATACTATTCAAGGTGGAATAACAGGTAGCGACTGGGTGGGGTTTTACCACTTTACAAGATTCTTTGAGTCTGCAAGATTTTCGCAGTTGCTTATTAATACAATAAGTATTACTGTTTTAGATTTACTTATGTTTCCTGTTCCTATAATACTTGCAGTACTTTTAAACTATTGCGTGCTTAAGAGATTTACTAAAACAGTACAAATGATAACTTATGCACCACACTTTATTTCTGTTGTTGTAATAGTAAGTATGCTTAATATTTTTTTATCGCCTAGCATTGGTTTTGTAAACCAATTTATAACAATGGCAGGCGGAGAAGCTATTAACTTTATGTCTATACCTGAGTTGTTTAAGTACATATTTGTTTTTTCAGGAGTATGGCAAAACATAGGTTGGAGCTCTATTATTTTCTTAGGCTCTTTAGCTTCGGTTAGCCCAGAGTTGCATGAGGCTGCTATAATAGACGGCGCAACTAAATTGAAAAGGGTATGGCACATAGACCTACCGGGCATTGCACCTACCGTTATAATCATGTTTATTATGAGAATAGGTAGCATTATGAACTTAGGTTTTCAAAAAGTATTCTTGATGCAAAACGGCGCAAATATTACTGCATCTGAGGTTATATCTACATATGTATACCAAGTAGGACTAGTGCAAAGTAACTTTAGTTACTCTTCTGCTATAGACTTATTTAACACAGCAATTAATATTGCATTATTGTTTATTGCCAATAGAGTTTGTAAAGTTCTATCAGGCACATCATTATTCTGATAAGGAGGAGTATTAAATGGCTATTTTTGAAAAACGTACTTCTGCATCAGATAAGGTTTTTGATGTTGTAGTAATTATTGCATTGTTTGTTATTGGTGTTGTTTCATTCTACCCGTTGCTAGTAGTCGTTTCAGCATCAGTTAGTGACCCTGACTTTGTTAACAGAGGAGAGGTTTTGTTTTTACCAAAAGGCTTGCAGTTTACATCATATGAGCTTGTATTTAGAGATGACAGAATTATAACCGGTTATATAAACAGTTTTATTTACATGGCTCTAGGAACGGCTCTTAGTGTTATGGTTACAGTTATGGCAGCTTACCCACTTTCAAGAAAAGATATGCTTGGACACTCTTGGATTACTTGGTTTTACTTAATCCCTATGTATATAAGTGGTGGACTTATTCCTACTTTTATTCAAGTTCGAGACATCGGTCTATTAAATCACCCGTCGGTAATGGTTATTTTAGGTTGTTTAAGCATATGGAACTTAATTGTTTGCAGAACTTTCTTTCAAAGCAATATACCTATAGAGCTATGGGAGGCAGCCTCTATTGACGGTTGTAGTGTGTACAAATTTTTCTTTAAAATGGTGTTACCAAACTCAAAAGCTATTATAGCAATTATGGTGCTGTATTATGCAGTTGGACAATGGAATGAGTATTTTAGAGCTATGATTTATTTAAATGACTCTGATTATTTTCCACTACAGCTTTTCTTAAGAGATATCTTACTTGCTAGTCAGTCTGTTAGTGTTGACGCTGACCCTGAGATTTATGAGCTTATGACAAAACAAGCTGAGGCTATGAAATACTCTATGATAGTTATTTCTTCACTACCTGTACTTATACTATATCCATTTATTCAAAAATACTTTGTAAAAGGTGTTATGATAGGTTCGGTGAAAGGGTAAGATATTTGTAGTCGTGTAGAGACTATTAATATATAAGTAAATAAACTTTTTATTTTAAATTTAGGAGGAAAACAAATGAAACTTAAAAAAATCGTGGCATCTTTAATTGCATCAAGCCTTTTAATTTCGGCTTTTGCAGCATGCTCTACTGAGCCAACTACTGGCGATGATACAGATACAACTGGTGGAGACTCATCTGCTACTGATAGTGCAGACGACGAAGGTGGCAGTACTGAAACTTCTTCAGTATTTAATGCAACAGGTATGCCTATAGTTAACGAGCCTGTAACTTACACTCTAATGTGTATAGCAGGTGGAGGTGCCGCTTCTGTTGTTCCTATGGCTGAGAAACAAATTATGGTTGAGTATGAGGCGTTAACAGGCGTTAACATTGAGTGGGAAGAAGTTGTTGATAGTGCATTTACAGAGAAAATGAACCTTGTTCTTAACTCTAATGATTATCCTGACGGTGTATTTAACGCAGGTATGGACATGGCTAAGGCTATAGGTGCAGATTTGCTTTTGGCATACGATGATTATATTGAATATGCTCCTAATCTAGCACAAATGTGGGAAGATGTACCTCAAACAGAGATGAGCTCTCGCTATTCTGAAGATGGAAAACACTATACTTACAACGGTGTTCATCCAAAAGAGTTTTCGACATTAGAGCAAGCTATGTTTATTAATAAAGATTGGCTAGACCAAGTAGGCATGGACGCACCTACGACAATGGACGAATTTTATGATGTTTTAGTAGCATTTGACGAAGCAGGCGACTTAAACGGAAATGGCGTTGACGACGAAATTCCTGCGGGCTTCTCTACATATTGGGGCGGTTATGACATAGAGCAATTATTCGGAGCATGGGATGTTATGTCTTTTAGAGGACCTGACAAATATGCTAAATTTACAATTCGTGACGGGCAACTAGACTTAAATGCATCTAATGAAGACTGGAGAGCAGCTTTAGAGTACTTCCATATGCTATATTCACAGGGTTTAACCGAGACTGAAATTATGACTATGGAGAAAACTACTCAAAGAGCAAAAGCTGTTAGTGAAGATGCTGTGTATGGCGTTATGGTTGACTGGAATATGGAGTATGTAACTAACGCAAATACTATAGACCAATACGAATTATTACTACCTATGGCAGGTCCTGACGGCGACCAAATGTATGCAAGAAACTCAGAAACAGTTGGTATTACATCTGGCTTAACAATATTTAACACTGCTGAAAATCCAGAGATATTAGTACGTTGGATAGACCACATGAGCGACCCTACATGGGCATTTAATATGAAATTTGGTATGGAGGGTGAGCTTTGGACGAAAACTGACGAAGGCGTAGTTCTTGATGCTGACAATGTTGGTGTAACAATTGAAGAATATCGTCAAAACGAGGCAGTTTCTCTAAATCCTCCTGGAAATAGATCTCCTGTAACTCATGGTTTTGGTGAAGTTTTAACTGAGGCAGACCAACTAAAACAAGAGTGGTCAGACCTATACGAACCTTATATGTATCCAGTAGATGCTGTATGGCCTAAGATTCCAATTACTCCTGAAACAACAGAGAGTAAAGATGTAACCCTATTAAAAACAGACCTTTCAGCACACATTCAAGCATTTATGGTTAATGCTGTACTTAACGGCATTACAGATGAAGAGTGGGAAGCGCACTTAACTCAACTTGAGTTATTAGAGGCTGACAGAGTAGTAGCATACTGGCAAAGCCAATATGATTCAGCTATGGGTAGCTAATTCTGGCGTTTCATTTAAAACATTTCATATAAATAATGCAAGAGATAAAACCCTAAATAACCATTTTGGTCATTTAGGGTTTTATTTATATAGCAACTTGAGTTTTGATATATATATCAGTTACTAAACTTAGAAAACACTACAAAAATCAAGTTGTATTATACGTTTTTGAAAGGAGAATAATAATGCAAACTTTATTAAAATACGACTGGAAATTTATTAAAGAAGATATAAAAGATGCCTACAAAAAAGACTTTGACGATAGCGCTTGGAGAACTGTAAGAATTCCACACGACTATGCAATTGAGGGACCTTTTCACCCTGAGAACGACAAACAAATAAGTGAAGTAGTTGCAGATGGCATTCACAAACCCATTGTTCATGTAGGAAGAACAGGTGCATTGCCAATTGCAGATAAGGCTTGGTACAGAAGAAAATTCAGTGTAAATAGAGATTCTAAACATATATTTTTAGAGTTTGACGGAGTGATGTCGCACTGCAGTATTTATGTTAACGGAAAAAAATGCGGTGGCAGAGTTTACGGGTATTCATCTTTTAGTGTCGATATAAGTGATGCAGTGATTTTGGGTGAAGATAATACCCTAGCCGTAGAAGTAAGCCCTTTGCCTTGTGCTTCTAGGTGGTATACAGGAGCTGGAATTTATAGAAATGTAAGGCTTGTAGAGAAAAGAGAAATATACTTACCATACTGCCCTGTATACGTAAGAAGTGAAGTTAAGAATGAAGTAGCATTTGTCGATATAGACACAAAGGTTTGTGGGGTAAACGATATTTTTGATATTTGTGTAAGTGTTTATGATGAGAATAATAATGAGGTTATAAGAGAATCAAAAAGTGCTTGTGCATCAAATGTATATACTGTGTTTAAGCTTAGTGACTTTAAGAGTTGGAACATTCTGAACTCGTATTTATATAAGTTAGAGGTGAAAATATTAAAAGACAATGAAATTTATGATATTTATGAGACAAAATTTGGAATAAGAACAATAGAATTTGACACTTGTAATGGTTTTTATTTAAATGGCGAGAAAACACAGCTTAAAGGAGTATGTATGCACCACGACTTAGGAGCGCTAGGAGCTGCGTTTAATCGAAGTGCTGCAAAGCGTCAAATTGAAAAGCTTATTGAAATAGGAGTTAATGCGTATAGATGTGCTCATAACCCTACCGACCCTCAAATATTAGATCTTTGTGACGAGTATGGAATTGTTGTTATGGACGAGGCGTATGACGAGTGGCAAATGAAAAAGGTAGATAACGGCTATGGCAAGTTTTTTGATAAATGCTTTGAAGAAGATTTAGTAGACATGATAGTAAGAGACAGAAACCACCCTTGTGTAATAATGTGGTCGATAGGAAATGAAATTTTAGAGCAAAAAAAAGAAGACGGTTATAAAATAGCAAGAATTCTTCATAATTTATGCAAAAAACACGACCCAACAAGGCCTACAACAGCAGGCTTTAGCATGACTATAGATGCATTTAGAAATGGTTTGGCAGACGAGGTGGACCTAGGTGGAATAAACTATAAACCGCATTTGTATGAGAGCTTACATAAGGACTACCCACACATTCCTTTATACGGAAGTGAAACAGGCTCTACAGTTAGCACTAGAGGTTATTTTTCACTACCTGCAATAATAGAGCATCCTGTTGAGGCAAAAGATAATCTTATGGAGTCTTCATACGATTTAGCCTCGCCTAATTGGGCTTACCCTGACGAAAGAGAATTTTTAGCACAAGAGAAATATGATTATGTATTTGGAAACTTTGTTTGGAGCGGATTTGACTATTTAGGAGAGCCTACACCTTACAGAAATAATTTCCCTGCTAGAAGCTCGTATTTTGGAATATACGATTTAGCTGGAATGAAAAAAACAAGGTGCTATTCATATATTAGCCGTTGGACTGATAAAGATGTCATTCACTTGTTTCCTCATTGGAACTGGAAGGAAGGAGATTTTGTTGATGTTCACGCATATTCAAATTATGATGAATTAGAGTTGTTTTTAAATGGAAAATCTTTAGGAATTGCAAAAAAAGACCCTAACGACGAAATAAAAAGCCATAGACTAGTTTGGGAGAAAGTTAAGTATGAGAGAGGAGAACTTAAAGCTATTGCGATTAAAAATCCAGAGTTATATGATATTGTTAATACAGCCGATGAGCCATATGAAATTATATTAATACCCGAGAGAACTCATATAGAAGCAGATGGCGATGACGTGGTTTATGTAGAGTGCTCTATTGTAGATAAAAGTGGTATTGTATGCCCACTAGAGAGAACCCAACTTAATTTTGAGGTAAATGGGGCAGGAGAGTACCTTGCAGCAGATAACGGACACCAAGCAGAAGACAGAACCTTTAGTGAGAAATACTGCAACACTCTTAGCGGAAAATGCATGGTTATTATTCGCTCAATAGAAGAAATTAAGGGTGAAATTATCTTAACCGTATCGTCGGATAAATACGAAACTAAATCTGTAAGTATTTTATCTAAATAAGCATTGAAAAATTATGGTAAAGCATTAATTGGACGATTTATATTTGAGATATATAATTTGTTTAAAAGCACATTATTATGGCTAGATTAAAAATAAACAGAATTTTACATAATTAAACTTTACTTCTTAAAGCATAACAGTAAATTTGCATATATAAAGCAAATTATTGTAAAATAAATACAAAATTAATTATAATGCAAATATAGTGTAGAAAAAGTTAGATTTTTGTGATAAAATATCGTTAAGATAATTTCACGTAAGGGGATAATTATGGTTTTGTTAATTAAACACTAATAATATTAGGTTTGCTTAATTAAATTACACCATGCCCTTATTTTTGTAGGTGGATAATTATGATTTTGAAAGGTGGAAAATTATTAAAATGGAACAGAAATCTAAATTTGACATTGAAAACAGAGTTGCCCCACTAGGCATTGTTACCGTAGCCGGAGCTGAGGATTTAGCCAAACAAATCGACCAACATTTATTGAGATGGTCAAAAAAAGATGGTTTGGACTTTGATAGCTTTATCATCGAGAGCAACTGTCCACGTTTTCAAACAGGTGACGGAAAAGGTATGATTAACTCTACAATAAGAGGAAAAGATTTGTTTTTTATTGTAGATGTAGGAAACTATAGCATAACATACGACTACTTTGGTCATAAAAACCACATGTCTCCTGATGACCATTATCAAGATTTAAAAAGGCTTATTCAAGCAGCTAGCGGTAAAGGTCACAGAGTTAATGTTATTATGCCTATACTTTATGGAGGTAGACAAGACAAAAGAAACTTTAGAGAGAGTTTAGACGGTGCTTTTGCACTACAAGAACTTAGGGCAATGGGCGTAAGTAATGTTGCAACATTTGATGCACATAACCCAATGCTACAAAACGCCATACCACTTATGGGTTTTGATAATTTAATGCCTACTTATCAAGTTTTGAAATCATTATTTACTAATTTTCCAACACTTAATATAAACTGTGACAAATTTATGATTGTAAGCCCGGATGCAGGAGCATTAAACAGAAATATGTTTTATGCCTCTGTTTTAGGAGTAGACATGGGAATGTTTTATAAAAGAAGGGACTACTCTAAAATCGTAAACGGAATTAATCCTATTGTAGCACATGAATATATGGGAGAAAGCATGAAAGGCAAATGTATTTTTGCTGCAGACGATATTATTGCGTCTGGTGGTAGTATGCTTGATGTTGCCTATACTGCAAAAGAAAATGGCGCATCTAAATTTTTCTGTTATGGTACTTACGCTATGTTCACTTCTGGACTTTCAGCCTTTGATAAAGCGTATGAAGATGGTGTTATTGACGGAGTTTTCGGAACAAACCTAACATATCTAAACCCTGAACTGAAAAACCGTGAGTGGTTCTATGAAGTGGATGCGTCTAAATATGTTGCCTACTTTATTTTGGCTTTGAACCAAGACCTATCAATAAGTAAGCTTATTGATCCGCACGAAAAAATTGAGACTTTAATAGCTGAGCATAAGAAAAACATGAACTAACTTTATACTCTTAAAAACACTGTTAAGTAATAAAATTGTTATATAAAATAATAAAAATGTAGGGGTTACCCTACATTTTTTGTATGTCATTACAATTTTGAAATAGCATATATTTATTAAATTGTTATTACTCTTCTTTATTTAGTACGAAAAAACTTATCAACGCGCAAGTGCTAAGGGCTAAAGCAATAGAAACTATCATGGTAGCACAGTACATAAAAAACTCGCTGGGTAAAATTAGAATTACTGGGTCTGTTACAGGGTTGAAAATCCAATAATCGTTAGAAAACGCTATTTCATGAAACAAAACAAATGCATTCTCCCAGTCAATTGCTACACCAATACCTACCACCAGTGGCAGTATTATGGTTAAAAATCCTCCAAGCTGAAGAAAATAAAACTCTCTTCGCTTAATTTTATAAACTGCTAAAAAGGCTAATATTATTGTTGTTATAGCTAAACTTACTTGAATTGCCACAAATATATTTTTAACATCAACAAAATGAATTTCTCCTTCTTCAGACATAGCAAGGTCAGGGAATTCTAATTCGCTCGGGCCAAAAACATTATTGTAATCAATTAGCGCATCATAGTTTTCTTTTACCTCTTCAAGGCTTAAACCCACTTTATCTTCAACATCGTATTCATCTGCAGCATAGTAATAAAGGGGTCTGAAATTAAGCGTAACAACAACACTTAACGATAAGATGAAAAAGCACAATGCCAATGAGGCAATAATATCTGTTAAAATTTTTTTATATAAATCCATAGGCAAGCCTTTCTATATATTAAATTTAAACTAGTCATTTCTACTATTTTATTTTTCACTCATAATTATACATTGTTTTTATTATTAATGCAATAATCATTTTCTAAACTCAGTAGGAGATACATCACAATAAGTTTTAAAACTTCTACTAAAATGAAAAGCTCTAGAAAATCCTAAGTTTCATGCTAATTGCTCAATTGTCACTTCTGCAATATTTTTGTTTATATAATCAAGTGCCTTGTGAAATAAAATCTGTATAGGTGTATACACCGTAATTTGTTCGCTGGTAACAGTGCAAAGCAAGGCAGAAAACAAAGTAGAAGCTTTTTTATTTACTTTTGTAGTGTTATTACTGTATTTGATAATTTTTAAAGTTATTTGACTATAAAGAATAAGGTCTAACGCAAATATACTTGCATTAGACCTTATTTTAATGAGTCTAATATCCTTAGCAAAAACAAACTTAAACTCTTCCTAAACTCTTCAGGGTTTACATTTTTTTGGCACTTAAGCATAATACCTGTTTTCATTCCTGAAAAAATAGATTTTGAAACCATTCTGGTAATAATTTCAGTTTGGGTAAACTCATTAGCGAGTGAAGATTTATTTATATAAAACGAAATAAGCATATAAACCCAATTTTCATATATCTCATTTATTTCATCGTCGTTTATCAATATTAATAACTCAGCAGTATGGGTTTCAGATACTTCTACAATTTTATCTGATAACAAAGTAAGTATATATCTTACTGTCTCTTCGTTCATTATAAAATCTTCTGAAGTCATAGTACTAGCTTGATTATCTTGTGCAAACATTTGAGTTACTGCCTGAAGTTTACAAAGCACGGGCTCAACCACCGTTTTTACTATCTCTTGTTTGTTTTTAAAATAATGGTAAAGATTACCCACAGCCATATCTGCCCTTTTTGCTATTGCTCGCATTGAAGAGGCAGGTATTCCTTTTTCTAAAAATTCTACTTTTGCTGCTTCAATTATTTTGTTTCTTTGAGTGTCTTTTAAAACTTGAGCCAAGTCAATTCACCTTCTTTCAAAACCGATTGCATATAAAAATTTTGTGTAAGGGTCTATTATAGTATTATGCAAATAGTGTTCATTATTAGTATACAAGTCTTCAATGCTAAAGTCAATAGAAAACCACTTTTGCAATTTATAGTTAAAAGTTGGTTTGGCAAACAACTTTTACAAGCGTTTATAGTAAATTAACTTGAGAAACTAACACACCCAAGT
>CAYJEZ010000061.1:0-14732 GCA_964369215.1 uncultured Eubacteriales bacterium
CGAGTTTTAAATACGCAAGACCAACTTCGTTTATAACGCTAAGTTTTTTGTAAATCTCTTTACTTGCTTCAAAAAACTTTAAATTTTCAAGTATAGTCATATTTAAAACATCAGATATGCTTTTACCCTTATATAACACAGAAAGAACTCTTTTTTTAAATCTATGACCTTTGCAAACAGGACAAATAACCTCAATATCATCTAAAAATTGCATATTAAGCGAGATAACACCAAGACCCTCGCATTTTTCACAACGACCACCTTTAATGTTGAAAGAAAAATCAGCAGGCTTAAGTTTTTGTTTTTTAGCTTCAGCCTGAGCAGAAAACAACTCTCTTACCAGTGTAAAAACCTCGGTATATGTTGCAATATTGCTTCTGCTTTGTCTGCCTATAGGACTTTGATCTATTTTAATTACCTGTGAAATATTCTCAAAGCCCTTAATACTATCTGCATTTTTTCTCTGCTCAATAACATCAAATACCAAACTACTTTTACCACTGCCCGAAACACCAGCAAAAGACACAAGTTGACCTAGTGGGATATTGACTGAAATATTTTTAAGGTTATGTGCAGTAGCATTTTTAACCTCAATAAAACTACTTGCATTTACCTTCTTGCCATTCGGTTTATGCTTTTCCTCACGCAAATACCTTGCAGTTATGGATGTTTTATCTTGTGACACCTCTGAAACTGTACCACATACTACAATTTCACCGCCAAGAGAGCCAGCTCCGACACCAAAATCAATAACATAGTCACACTCTTTTACAAAGCCCATATCATGCTCAATAACGATAACTGTGTTGCCTAAATCGCGCAGTTTTTTTATTGCTTTAATTAGTAGCAAGGTATCTCCCATGTGAAGCCCAGTGGTAGGCTCGTCTAAGATGTATAAAACCCCTGTTAGTCCACTCTCTAAAATGCTTGCAAGGCGAATTCGTTGACTTTCGCCTCCTGAAAGAGTGCTAACAGGTCGGTCGATTGAAAGATATTCAAGTCCGATTTTCACAATACCGTTTGCACGCTTTAGAATATCACCTATGACTACAGTTGCAATTTCTTGCGCTGATTTTGATAAACTATTTTGCACATCTTCCAAAAATCCTACGAGTGATGACATTGTAAAAGTGCTGACTTCTATAATAGTTTTTCCGTTTAATTTCGCAGTTCTACCGTCAAAGCCAAGCCTTGTTCCGCCGCATTCGTCGCAAAAAGTGCTTCCGATAGCATTAGCGATGACAGGGTTAGCAACTTTTTTTGTATCAGACTCCACAACTTTTTTATTTACAAAGGTGCGAAGCCCCTCAACATAGCCATCCATAACTCTTTTAGGCTTTTTAATATTAGGAAAACGCTTCTTAAACTCATCGCACTCTACTCCATCATGCAGTACCAACATTTCTAGCTCGTTATAGTCTTTTACAGGCTTAGAAACATCAAAAGTAAAACCGTAGTGCCTACCACAAGCCTTAAATGTATTTGAGTAGTGTTCCCAAAATGTTTCGTTGCCCCAAATTTTTATAGCACCCTCTTTTATGGTAAGGTTTGTGTCAATCAGCTTTGAAAAATCAATATCTTTTATAACACCAATGCCATTGCATTTGGGACAAGCACCCTCTGTTTTATTAAACGAAAAGCTCGCCATTTTAAGATGTGAGAGTTTAGTTTTACAATAAGGACATTCCGTGTCAGTAAAGTCAATTTCCTCCTCTTCATCAAAATTCGGAGCAATTTCTCGCTTACAATTTGGACAAATTCTTGTCGAAAGCTTTGCATAAAGTATGCGAAGATAAGTCAGTATTTCTGTGTATGTTCCAACTGTTGAGCGTGGATTTTTAGAAAGCACTTTTTGCCCAACAGAAATCGATGGCGAAAGCCCAACAATGCTATCTACCTGTGGCTTATTAAGACCATCTGTCACCATACCCATAGACTCTAAATACTGCCTTTGACATTCTTTTTGCAGTATATCCATAGCAAAACTACTTTTTCCACTGCCAGACACACCAGTTAAAGCAACAAGCTTATATTTTGGTATTTCTACTGAGATATTTTTAAGGTTGTTTTCCCTTGCTCCTATGATTTTAATAAATTCGTTTCTCATAATAAAATATTAACCTCCAGCAGTTTGAATCTGCACACAAATTATTGAAATTCTCATGTTACTTTATGTTTATATTATTAAAATGAATGTATAACTACTCATCACTACTCAAATAATCTGCCATAAAGCTTAGTATTTCCGTAAATACAGCTTTTTTATCCTCTGAAAATTTTTCATCAACTGCATCTATTAGAGATGCTGACTTTGTATCGCCACAGCTTTGAATTAATTTTTCAGCAAGCGACAAAAATGTCACTCTTTTATCTTCGCTTGACTGCGTTTTTATAACCAAACCTTTATTTGCTAATTCATTTACCTTTTGAGTCATTGCAGGACGAGAAAGATTGAGCCTAACGGCAAGCTCACTTACTGTCATATTCTGCTTATGATTAATAATAAATAGTTGCAAAACATCAGAATATGGCAAATTGCTACCAATTTCGCTATCTCTTATACTTTTGTAGCAGTCAATATCAACTGCACTCATAAATTTAAAATATGCCTCTCTCATAATATTCCTCATTTTAAATAGTTTCAATTTTGAAATTATATCACAATCAAAACCAATAGTCAATATGATTTCACATAACTTTAGCTATATTTAAACCTATTCTAAAGGCCTTAAGTTTACTATTTTTTAGTTTAACGTTTCAAATAATCAACCAAATGAATTATTTAAACAATGAAAAGCCAGGATATTATTATATTATTATTAGGTTTTTCTTGCTTGGTAGACAATATGCACCTATAGGTATTTGAAAACAGTTAGATATTTTCAAATAAACAACTTATAAGGCAGATAAGGACCTTAAAAGTCATTATCTGCCTTATTTTACTCAACATATAAACATCTTTAATATAAATCTAATTAAATCTTCAAAAAATATTTATTTTATTTTCTTACTTTATCTTAACTCAATAATTATTTTCTCTTTTTCATCAATACAATTAAATCTATAAATATTGTTAAAAATTTGCGCTTTGGCTTCTTTTCCGTTGACTCTAACGCTCACATCTTCTTCAGAGTAAAACAGCACATCTCCGCCTTCTTTTAATATGCAAAATTTATCTGTATTGTACTCTATAGCCGCCGATGAAATATACTTATCGCAAAGTCCTAAAAAAGCTTTTCCGTTGACAATAGGTGTAAAAGAGTATAGTGCCGAACCACTGCCTTTAAGTTCTAAATCAAAACTACCGTCAGCTAAAATAGTTTTTGCCACACCTAAATTATAGTCATACATTAAGTATCGGTCAACTTTTTTCAGGTCGTTTAAATCTTGCAGGCTTATGGTAGTAGTAGCAGTTTTTTCTTCTAAATCACAGTTAAACACCCCTAAATATGCGGTGTCTCCTTTTATGTTACAGACCTTTACCATATCTGCTTTTTTATATATTTGAGACTTTGAAATAACTCCTTGTTTGTCGCATCTTAATACATATCCATCTGATAAAATTAGAGGAAAAACAAACTCCTCTTGCGTATCGTTTAGTCTATCGCTTATATAAAGTGGTCCACCGCTGAGTGCCCTTAAATAAGCGTTGTTTTTAGACTCTTTGTGGTTTGTCCACCACATGTCCCAGTCGCCGTGCCCTACTATTCCATGGTAAAGAGTATTGTAAACATTCTCATATACGTGCGCTTTAAAGCTCTTCTCTTTATGAGGGAAAAAGTCGTTGCTGTTTCTGTTAATTCCACTTACAGGGCGATTTAAAACCGCTTCCATTCCCATTCCCATACAATTTATTAACGCTCCGTCAAAGTTAACCCCAACCGATGCCTCAAGCCCTAAGTGGCTTTCTTTTGCGGCTTTACCTATAGGCATTACACCCTTTGTGAATATAATTAAAGAACTTTGTATATCTACCTTTACAAAGTCAACATCTTGCTTTTTAAGGTATCTGTGCCAAGCGTTCCAGAAGGCAAAACTTTTCTCTTTTGAGGGATAGGGTATGATATGCCCTGTGTTTGTACTCAGTAAATTCTCTCTCATTTGTTTGTACACGACTGAGTTCTCAGCAATCGCTCCCCAGTGACCGCCAAAGCCTTGCCACACACCTAAATTATTAACACCTAATTCGTTCAATTTTAATTTTAAGCCTTTTAACCCTGAGGGAAATTTATCAAAATCTTCTTCAAACCCGGCGAGCTTCTCATTCTCACTCTTAGACCAACCGTGGTCGATTAAAAACCATTTTACTGGCAAGTTTTTCGCCTTAAATTCTTCTGCTTTTTTAAGAACTCCCTCCTCATTTACATCGCTGTAAAAGGCATTCCAAGTGCAAAAACCTAAAAAATTAAACATGTCTGGGTACCTACGTTTTTGGCTGTCTCGGTTTGTTGTGTCAAGCGTATCCAGCGCTGTTTTCATAGCAATTTCATATGCTTTGTAAGGGTTGTTATCAAAAGCTAACACAAAGGCTTTTGTATTAATATATGAGTAGCCATTTGTATTAGCAGTAAACCTCATATTAACTCCGTTTTCATCGCCTTTTATTAAAGACTTAAACTCGCCGTCACAAACTGTAAGCAAAACAAAACTATCCTCTTCCTTTTGCCAAGAGAGCACCTGAGTGTTATCTGGAATTTCGCTACACTGTTTAGCAAAATGAGGCCTTGTCCACCAACCGTTATAATTATAGTGAGCCAAAAAATTGCTTTCATTATCTATATTTAGGACTATACTAACTCCGCTCTCTTTAAAGCGAGGGTGTATATATGAGCTATCGTGCACTATTGCTACTTTAACAGTGCTAACTATTGCATTATCTTTTTGCATAAAGCTGAGTTCGCCACAAAACTCGTCTTGCCTAAAAGAAAACACATTGTCTTTAAGCTTGTCAAACGTGTTTAATATGCAACATTTCCCATCTTCGGTCTCTAATTTTAATACAATTTTGTTAAGCATGCTATTAATGCTTGAGTTAATTTTCATAAAACAATCCCTCATTTTAATAGTTTAAATACTAATATTTTTTCCGTCGTTCTCTAAATCAAAAATATGTATGCTATCTTTGGTGTATTTAATAGGAATAGTATCTCCAAGCTTTATAGGAAAATCGCTTGAGCAAATCATTCTTACATACTCTTTTTCTCCATTTTTATCAAAGCTTAGTTTAACCAAAAGCTTATTTCCTAAATGCTCAATTAAAGTTACATACATGCTTTGTGCTTCCTCGTCTTTGTCGCTACAAGGGGATATCTCAGTAGGGCGAACACCTATTGCCACTTTTTTGCCTATATAGTTTTTGTACATCTCTTTTTTATCAAAAACATTAATAGATCCCTCTGCAGTTTTTGCAGTTAAAGTACCGTCTTTCTGCTCTAAAGTTCCCTCTAAAATATTCATAGGAGGATTACCTAAAAAGTTTGCTACAAACAGATTAATCGGTTTGTTGTAAAGTTCCTCAGGTGTCCCCATTTGCTGAATCATTCCACCGTCTAATATTGCAATTTTATCCGCTATCGCCATTGCCTCTTCTTGGTCGTGGGTTACTATAACGGTTGTAAGGTTAAGTCGTTGTTGCAGTGTTCTTATCTCGTCTCTTACATCTACTTTAAGCCTTGTGTCAAGGTTGCTCATAGGCTCGTCTAAAAGTAAAATTTTAGGTTGCTTACATAGCGCCCTTGCCATTGCAACACGTTGTTGTTGACCGCCTGATAGCTGTGTGGGCTTTCTGTCTAAAAGCTCCTCTAAACGCACAGTCTTTGCTACCTCTTCAACTCTTTTATATCTCTCTACCTTGCTTATTTTTTGTTGTTTTAAAGGAAAAGCAATGTTGTCTCTTACAGTTAAGTGTGGGTACAAAGCATAACTTTGAAAAACCATTCCTATATTTCTGTCTTTAGGCTCTACATCATTTACAAGTTTATCAAAAAAATACACTTCTCCGTCTGTTGGCTTTAAAAGCCCTGCCAATATCATAAGTGTAGTAGACTTTCCGCAGCCTGATGGACCTAAAAGAGCTACAAACTCACCCTCATTAATTTGCAAATCCACCCCTCTTAGTGCTGTGTTTTTCTGCTTTTTATTTATTATATATTCTTTTGATACATTTTTCAAGCTAATCATACTAATTTTTTACCTCCTAAATTACTCATCTTCATAAGCTGTCTTTGAGAAATCATATAGAAAAGTGCCACAGGCAATGCAAAAAATATTGCAAGAGCCGCCATTACTCCGTAATTAACAATCTCGCCGTCTGCCATAAGCATACTTTGCATAAGCTTTGCAAGTGTTACATACTCTGTTGAGAATATAAGAATTTTAAATAAGAACCACTCTGAGTATGCACTTAAAAAGGCAAAAATCATTATAACACCTATGCCATTAAAAGCCTGTGGTAAAACAACCTGCTTAAAGCTCTCAAACCTTGTGCAGCCGTCAACAAGTGCCGCCCACTCGTAATCCCACGGTATATCATCAAAAAATCCTTTTAATATATACACCTGATTAGGTAACATAAGAGCTGTGCATATTATTACAATTCCCCAAAATGTATTGGCTAAATTTAAATATATGGCTATAAAGAAAATGGCTATCATTATAGTATTGCTTGGAAAAGCATTTAAGAAAAACAGCGTTTTCATAAAGAATTTTTTACATGGAAAGTCAAGCCTTGAAAACGCATAGGCGGTGGGAACTGCTAAAATTACATTTAACACAGTAACCACACATGCAAACAAAACAGTAAAGCCGAGCACCGGCCAAATAACTGGAACAATCGTAGACTCTATATCTATCTCTTTATAAAAAAACGCCCAGTTTTCAAGAGTAAATTCTCCTGTAAGCCTGTTTATTACAGAGGTATTTATTAGCCATGCGAAAAAGTAAACAACAGGAGCCGTTATAAGTATTACTACACAGTGGGTTAGCAAACTTCTTATAGTTTGTTTATTTTTAGTCAAGTTAATCTCTCCTTAATCTACCCTTGACGGCTTAATCATCTCGTCAAAGTCAAATAATTTAAACATGATTAGTACAAGTACAACAGATATAGCCACAACAAAAAGCGCAATTGCAGAGCCGTAGCCGTAGTCTAACCTATCAAATGCTGTTTGGTAGGCATACAACGACAATGTAGAGGTTTTCATGTTCGGTCCACCGTCTGTCAATAAAAGAATGTACATGTAACCCGATATTAAAGATATTGCATTTGTTATGGTTAAATACATTATAGGCCATTTCAGCGACGGCAATATTATTTGGCTTACAATGCCTATCTCAGAGGTTCCGTCAATTCTTGCAGCGTTGTAATAGCTCTCTGGAACTGCGTTTATAGCGGCAGACAGTATTATTACTCCGTTAGCTCCGCTTAAAAAACCTGTGGTTAAAATAACTAATAGTAGCGGAATATTATTAAACCAAGCGATTGGCTCGTTTATAACACCAAGAGCAAGCGCCAAAGCATTCGCCGCCCCGTCTGCAGTAGGAGAGAATACTCCTTTTATAACAATTGCATATATGATGCTTGGCAGTGCGTTCATCGCCAGCCAAATTGTTCGGTAGGCATATCTTAGCATTTTTTGCTTTACAAAAAACTGAGTTAATATAGATATAATTAATGACATTAGCATTACAAGGGCAAGCGCAGATATTGCATAAATTAAAGATACTCCCAAAATGCTCATAAGGTTAGGGTCTCTAAACAATTTTTCATAATTGTCAAGCCCAATAAAAGTAGGGGTATACCTTATATCAAACTCTGTAAATGTTATTACAATAGAGAATAATATAGGTAACACAAAAAATATAAAAACCACTACCATAAACGGCAGTAAAAACCACAACGGATATAATTTTTTTGATAATTTAGCTTTACTTTTCAAGAAAGTCACCTCAATATATGTATTTGCTATGATAAAATTAGAGGCGACAAATGCAAACTTTTTTGCAATAAGTCGCCTGTTTTATTTACAATGTAAAAGTTATAATTGCGTTTAATAGAGGTATGCTTTTATTTGTAAAGTAGCTCCTCAGGGTCAATGTTAAACTCTATTTCAGCTTTCATGTTAGCCCAAGCCTCTTCAGGTGTAATTTTATCAACAATTATAGCCTCTACTTGGGTTCTGTAGTAGCTGTGGTAACCGCTTGCAAAATCAGGGTGAGGAGAGCGTAGGTTGCAGTAATCTGCCATGTAAGCTATGTCGTTTAAGAATTTGTACTCGTCCATCTCTGCTAAATCAAAGGCAGATTTTACAACGCTTGGTTTGCCTTGGTCAAACATTGCAGATACAGTGTTCTCTGGTGTGTAAGCTAAGTTTATAGCTTGTTGTAGGTAGTCTAATTTCTCTCCCTCTACTTGTGGAGAAACAAATAGCGAGCGTACTTTCATAGCGGCGCTTCCGTTGTCACCCTCGTTTACAGCTGGGAACAAGGCTTGTGTAAAGTTCTCCTCATAATAAGCGTGGAACTCCTCTTGTGTCATATTTGAGTTTCTTTGCCAGTAACCAAAACCGCTAACATCTGTAAAGAACAGAGCCTCATTTTGGAAGAAAGTCTCGTATGTACCCTCAAAGCTTGGTAAAGACTCAGGTGTAACACCACTTACATTTACTAAATCGTTCCAAAGAGTAAACACATCTACCCACTCATCTGTTACAATTAATTTGTTCTCTGCCATGTCGTAAATATCAAAACCAAATGCGTTGGCAACTGTAAAAGAAGAAGCATTGTCCACGCCGTCCATCATAAATCCATATTCTGCAAGGCCAGCGTCCATAGCCGCTTTGCCTGTGTCTATCATATCTTGAACAACCCACTCGCCATTCATAACAGCATCAGGCCATGCCTCTATCTCTTCGTCTGTCCAGCCAAGCTCTTTAAGCATGTTTTTGTTTACATAAAGCATGTTAGGTGCTGTGTCAATAGGTATACCATATAGGTGTCCCTCGTACATGCTAACATCAATAACATTTTGGTAAATGTTTCCGCTTACATTCTCAAGCTCTGTAAACCAGTCTACAGGTTGAACTAAGCCACCCTTAACTGCTTGACCTATACAGGTCTCTTCATCAAGAAATAAATCTGCCTCTACACCACCAGCCGCTTGCATTGCAAGTTCGTCAATTTCAAGCTTAGGTAGATATTCAATCTCAAAGTTAACTGCTCCGCCAAGCTCTTCCTCTAGCATCTCAAAGCCGTTAATAATCATGCCGTTTCTGCTTTTAGCCGCCTCTTCCTCTGTTATATTGTCAGAGTCAAAACGGAAAGTGTAAGTGATAGTTTCGACGTCTGCGCTGTCGTCTGCTGTGTCACTATTTGCTGTGCTAGCCGCCGTGCTAGTGCTTGACTGCTCTGCTGTACTTGACTCTGTCTCTGCGGGTGTAGAACAAGCTACAAGGTTTAATGCTACCGTAGATAAAAGTGCCGCTGTAATAATTCTTTTAATTGCTTTGTTTTTCATATTATTTCTCCTCAATATTTAATTAATTTAATTATTTTTGAATTTTCTCAATTAATTCCACAAGCTCAGACATATTGTTAATAACATAATCTGCGCCGGCGTTTTTATACTGCCCTTCTACTCTTTTTATATTTTCCTCTTTTTCTATTTCAGATAAATTCTCGAATTCACTTTTGCTAAGTCCCATAGCAGAGCTGCCCTCAATTAATCCAACCGCTATAACTCCTGCATTTTTGCCCTCTTTAATGTCCGCCACGGTATCGCCTACTTTAATTACAGCATTTGTACTGCTAATTTTTAAAGCTTCCATGTTTCTAAAAACCATATACGGGTAAGGTCTGCCAACTCCACCTACATCGTTAGAGGTAAAACAGCAGTCTGGTGAGTATCCTCTCTCTTTAGCTTTTGGTATAACTATATCCATCATCTCTCTTGTGTATCCTGTGGTGCTTCCTATTTTAATGCCTTTATCTTTTAAGGTTTTAATAGCATCTAATACATATGGTATAGGCTCGCAAAAGTCATGAACTACATCTAAAATTCCGTTCTCACTTTTCTCGTACACAGCATCTATATCCTCTTCGGTAAACTTTCTGCCGTGTACACGCTCCCACTCTTTAGAAATTCTTTCCATATTAAGCATATACTTCACATGGTCACGCTTAAGCATTCCCATAGGCTCTCTAACTTCATTGTTTGTTACTACAATGCCAAAAGCCTTAAACGCCTGTGCAAATGCTTGTACAGGTGCAAAGCAACCGTAGTCTACAGTTGTTCCTGCCCAGTCAAAAATAACTACTTCAATCTTACTCATTAACCAATTCTCCTATCTGTTAAAATACTCTGCAAAAATACCACAAAGCACTCTCATATCCTCAGTGTATATCTCTCCTATATTGCCTATTCTAAATGTATCTGCATTTGTAACTTTTCCGGGGTAAATTGCATAGCCTCTCTCTTTAATAAATTCATACATCTCAGAGAAACAAAACTTTTTATTATCAGGGTAAAAGAAAGTCGTAATAATAGGGCTTTGGTGTACTCTGTCTACATACGTCTTAACGCCTAACCTCTCAAGCCCGTCAATTAGAATTTTATTATTCTCACGGTATCTTGCCTCTCTTGCTTTTACTCCACCCTCTTCTTTTAGCTCTTTTAACGCCCTATTAAATGCCAACACAACATGAGTAGCAGAGGTAAACCTCCATTTTCCGTCAACTTCCATCTCTACCCATTGGTCGTATAAATCTAAGCTTAAACTTGTTGATTTTCCTTTGCACTTTTCTAATGCACCTCTTTTGCACACTACAAAAGAGAACCCCGGAACCCCTTGTATACACTTGTTAGCAGAGCTTATAATAAAATCTATATCAAGTGCTTTAACATCTATCTCTATTCCTCCAAAGCTAGACATTGCGTCTACTATGTAAGTACACCCTGCCTCTTTAACCACCTTTGCCACTGTGTCTATGTCGTTAAGTATTCCAGAGGTTGTCTCGCAGTGTACTATCGCTACGTGAGTAATCTCTTTATCCGCTTTTAATATTTTTGCAATCTCCTCGGCTTTTGGCTTCTCGTTGTAGTGGCAAGTGTAAACAGCGTAGTTTCTCTTTGCTTGCTTTACTGTTTTTACTATTCTCTCGCCATATGCACCATTAGATACAATAAGAACTTTTTCCTTATCTCCAACAGAGCTTATAAGAACCGACTCCACACCAAAGCTTCCGCTACCTTGCATTAAAACTGTGGTGTATTCTTGCTCATTTACTCCTGCTATATTAAGCAGCTCTTTTCTTATATCTTGAGTTATAATTTTGTAATCATTGTCCCATGTACAGTGGTCAACCATCATTTCTTTTTTTACGCCCTCACTAGTTGTAAGAGGCCCTGGGGTTAGTAATTTGTAGTTTATCATTTCTCTCTTCCCTTTCTCTTAGCACTGTCAAAATTATAACGCTTGTTTGTTAAGTTACAAAATGAGTCACAGTAAAACTTTGGTTAAAGTTTCATCGCGACTCATTTTTATCTTTGTAGAAAATCTACATTATTCATAAGGATAAGCAAATGATGTAATCTCTTCTGTGTTTTTTTCTATCAATTCTGAGTATTTTTTATAATCGGTTATAAGTATTCCTGTGTAAAGCATGTCTATTAGCGCAATTTGCATACAGCGCGAAAAAATAGCGCTTCCATACAAAAACTGCTCGTTACCTGTACATAAAATAATGTCAGAGTACTTATTAATCAAAGCATTTTCACTATTTGATATAGCTATAGTGGCTGCTCCTGCACTTTTGGCAGCCGCCAATGCATCCACCGTTATTGTAGAAAAACCTGTGTACGATATACCTATTGCAACGTCGTCTGGGTTTAAATTTTTTGCCGATATTTTTTGTAAATAAGGGTCGCTGTGAAAAACTACGTTAAACCCCATATAAATAAGCTTTGTTTTTAAATCATCTGCAACACAAGTCGAGTTCTCTACAGCAAAAACAACAATGTTTTTTGCATTTATTATCTTTTCTACAGCCCTCATAAACTCGTAAGACGATAAGTTTTTCAGTAAGTCTTTAAGTTGATTTATATGTGTTGTCACTACCTTTGTAGGTGTGTCAACCAGTTTATCTTCAGCAGATACCACAAAAGACAGCACTTTAGTCAGCTCATTATTTTGCTCTTTTTTTATACGCTCAGAAACCAATATTTTTTTAACATCTTTATAGCCTTTACACCCTAAAGCCTTTGCAAAACGAATAATAGTAGGTTGGCTTACATCTGCCTCTTTCGCTAAATCTTCTATTGATGAATTTAGTATATCAAAGCTTGATGACAGCAATACATCTGCAACTCTTTTTTCCGACTTTCTAAGGCTCTTATACTTTTTTCTTACTTCCAAACTGAATGCTTGCATAAATTTCATCTCCAATTAATTAGTATTAACCATGTAGTTTTTCTACAAATTAATAATATTATACCTTGTTATTAGTTTATATCGTGGTAATAACAACATAAAAAAACAATCATAAATTTAGGCTTATTTCATTATACTACATCAGAGAAGCAAGTTTAATCAAGTATGTGTTAAATCTACATCATATGTAGATAAAGTGTTTATAAGCTTAAAAACGCAGACTCCAATATGTCCATAGAGTGCTTTAACTCGCTATCGCTTATAATAAGAGGAGGAGAAAGCGTAAGTACATTTTCAGCCGATATTTTAAAACTAAGCCCATTTGAAAGACAACTATACAGTATTTTTTCTGCTTGCAATATAGCTTTTTGTTTTGTATTTTTATTAAGAACAAGCTCTACCCCTACAAGTGCACCAATTTGCCTAATATCTCCTACAAGCTCTGTATTTATTTTAAGTACACGCTCTTTTATGTAAGTTCCTATTTCGTTTGCTCTCTCACATAAATTTTCTTCTTCAATTGTATTTATAAGCTCAAGTGCAACAGCACTTCCAATTGGATTTTTCTCATGTGTAAAGTGTCCCATTGACGTCTCCTCACAGCAGTCAAACCTTTTGTTAGCTATAACGGCAGAGAACGCCACTAGGCTTCCTCCAAGGCCTTTTCCTAAAGTTAAAATATCAGGCACTATTCCAAAATTTTCAAAAGTAAACATTTTGCCTGTTCTTCCAAAAGCTGTAGGAATTTCGTCAAAAACAAGTGCTACATCATAATTATCACAAATTCCCCTTATTTTCCTCCAATACTCTTTAGGTGGAATTTGTACGTCGGTACAGCGAACAGGCTCTACTAAAATTGCCCCAACATCGCCATTTTTACACATACTCTCTATTTCAATAAGTGCCTTTTCTCCTCTTGGGTCGTCACCTTGGTACGATGAAAAATGTGCAAAATGCTTACAGTAGTCCGGAAATGGTTCAAGTCCGTTTCTAAAATGCTCTGTACCACCTACTGCTATTGTTAAAAATGTAGCACCGTGAAATGAATCTTTCGCCGCAAGCACCTTCGCCTTACCCGTTGTTTTTCTAACCAATTTTAGTGCTATCTCGTTAGATACCGCGCCGCTTGTCGTAAAAAGCACTTTATAGTCTTTGCTTGGCATTAGTTCACACAGCCTTTTTGCACACTTTGTAGCTGCTTCATTTGCAAATCTTCTTGGTGAGAACGATAAATCGTCTAACTGTTTTAATAATGCTTTTTTAAGTCTTGGATGGTTATATCCTAGCTGATGTACGCTATTTCCATGAAAATCATAATACTTTCTACCCTTGTCATCTATTATGAACACTCCATCTACACCGCTTACATTATTTAAGCAAGGTGTCGAAAGTGCCTGTGACAAAAAATACTTGCTATCATTTTCAAGATTTTGCACCGCCTTATCATTTAACTCCTCTAATTGCCAATTTTTTCTTAACTGTGTTGTATTAATATCTCCTTCAATTGCTTTACTCATAAGTAACACCTCTTTCATTTTCTTATATTGTAGCACATGCGTGTAAAAATCGTATTAAGTTAAGGCAGTACTACAAAGCAAATAACGCAAGGCTTAATGTACAATTAACTTGTTCAAATTATTTTTTATTTTGTATGGTTTTAACAATAAAAACAGTTAGAATGATTGACAACAATATATTCAAATGATGCTATAATTGATGAACCGTCACAAGGAGATGCATTTTATGGACAAGACGCACAATTTGATGGAAATCAACCAAGTTACACTGATAATAGCGACGGCACAGTATCTGATAATGTAACAGGACTAATGTGGACACAAGATCCAGGCGATAAAATGACTTGGCCAGAAGCTGTCACAAAACTTGAAGAACTTAACGAAAGCAATTATTTAGGGTAGACGAGTTTATTTTTATTAGTGAAAAATTATTTTTGAATGATGGTACTATAATAAATAACGATGTGACTTCAAAATTATTAGAATTAGAAAATTCTGTTCCTACACAAATAACTATTGAATATAAAAAATATCTTGCTGTTTTAACAGAGTATCTATCAGATGATACCAATGGGGCTGTTGTTTCCATACTTGCTATGGACAGTATTAATTCTCTAACAATCACAAATATTATTTCATTTGGAGTGGTGTTTTTAATATTGGTAATACTATCTTTTTTTATTATCTATTCACAAGCAATGAAAATTACAGCACCATTAAAAAAACTTACTAATCGTGCCGTGAAATATGCTAATCACGATTACAGTGAAAGTTTGCAAATCAATACTGG